>JAJCYE010000106.1 GCA_029263075.1 Actinomycetes bacterium
CCCCCCAAGACCCAGCCCGCCCGCCCGAGTCAGAGCTCCAACCGACCCGGCGGTAAGCCGAACCAGACCGGACAGGGTCAGGCTCGCCAAGGGACGCGGCCCGGACAAAACCGTCAGGGAGGCGCTCCCTCGCGCCAGGACCGGCCCACACCACCCCCGGCTCCCGCAGCACCCGCACCGGTTGCGGCTCCCGCCGCAGCCTCCGCTCCCGGCGCCATCCACGTTCCTCACGGGATCACCGTTGAGGATCTGGCCGAAAAATTTGAATCGTCGCCCGGCGACGTCATTAAAACTCTGATGATTTTGGGCGAAATGAAGACCATCACCCAGTCGCTTTCCGACTCCCTGGTGGAGCTTGTTGCCGAGGAATTCGGCAAGAAGGTTCAGATCATCTCGGTCGAAGAGGAGGCCAAGGAGCACGAGGTCGAGTCCGAGGCACCCGAAGATCCGGCCAATCTGCAGCCCCGAGCACCCATCGTCACCGTCATGGGACACGTCGACCACGGAAAGAGCTCCATCCTTCAGCAGTTCCGCAAGAAGGAGATGCTTTCACTGGAGGCCGGCGGCATCACGCAGGCGATCGGTGCGTACCAGGTCCACACCCACGACGGCCGCACGGTGACCTTTATCGACACCCCGGGCCACGAAGCCTTCACCCAGATGCGAGCCCGGGGCGCCCAGGTGACCGACATCGCGATCCTCGTAGTCGCCGCCGACGACGGAGTCCAGCCCCAAACCGTTGAGGCAATGGACCACGCCAAGGCCGCCGGAGTTCCCATCATTGTTGCCGTCAACAAGATCGACAAGCCGGAATCGGACCCGGTTCGTGCCCGCCAGCAGTTGGCCGAGCATGGCCTGAGCCCCGAGGAGTGGGGCGGCGATACCGTCTTCGTTGATGTTTCCGCCAAAGCCGGGACCAACCTGGATGATCTGCTGGAGATGATCCACCTGGTCACCGACATGCAGGAGTTGAAGGCCAATCCCAACACCACCGCCCGCGGTGTGTCGGTAGAGGCCCACTTGGACAAAGGCCGCGGCCCGCTGGCCACGCTGATAGTTCAAAAGGGCACCTTGAACGTGGGCGACCCCGTGGTTTGCGGAGCGGCTTGGGCCAAGGTTCGGGCATTGACCGACGAAGCCGGCAAGACCGTAAAGAAGGCCGGACCGTCACAGCCCGTGCTGGTAACCGGGTGGTCGAAGGTCCCGTTGGCCGGCGACGAGTTCCGGGTGGTGGCCGACGAGAGGGAAGCCAAACGCATCTCCCAGGAACGCGAGGTCAAGCTGCGCCAGGCCGAGTTCGCCGAGGGCGGCAAGGCTATGAGCCTGGAGGAGTTGCTTTCGAAGGCTCGTACCGGAGACATCCCCGAGCTGAAGCTGATTGTTCGCGCCAACTCGCAGGGTGCCATCGAGGCCCTGAGTGAGTCCATCGACAAGCTGGACCAGTCGCTGGTGCGCACCGTGATCCAGCGCAAGGCGGTGGGCGCCATCAACGAAAACGACATCTGGATGGCCAAGGCCTCCGGCGCTATTGTGGTGGGCTTTGCGGTCCGCCCCGACGCCGGCGCCCGCCAACTCTCCGAGAAGGAGGGCGTGGACGTTCGTCTTTACGAGGTCATCTACCAGCTCCTGGACGACATCACCAAAGCCACGCACGGGCTGCTTGCCCCCCTCGAGGAAGAGGTGGTCATCGGATCGGCGGAGGTCAGGGACACGTTCCGGACGCCGAAGGCGATGGTTGCAGGAAGTTACGTTACCGAGGGCAAGATCGTCCGCAACGCCAAAGCGAGGCTGCTGCGTGACGGCAAGGTCGTCCACACCGGCGAAGTGTCGAGCCTGAGGCGCTTCAAGGACGATGTCCGTGAAGTCACCTTCGGCTACGAGTGCGGCATCACCATCGCCGGTTACAACGACATCAAGCTCGGCGACGTTATTGAAGCCTACGAAGTCCGTGAGGTTGCCCGCTAGGAAAACCGCCAGGCCAATGGCGGACCCCGAATTTGGCGGCCGGCCGCCGGCCGTCAAAGTTTCTAAGCTCAACTGATGTTCGTGGGGGTCGCAAGGTTCGATTTCCTGGTCCCCGGCTCTACCTCGTTGAAGGAAAAGCGAAGGGTTGTTCAAAGCATGATCGGAACCCTCAGCTCCAAGTTCAATCTGGCGGTCGCGGAGGTGGAGCACCAGGACCTGCGACAACGGGGCACACTGGGCGTATCTTGCGTGTCCAACTCGTCGTTTCATGCCCAAAAGATGCTGCACGAGGTGGAACGCTATCTGCGCGGCCGCTACGAGGTGGAGATAGTCGACGTTCAGGTGGAGGTGATGGTCCCGGATGCCTAGGAATTATCCCCGCTCCAATCGCGTTGAAGAACTCGCCCGCGAGGTCCTGAGCGAAGCGGTCCGTGGGATGAAGGACCCTCGTGTGGGGTTTGTGACGATCACCGGGGTGAAGCTCGAGAAGGACATGAGGGTGGCGCACGTGTACGTCAGCACTATGGGGACGGAGTCGGAGAGGAACAACACCATCTCCGCCCTTCAGCACGCCAAGGCGCACCTCAGGTCGATCATGGGTCGGGAGATCCGGCTCCGCCGCCTTCCCGAGATCCGCATAGTCGAAGATCACACGGCAGAGAGTTCGCAGCGAATTGAGATGATTTTGAAGGGGTTGGGGGTGTCGGATTCTCCGGATTCCCCGACGCTGGCCGACAAATACAACCAGCCCGACGACGAGGAGTCCCGGTGATACCTGAGATCGAGTGGACCAAGGCGGTCGATGCGCTCCGCGGGGCGGGTGAGGTGGCGATTTCCTGCCACGTTTCCCCCGACGGCGACGCTTTCGGCTCCATGCTGGGGCTGGGGCTGCACCTGGAGAGTCTGGGCAAGAAAGTTTGGATGAGCTGGGGGAGCGAAGAGGCTTACATCCCCGACACCTACAAGTTCCTGCCTAGTGTTGAGCGCATCGTTCCCCAGGACCGGGTCCCCGAGACGGCGGAGGTCTTCGTAGCCATCGACTGCGGCGATCAGCGCCGGCTCGAACTGTTGACCCCCAAGTTCTTGGCTGCCGGGACCAGACTGAATATCGATCATCACGTATCCAACAACAATTTCGGCGATATCAACCTGGTGGATTCCGGCCGGGCCTCCTCGGCCGAACTGGCGCTCGAGCTGATCCAGCGTATGGGGGGTGTGGTCACGCCCGAGATCGCAACCGCGCTTTACACCGGCGTGGTTACCGACACCGGCCGGTTCCAGTATTCGAACACCTCGCCCGCAACTCTCCAGGCGGCCGTAGTCCTTCGTGAGGCGGGGGCCGACCACCTGACCGTGGCCGAGCAGATCTTCGAGTCGGCGCCCTTCGACCAGCTCAGGATCCTGGGCAAGGTCCTCAGCCGCGCCCGGCTGGACGACGCCGTGGTCTACAGCTGGCTGCTGCTGGAGGACCTGGATGGCTTGGGGCTGGAGATCGCCGAAGACTTCATCGACTTTCTCAAGGTGGTCAAAGAGGCCGAGGTGGCGATGCTCATGAAAGAGCGCCCCGAGGGTGGATGGCGGGTATCGCTCAGGTCCCGGTCGGATGTGGACGTCTCCGCCGTCGCCCAGTCGTTCGGTGGTGGCGGGCACACCAAAGCCGCTGGCTTCAGCATCAACGGCGAAACCGAACAAGTGGTCACCAGGGTCCGAGAACGCCTGTCTGCCGCCCAGCCGGCTCCTGCTCCATGAAGGGTGAGGCGGCGGTCTCCGGGCTGCTGGTTGTGGACAAGCCGGCCGGTTGCACCTCCCACGACGTGGTGAACCGGCTCCGCAGGGTGTACGGCACCACCAAGATAGGCCACGCCGGCACCCTGGACCCGGCGGCCACCGGGGTTCTCGTCATGGGCATCGGCAAAGCTACCCGCCTGCTCGCGTTTCTTCAGGGAACTGCCAAGGAGTACCGGGCGGTCGCCCGTTTCGGTATGGCCACATCCACCCAGGACGCCGAGGGTGAAGTTGTGTCTGAGACGCCGTGTGACCTGAGCCTGGAGGAGATCCGCCGGGCCGGTGCGGCATTCGTCGGAGAGCTCAGCCAAATGCCGCCGATGGTGTCGGCCATCAAGATTAAAGGTGAGGCCCTGTATAAGGCGGCCCGCCGGGGCGAGGAGGTGGAGCGGGAGCCCAGGGCGGTGCGTATCTTCGCCTTGGAGATTGAAAGTTTTGACCCATCGAGCCAGTCGGCCGCCTTCTATGTGAAGTGCTCCAGCGGCACCTACGTCCGGACGCTGGGGGCGGATTTGGGCGACGCTCTTGGATGCGGCGCGCATTTGACTGCGCTGCGGCGGCTTTCGGTGGGTTCATTCAAGGAATCCGAGTCGGTTCCCTTGGCCGACTTGCAAGCGATGGAGCGGGAAGAGGCCCAGGGTCTCATCCTGCCGATGCACGACGCGATGAGAGACTTCCCCCGCCGCCGCGTCGACGGCGATGAGTTGGACGACGTCAGCCACGGCCGGGAACTGGTCGACGTGCAACCTCCCGCGCGGCTGGGTGAGCTGCCGATGTTGAACGTGAAGCGCTCTGGCGACCGCCCCGCGCACGAAGCGGGCATGACGGCCGGGGTCCCCGTTGGGATCATTGGTCCGGACGGCGAGTTGATAGCGGTCTACAGGCGATCCCCCAAAGGCCTGAAGCCGGCGGCGGTACTTATATGAGGGTGGTCCGGGGAGGGGACACCGCCCAGGTCCCGACGGTGGTAACGATCGGCAACTTCTACTGCGTGCACAAGGGCCACCAATTGTTGATCCGCAAAGTCAAAGCCCAGGCAGCGGAATTGGATGCACTGGCGACTGTGGTCACCTTCGAACCCCATCCCCAGAAAGTGCTCCGGGGTATCGGACCGCCCTCGCTGGTGACTGCGGAGGGCAAATTGGCCCTACTGAAGGAAGCAGGGGTGGACCAGGTTGTCGTTCTTGAGTTCACTCCCGAACTGTCACGCGTCGAGCCCGAAGAATTCATCGAGCGGATCCTGGTCAAAGAACTCGGGGTGAAAGCGGTGGTTGTGGGGTCGGACTTCCGGTTCGGCCGCTTCGCCCGGGGTGACGTGACCATGTTGAAGTCCTTTGGCAGACGGCTTGGTTTTGTCTTCGACCCGGCCCGCATGGCCGAGGCAGAAGGCCAGACCATTTCCAGCACCGCCATTCGCCATGCCCTGGCCGAGGGTGACGTCCGCTGGGCTGCCAAGGCACTGGGCCGGCCCTACCGGCTGCCCGGGACGGTGGTTCACGGCAGCGGAAGGGGCAAAGGCATGGGCTACCCGACTGCCAACCTCAACCCGCCGGCCGAGGTCTGCGTGCCCGGCGCCGGGATCTACGCCGGTTACACGGTGGATGCCGGACGCAAGCGCCCGAGCGCCATCAGTGTCGGGACCAACCCGACGTTCGGCCAAAACCCCCTGAGCGTTGAGTCGTTCGTCATCGACTTCGAGGGAGACCTTTACGGGCGCGAGGTGGAGTTCGAGTTCACGGCTCGCCTGAGGGATCACATTGCGTTCCCGAGCGTGGAGGCGCTGAACGACGCGATAGCCGACGATGTGGCGCAAGCCCGCAGCATCCTGCTTCCGCACCAGTAGGCCTACTGTGCCGGGAGACCGGCATCCGGATCAGGATCACGGGTAAAGAGGTGCCAGGAACAGGGGGAAGCTTGCGCTACCGGATAGTCGACGTGTTTACGGACCGGCCGTTTTCCGGTAACGGGCTTTGTATTGTGCTGGACGACTGCCCCGACCATCTGATGCCCCTTGTCGCCCGGGAGGCCAACCTGAGCGAAACGACGTTCCCCACAGTCACCGGCGACCACTCCTACCGCATGAGGATCTTCACCCCGGCCGGCGAACTGCCCTTTGCCGGGCATCCGTCGCTGGGGACGGCATGGGCACTGGGGCCCGGCAGTTGGACCCAGACCACCTCCGGCGCCACGGTCACCGTCGTGGCCGACGCCCGGTCTGCCGAGATGACCCAGCCCGACCCGGTTCTGACCCGGATCGACGAAGCCGGCATGGCTGAGGCCCTGGGCCTGCCGGGTCTGGAGGGCGCGTGGCTCTCAGAGGCGGGAGGCACCAATCACGTCTTGATCCCGACTACCTGTCCCTTGGAGGGGCTCCAGCCCGACCTGACGGCGGTGCGTTCGTTGGCAACGCAAGCCGGCGGGATCAGCTTGTGCCCGTTCCGCCGGCTGAATGACACCAACCTGCACGCAAGGGTCTACTTCCCCGCATCCGGCATCGCAGAGGATCCGGGGACCGGCTCTGCAGCCGGACCCATGGGCCTGCTGGCTCACCGGTTGTGGGGAGCCGCCGAGCATTTGACCATCAGCCAGGGCAGCGAAATGGGGCG
>JAJCYE010000107.1 GCA_029263075.1 Actinomycetes bacterium
TCGACCGCTTTCGAAGTCGAGTAGCTCCACCGCCCAATCAGCGGCGAGCCCAGCAATCGATCCCCATCCTCTTTGAGAGGTATGTCAGTCGATTTCCCGTAGACCTCGGAGGTGGACGTAATCAACACCTTTTTGGCGTGCTTCAGGGCGGCCTCAAGTACGTTCTCCGACCCCTTGATGTTGGTTATCAAGGACTCCAGAGTCCGCTCGACGATAACCCGCACCCCTACGGCTGCGGCCAAGTGGAAAATGACATCTGATCTGGCAACGACATCGTCCACCTGCTCGGAATCCAAAACAGAGCCCAGAACGAACTCAAAATTTGGTTTGGGTATCAGGTGGCGGATGTTCTGCAGGGAACCCGTACTTAGGTTGTCCAGGGCGATGACGGCGTCGCCCCGGGCTATTAAGGCGTCGGCAAGATGCGAGCCGATAAATCCCGCCCCCCCGGTTATCAATGCTTTCATGCAACCCCCGCAACTACCATTTCGACCACCTGAAACTTCGGACTCAAAAGGATACCTTGGCACAGTGCAATAAGCGTGCTAGATTGCCATTTCTTGGCATAAGATCTAGGGACCATGGGATTTCCTATTCCTGGAACGGAACGGTGGGGGCCAAACTTTGGATCAGCTAAAGCAAGCGTTAAGGGAACGTACGGCTACGGTTTCAATCGTAGGGTTGGGGTACGTCGGGCTTCCCTTGGCGCTCCGAATTGCCGCTTGCGGATTCACGGTCTCCGGCTTGGACAAAGACCCCGGCAAGATCAATGAACTCCGTGAGGCGAGATCACCGTTGCTGGAGATCAGCGATCAGGACATCGCGGGGGCGGTTGATAGCGGCCGTTTTACCCCTACCTGCGATACCGCCGTCCTGAGCAAAGCCGACGTGGTAGTTATCTGCGTACCCACCCCACTAAGAGACGGCTCGCCCGATATGCGCTACATCGAAGGCGCCGCAACCGCAGTTTCGGAGAACCTGCGGCCGGGGCAGTTGGTGATTCTGGAGAGTACGACCTATCCCGGCACCACAGAGGACTTCCTCCGGGACATCCTTGAAACCAGCGGACTGAAGGCTGGCGCCGACTTCTACCTAGGATTTTCGCCAGAGCGTATTGACCCGGGAAACCCCGAATTCCACCTTGATAATGTGCCGAAGATCGTGGGCGGCTTCGACCCGGTCAGCGGAGAGCTTATGGAGGACTTCTATGGCACCTTTGTTGCCAAGGTAGTCCGGGTCTCCTCCGCCCGGGCGGCGGAGATGTCCAAACTCCTGGAAAACACCTATAGGCACGTAAATATCGCACTAGCGAACGAGATGGCTATCCTCTGCAACGACCTGGGCATAGACGTTTGGGAAGTCATAGAGGCGGCGGCGACGAAACCCTTCGGCTTCCAAGCCTTCTATCCCGGACCCGGTTGGGGCGGACATTGCATCCCAGTCGACCCCGCCTACCTGTCCTGGCGAGTTCGTCAGATGGGCTGCACCGCCAAGTTCGTTGAGTTGGCCCGGGACTTCAACGAGACCATGCCGACCTACGTGTTCCAGCGACTCTCCGAGGCCCTCAACGACCGCGACAAGAGCATCCGGGGTTCCTCGATCTTGGTGCTAGGGGTTGCCTACAAACCGGACGTCAACGACGCCCGCGAGACGCCGGCGGTTGAGATCATCCAGAAACTCCAGAAAGCCGGGGCCAACGTCCGTTTCCACGATCCGTACGTTAGCTCGTTGTATCTCAAGAGCGGAAAGATGGACTCCTGCGAACTCACTGATGCAACTCTCGCCGCGGCAGACTTGGTCCTGTTTCACACCAGCCACACGGTCTACGACGCCGGATGGATCGCCGAACGCAGCCGGCTGATTTTCGACACCCGCAACTACTTCAAGGGCGTCCCGGGACCGATCATCACCCTCTAGCAGTCCACTGGACGGGGGATCCAGACAACCCGGCTAGCCAGTCCTTAACCGGGCCCCCCTTTACGCCGATAAGCAGGGGGTAAGTCTCTCTAGAATTGAGGACATCCCTTGCACGACCACCTGGTTGAGTTCTACGAAACGGAAGCGCTGCTGGTGGAGTCGGTCCGGGACTTTGCCGTCCCGGCACTGCAAGCCGGGAACCCGGTCGTTCTAGTCGCCACCCCCGCCCACTCCGCAGCCTTCATCCACGCCCTCGAAGACCTGGGCCTCAACATCCCGTTGGCCCGGGAACGGGGGCTTTTTGTGGTCCTGGATGCGGCGAAGACTCTCGACAGGATCATGGTCGACGGCAACCCCGATGCCGCCCGGTTCAACAAGGTGATCGGCGAGTTGGTTGCTTCCACCGGGCGGCAGGCGCCCAACCTCCGGATCTACGGCGAGATGGTGGCCCTGCTCTGGGACGAAGGCAAAGAGCCCGCCGCCATTCAGCTTGAGAATTTTTGGAACGACCTTGCGCACACCCACAGTTTTAGCCTCTTGTGCGCCTACCCTTTGGCTTGCCTGGACTGGGCGCCGGGGTCCGCTGGCTTTGACGGCATCTGTTCGACCCACTCATCGGTCCGGATGCGCTTCGCCGCAGCCCAGCCCGACCCGGGGCCCAAAGATTCGGAAGGCGACGCGTACTCTCGCCTCCAGGGCCTGGGCACCGACCTCACTGCCCTAAAAGATGTGATCCGTAACGCCACCCAGATGGGGCGCCTGGCGGACAATACAAAGACGGTCAGCCGGTCCGATCCTTCGAACATGGTTTTCGACCTGACCGCCCATCTGTAGCGGCTATCGGGAGAACAGCGATCCCAGGTAGTAGGCGGATAACAAAGCAACGCAACCCGCCAGGACCGAGACCGCTAAACCGGCACCGAAGGACATTCTCCTCATCCGGCGCCCTGTTCGTTTCATTCGTCGCTTCATCCTTCGGACGACTCTGTCGGACACCAGGCTACTCATCGTTGCACTCCTTACCCCGCGCAAGGCACCGACTAACCTATGATTTCTCTGGCTGCTATTGGTAGCGTAAACCCAAAATTACAACAAGAACGTTTGACGTCGGCTGTCGATTTGAAACTCTCCGGTGTTTTTAGGCCCAAGGCCTGGCGGCGCTACGGTTTGTAACGCTCCCGGTACCACTCTGCGAACCGGGCGATCCCCTCATCGACGGGAATCTGGGGCCCGAAGCCGATGTAGTTCTCCAGGTCCAAGACCTCAGCCCGGGTAGCGAAGACGTCGCCGGGACGCTCCTGCTGGTGGGTCCGGATCGCTTTTCGGCCCAGGTTCTGCTCCAACAGGCCCACCAGGCCGCCGACCGATATCTGTCCCCCGAAGCCGATGTTGAACAGCCGGTACGGCGCCCCACCGGCCCCGGTTTCGGGGCCCGGGTCCGGCCGGTCCCCGTCCGCCTGCGGCGGCCTGGCCAGGAGGCGGACCAGCGACTCGACTATGTCGTCTATATAAGTAAGGTCGCGCAGCGCCTCTCCGGTCCCGTAGATCTGCACCGGCTCACCCTTGCAAATGGCGTCGGCGAAGCGGAAGTAGGCCATATCCGGTCTCCCCCATGGCCCGTAGACCGTGAAGAACCTGACGCCGGTAGCCGGCAGACCGAACAGGTGGCTGTAGGTGTGGGCCATCAACTCGTTGGCCCGCTTGGTGGCGGCATAAAGGCTGATCGGGTGGTCCACCGGGTCCCCCACCCGGAAAGGCACCTTGGTGTTGGCTCCGTAGACCGAACTCGACGAGGCGTACACCAGGTGGCGCACCCCGGACTCCCGGCACCCCTCCAGCACACTGAGAAAACCGTTTACGTTGTTTTCCACCGATTCCCGGGGGTTGATCACCGACTCCCGGATTCCCGGCTGGGCGGCCAGGTGGACCACCTCCTCCGGGCGGTGTTCTCGGAACATGGCTGCCACCCCAGCAGAGTCCCGCAGGTCCAGGCGCTCGAAGGTGAAGCCGCCGGGGGTTGCGGTCAGCAGGTCAAGGCGGTCCCGCTTCAACGCCGGGTCGTAGTAGCTGTTGAGGTTGTCCACCCCGACTACCGACCGGCCATCCTCCGTCAGGCGCCTGGCAAGGTGAAAACCGATAAACCCGGCCGCGCCGGTGACCAGGGTTTTCGGCCCCATTCAGGCAGTCATCCGGTCGTAGATCCAGCGATAGGTTTTTTCGAGCCCGACCTCCAAGGGGACGGATGGCTCCCAGCCCAATAACTGCTTGATCAGGGTGTTGTCGCTGTTGCGCCCCCTCACGCCCTGGGGAGCCGACAGGTTGTACCGGCGGCGCAGGCTGGTACCGGCGATCTTCTCCACCAGATCGACCAGGCGGTTGATTGTTACCAGTTCGGCGCTGCCGATGTTGACGGGAACCGTGATTTGCGACTCGGTCAGGGCGAGGGTGCCGTAAAGGCAGTCATCGATGTACATGAAGCTGCGGGCCTGCTCCCCATCGCCCCAGATTTCGATCTCGTCCGACCCCGAGAGCCGGGCCTGGATGACCTTCCGGCAGATTGCCGCCGGGGCCTTCTCCCGTCCGCCGTCGTAGGTGCCGTAAGGACCGTAGACGTTGTGGTAGCGGGCCACCCGGGTCTGAAGGCCGAAGTCCTCCCGAAAATGCCGGCACATGTGTTCGCTGAACAGCTTCTCCCAGCCGTATCCGTCTTCGGGCATCGCCGGGTAGGCGTCTTGTTCTTTGAGTGCGGTAACCCGGGGGTCGGTCTGTTTGTCCGCCGCGTAGACGCAGGCCGAGGACGAATAGAAGAAGCGCTCCACATCGTTGTCGCGGGCGGCCATGAGAAGGTGCGTGGAGATAAGACTGGAGAGCATGCACAGCGCTTTGTTCTGCTCGATAAAACCAATGCCGCCCATGTCAGCAGCCAGGGCGAACACCTGCCCGGCGCCCTTTACCGCCTGGTAGGCGTTGGATTTTTCCGAGAGGTCGCAGATCAGGTTTTCGGCCCCGTCGTGGACCCGGTGCCACTGGTCCAGCGGCTTGATGTCGACCGCCCGGACCTCGGTGCCGGACTCCAGGAGCCTGGCCACCAGACTGCCACCGATGAACCCACCGGCTCCCGCTACGACTACCTTCCTGCTCAAACTCCGCACCTTTCGATAGTGCTATCGCACTCCCTGGGACGCGGCGGCCTTCAATAAAAGGAGCTCGAATTTGTCGGCAATAACCCCGATGGGGAAGTTGGCTTCAGCATACCGTCTGCCGTTGCGGCCCAACTCGGCGCGAGTTTGCGGGTCACCGAGCAGTTTGGCCGCGGCACACACCAGGCCTTCTTCGTCGTTTGGGTTCACCACCAGGCCCGCTTCATTGTCCAGAACTATCCGGCCCGCAAGGTTGGATCCGGGGATGGCGGCCAGGATCGGCCGCTGCGCGCACAGGTAGCTGAGGACCTTGGAGGGCACCGCATACGCCCCGGCGCCGGGCTCGAGAATGGCCACCAGAACGTCGGCGGTACCGAGGACGTCGGCGTACCTGTCGAAGGGTTGGAAGGGCAAGAGGACAAGCTGGTCCAAGTTCTCGGTCTGCCGGCGCTCCCGCAGGTAATCCATCCCGGTCCCCTCTGAAGCGACCACCACCCGCGCCCGGGGGTCCTGCTCCCCCACCCGCCGGGCAAGCGCCCACAACAACTCGGGGTTGTGCTTGAGCCCCAGAGTCCCGGTGTAGACGAACACCGTGCGGTCGCTGAGATCATGCGCCACCGACCAGTCATTGACCTTTGGCCGCACCGGCAGGTCCTGTATCGGGGCCCAGTTTTCGATGGTGAGTATGTTCTGGGGGTCCACCCCCCAATCGGTCAGCCGAAGGTTGAAGTCCTCAGAGATCGTCACGACGAAGCGGCACCTCCTTGCCAGGTACTGTTCGGCCGCCTCCAAGACCGATCCGACCGCGGTCCCGACCAGCCCGAGGCGTCGCTCGGCCTCGGCCTTCATGGGAAGGCTGTAGAAGTCCTGGAGCCACAACACGAACGGGATACCCGCAGACCGGCAACCGCGTTCGATCCGGCGCTGGGAAAAGAGAGGCCCGTTGGCCGAGATCACCACGTCGGGCCTGAAGTCCGCCACCTCCCGAGCCACCCGGTTCCCGTAGGTGAACTCCTGCAGCAGGCGGCGGGCGTAGGAGTACCGGCGCATGGAGAAACGCTCGAACGGCCGGGCCAGGGCGACGTCTTTGATCACAAATCCCTCGGAGTCGTCCGGCTGCCGGTGCACCTCTCCGCGGGGGGACAAAAACGAGCTGCAGTAGATGTGCCGGACCTCATGGCCACGCCGGGCCAGTTCGCGGCTCAGTTCGATCTGAAATGGGTGGCCGGAGGAGTCGTGAACCAGTACCCGCATCACGGCACCCCGGCCCGACCGGACCCCACGGCCGCCCGGGCCGGACCCGCGGCCGGGGCGCCCGTGGCCATCGGCCGAGGACTCGACGCAACCAGGGTCATGAGTACGGCAAGGTGGAGCCAGACGTACCGGTCCCACAAGATGTTCGAGAAGGTCCCCGCCGCCAGGTAACCCAGATAAGAACAGGCCAGCCCCAGGGTCAGCAGGTCGTTGCGTTTGGCCGCGTGCTTCAGGGCCCGGATCGCCATGACGATCAGCCCAACCCCAAAGGCCACTCCCAGCAACCCGGCCGAGGCCAACAGCTGCAGATAGATGGAGTGGGCAAACTTGGCCGACTCGAATCCGTTGCCGGTGAGCGGGTGGGCGGCAATTACATCCAGGGTCTGGCGGGCGGCCTCCAGCCTCTCCTGGTCGGCCAGGTATGAGGACTGGTCGCCCCTGATCCGGTTCACTGCGTTCAGTTCGCCCACCGAGAGGAGGTTGGTGTTGATTGCCACCAGAACGCCGACGCAGACCACCAGTCCCAGCGCCACGAACCGCCAGCTTTTGGTGGTGACCATGAACGCGGCCAACGCTACGGCCAGACCCAGCAGCGCCGCGCGCGAACCGCTGACGATCACCCCGACCCCGAGCAGCGTCAGGCAACCTACCGATATCACCCGGCTCGCTCGCCCCGGGGCGGAGAAGGCCAGACCCAGCGCAATGCCAGCGGCCAGAACGCAAGCAAGTGCGTAGTGGTTGGGGTGTCCGGAAAGCCCCATCGCCCGGCCGCCGAACTTCTCCAAAACCAGACCCAGTCCCGCGTTGATAGTGGCGCCTATAAGTAGGAACCAGCAGAGGGCCTCCAGCCTGCGCCGGCCCGGCCGCCAAAGCCAAAGCAACACCACAACCACGGCGCTGGATGCAGCGAATCGCCCGAGTTCGGCCAGGCTCAGGTTCTGGTTGTCGGCAGAAAAACTTCCGATCAAACCGCCGAAAACCAGGGTGCCTACCAGCAGTAGGACGGGGAGGTGCCAGTGGCGACCGAACGGCCTTCGCTGCTCCTCGGCAGGACGGCGGGAGGCAAGTATCAACGCAGGCCCCAGCGCCGCCCCCAACAGCACATCCGCCGCAGTCACCTCGCTGCCCGCCCGGATGGCGATCATGGAAACCAAAAGGGCCGCCCCGAACATCAGCGTGCTTACCAGACCGTTGAGCTTCCACACACCGACGATCACCACCAGCCCGACCAGGCCCATTCCCAGGACGAGCACCAGGCTGCCTGAATCTTCGATGGTGGCGCTCATCAACCCCAAGACCAGGGCAAACACGACGACCGCGACGATCACCGGGAGGGTGCGGGTGGCTCTGGCAAAGTTCATAAGGCCCATGTTAAAGAGGATCTTGTCACTTCAGGCGGGGGGCATTGATCCTTGATGTTCCCCCCCGGCCGCAAGCCGGGCCCGGGCCGATTCGAGGTCCGGCACCATGATCAGGTTGTGGGCTCTGCGGTCCGTCGGGTCCGACTCCTCCAGGGACCGGCTTTGCGGGAGATAGTTCACCCACCGGTAGCCGATGCTCCGGCGGATCCGTTCCAGTTCGGCCGGTTGGTTGAACTCCACGATCAATACCGGCCGGTGGGAGTCAATAAGCGCCCTGGCTCCCTCGAGAACCTCGGCCTCACAACCTTCAACGTCTATCTTGATGAGCGACACCCGCTCCAGATCGAGGGCGTCCAGGGTGGTCACATCCACCGGTTCGGCCGGCGCCTGCGAACCTTCGTCCACCAGACGGTTGAGGACGTCCAAGCCGGTGGTCAACATTGCGGTTCGTACCGCCGCTCCTGCCGCCGCCCGGATCAGCCGGACCCGGTCCCCCAGTCCGTTGAGAGCGACGTTCTCGGCCGCCCGGGCAAAAGCCCGGGCCGAGGGCTCCAGCGCAACCACGGATACCCCGGGCACCGAACAGGCCAGCAGTGAGTAGACACCAACGTTTGCGCCCACGTCGACGAAGGTGTCTCCGGGGCGCAGGTAGTCACGAAGGAAGTGCATCTCGGCGTGGTCCGCCAGGCCGTAATAAATGACCGCGGAGGCTACGGGGCTTCGCGGATAACAGCGGATCCGGATTCCGTCGATAAGCTCCACCGTCCAGGGCCGCCGGATGGTGCGTTGCCAAACCTGCCAGGTCAAATACCGCGACAGGGCCGACGCCCGGCGCGGGCGACTGCCGGGGTGGGTCCAGATCCTCGCCACTGTGCGCCCCGCGATGCGTAGCGCCGACTCCGGTGGCGGGCCGGCCGGGGCACTCAACTCGACCGGGTCCGGGGGCTAAATCGGGAGAACATGGGCCACAGGATATGCCCGGGGGCCGCCGGGCATAATGGGCGGACTCGCGAGGAGGCTGGGGCGCCGTTGTTAATACATCTCGATGCGACCGGAGCCGCACTGCATGGAGCCGGGATTGTCACCTACACCACCGGCCTGTTGCGCGGATGGCGAGACGCCGGGTTCGACGACCGTTTTGTGGTTGAGGGCACCCACGACCTGGATCCGGGCATCGTCCGGGCACTGGGGGACCAGGGCACCGTTCACCGGAGCGGTTCCGGCTCGGCCTGGTCCAGGATTGCCGTTCAGCAGTTGGGCATCCCCCGCCGGATCCGCCGGATCCGCCCGGACGTCCTTTTGTGTACGACGCCGGTGGTCCCCGCAAGAACCTTCGGCGTCCCGGTGGTGGCCACCGTCCACGACCTCAGGCACCTAAGCCGGCCGGACGACTTCGGCAACTTCCAGAACCGGTACCGCCGCCGGGTGTGGCCGTCGGGGATCCACCGGGCCGACCGGGTGATCGCAGTATCCGATCGGACCCGCCGGGACCTGGAGCAGGCCTACCCGGCCGCCCGATCCAAGGTGGACGTGGTCCACAACGGCGCCGACCACGTGGACGCCAGGCGGCGGGCCGGGGTGGGACACGGCATTGCCTTCGCCCGATGGGCCAACAAGCGCCCCCGGTTGGCCGTGGAGACTTGGGCGGAACTCAACAACTTGGACCCCGGTATGGACCGGATGCTCCACATCACGGGTGCGCCGGAAGGGGTCCGCGCCGAACTGGAGGCCCTGGCCCGCCGCCTGGGCGTGGGAGACCTGGTCACCACCCACCCCTTCCTGCCCGATGAGCAGTTCTGGGACCTTTTTGCCTCGGCCGGGGTGGTGCTGTTCACCTCCGGCTTCGAGGGGTTCGGCCTGCCGGTGCTGGAGGCGATGAGACTCAAAGTTCCGGTGGTTACCTGGCGGGACCCGGCCATAGTCGAGGTAGCGGGAGAGTGTGTGGTTTACGCCGAACCTACCCCACAGGATTTCGCCCGCGGCGTGTACTCGGTCCTCCGGCCGGAGCATTCCGGCACCTGTTTGATCGACCCGGCATTTCGTCGGACCGAAGACTGGACCTGGAAGGTGAGCGCAGAAAAGACGCGGGAGGTGCTAAAGAAGGCCGTCGACCGGTCATCCGGGGTTTAGTGTTCTGCCGTGATGCCTGAAACCGCCGCCTCTACGCTCCAGGCACTCCTGGCGTGCCCGGCATGCCGCGGCCTGCTGGAGTGGGAAGCCGACCGGATCACCTGCGCGGGGTGCCGCAACATCTACCCGGTACAGGACGGCATCCCGGTCATGGCCCGGCCGGACACCGCCGACGCACACAAAAGCCGGCAGGCCGGCTATTTCGACGAACACGAGGACACCGAGTTCGAGGCCACCCGGCCCCACGGCACCCCGGGTCTCTACCAGTGGCTTTTGCAGGAGAAGTTCCGCCGGAGTGTTGCCGGGCTGGGGCCGGGTGACGGGGCAACTGTGCTCACAGTCTGCGGCGGATCCGGGATGGACGCCGAGTTCCTGGCCGGCAACGGCTTCACCGTGGTTGCCTCCGACCTGTCGTTGGGGGCCGCCCGGCGGGCGAAGGAGCGTGCACGCCGCTTCGGGGTGGAGTTTGCAGTGGTGGTGGCCGACGTAGAACACCTACCCTTCGGCGACCGATCGATAGACTTCAGCTACGTACACGACGGCCTGCACCACCTCACCGACCCGCTCACCGGCGTCGCCGAGATGGCCCGGGTGGCGGGCCGGGGCATTTCCATCAACGAGCCGGCCCGGGCGGCGGCCACCGCGGCGGCGGTGAAGGTTGGGCTTTCCGTCGACGTGGAAGAGGCAGGTAACAGGGTGGAACGTCTGAGGCTGGACCAGGTCCGCCGGGCACTGGAGGAACGGGGGTTCCGGGTGACTACCGCTGAACGCTACGCCATGCTCTACCGGCACGAACCGGGGACTCTAATGAGGATCCTCAGCCTGCCCGTTGCTTTTGGGTTGACCACGGCCGGCTGGCGCCTGCTGAACCGGGCGATCGGCCGCTTTGGCAACAAGCTTTCCGTCCAGGCCATGAGGTAGCCGGGTTATGGGGCTGCTGGGACGGGGTCGCTGGATTTTGATCGACCAGATCCTGTCCAGCGGCAGCAACTTCTTATTGTCATTCGTGCTGGTGCGGGCGGTAAGCCCCCGCGATTTCGGTGCGTTCGGGGTGGCGTTCGTCACCTACCAACTGATCTTGAATCTGGCCCGGGCTCAGGCTTCGGAGCCGATGACCATCCGGTTCAGCAACTCCCCCGCCGGGGACTGGGCCAGGGCAGCGTCCCATTCCACCGGTTTTGCGATTGTGCTGGGGTTGGCGGCCGGCCTGGGATTGGTGCTATTCGGGCTGACCACAAACGGCGCCCTGCAGGTCAGCTTCGTAACGATGGGGATCCTGACCCCGGGCCTGCTGGTACAGGACGTGTGGCGCTACGCGTTCTTGGCCCAGGGTCGACCGGCCCGGGCCGCGGCGAACGATCTGTTGCTGGTCTCGGTCCAGGGCGCACTGCTGGCGGCGACCGCCGCAACTGGGTCCATCACCATCACCACCGCGGTCCTGGCCTGGGGGGTTGCCGCACTGGTGGCGGCGGTCGTGGGGGCGAAGCAGGCGGCCAGCATCCCCAGCCCGGCGCACGCCCTCACCTGGGCCAGGGAAAACGGAGCGATCGGAGGGGTGCTCACCGGTGACCTGATGGCCCGGGGAGCGGCATCGCAGATCGCCCTGTTCGCCATCGGCGGACTGGCGGGCCTCGCCTCCGTGGGCTACATCCGGGCCGGGCTGCTGGTATTCGGGCCCCTCTACGCGTTGATTCAGGGAGCGGTCCCGTTCGCGGTGACCGAACTGGTTCGGATGAAAGCTTCATCCCCCCACCGGCTCCGTCCGGCCGCCGACGTAATGAGCCTTCTTTTCGCCGCTGCCGGCCTGCTGCTCGGGGCGGCCCTGATGCTGTTGCCCGATCAGCTGGGACGGTCGATCTTGGGCGGGAGTTGGGAGGGAACCCGCGAACTGCTGCCGGCGCTGACCGCGCTGGCATTCACCGCCGGCGCCGTGGTCGGCCCGGCCGTGGGGTTGCGGGCGATCCCGTCGGTGGGGAGGTTGATGTCGGTCAGCCTGGTAGTTGCCCCGGCCACCGTTTTGTTCGCTGCGGGCGGGGCGTTCATGGGAGGGGCAGAGGGGGCCTGTTGGGGCTTGGCCGCGGCAAACGCTCTCACCGCGACCGCCCTGATGGTGCAGTTCCGGTCGGCGCTGCGGGCCGAGCCGGCGCTGGTCGGCCCGCCCGAACGTCTCCCCTGAGTGCCGGCAACCCCGGGTGTAATCTCGGCCCGATGAGATGCGCCTTTTTGATGACCACGGTCCCCGGATACTTCTCCGTCTGCGTGGAGGCTCTGGCCGCGCTGCCGGGAACCCAGGTAATGCTCCTCTGCGAAAAGCCCAAGGAGGAGGCCCCGTTTGAGCTGGACCAGGTGACCCCGAGCCGGGTAGAGATGCGGGCATGGGACTCGCTCCCTGCGGCTGCCGAAGTCCTGGCCGCCGTGGAGGAGTTTGCTCCGGACGTGGTGATGATTACCGGCTGGCAGATAAAACAGTTCCGCCACGTTGCCCTCAAATCGGCCCGCAAACGCCTTCGGGTACTGCTGATGGACAACCAGTGGCTGAGGACCCCGAAACAGATCTTGGGGGTGGCCACCTCACGTCTCTACCTGCACCCGTTCTTCGACATCGCCTTCCTGCCCGGCCGAAACCAGCAGATCTTCGCCCGCAAGCTCGGGTTCCCCGACGCCCGGATCTGGCCCGGCGCCATCTCCTGCGACCACCCGCTGTTTGCCGCCGCAGCCGAAGCAGCCACGGGGGTAGAGCGCAGGCGGTCGTTTGTGTTCGTCGGGCGATTGGTGCCCGACAAAGGGATCCGGACCCTGGCCGAGGCCTACCGGGAGTACCGTGAACGGGTGCCGGACCCCTGGGGGTTGGAGGTTTACGGGGCCGGGCCGCTGGCGGGCCTGTTCGACGGGACGCCGGGGGTGCAGGTTAAGGGGTTCACTCAGCCTCCGGAATTGGCCGGGGTTTGTTCAACTGCCGGGTGCCTGGTACTGCCCAGCGTGTTCGAACCCTGGGGAACCGTCATCCACGAAGCAACCGCCTGCCGGCTCCCGGTCATCTGCTCCACTGCATGCGGCGGCGCCGCCCACCTGGTGGAGGACGGTTCCACCGGCTACCTGGTGAAACCGGGCGACGTGGGTTCGCTGGCCGGCGCGCTTCAGCGGATGTCGGGCTTGGACGACGCCAAGCGGGCGCGGATGGGGTCGGCGGGCGAGGTCCTTTCCCGCAGCTACACGCCCGAGCAGTGGGCCGAGTCCTTCCACCGGCGGGCCTCGCAAGAACTGGACCGGCGGTGGCCCTCCTCCCCTGCCACCCTCGCTCAACACGACGGCGCCCGATGAACACGTCCGACCTGGCGGACAGGCTGATCCCCCCGGCTCGGACCGCGGCCAGGCGCACCTTGACCGCAGCCCTGAACCTGATCCCGCTGGAGACGTTGCAGCCCCTGCGCACGGCCTACCCAAATTCGCAACCGGGATCGGCGAAAGAAAGTGCCCAACGGCTCATCTTGGAGGTCGTCCGTTACCGCGGGGTCCCGCGAACCCGGGACAGCTTCACCCTGGCCGACAACCCGGCGGTAACGGTGGCAAGCTCGGACTCATTTATCGCCGAACGCCTGTACTGGTTCGGCGAAGCCAAGGGCTACGAACCCGAAGTGTTGCGGTGGTGGAGACACTTCTGCGCCCGGTCCACGAACATCCTGGAGTTGGGCACCAACATTGGGTACTTCGCGGTCCAGGGGGCCCTGGCCAACCCCAGCGCCCGATACACCGGCGTGGAGCCCCACCCGGGGGCCTCCGGCGCCTGCCGCAAGAACCTTGAACTGAACGGCATCACCTCGGTCAACCTGTTGCAGGCCGCTGCGGTTGGCGACCCGGGGACCGGGTCGATAGAACTCCACCTGCCGGGGGGCAGGGACCACTACGAGGAGGCGCCGTGCAGCGGGTTCGCCGCCGGCAACGAACTTCACCACCAACAGGTCGAGGACGTGGCGTCCTACCGCTCGATCACGGTGGATGCAATTCCTCTGGCCGGCCTGATCGATGGCGTGGACCTGTTGAAGATCGACGTCGAAGGCCAAGAGCACGCCCTACTCAACTCGGTATTCGACGAGCTTGTCCAACTCCGGCCGACCATGTTCCTGGAGGTGCTGGACGGAACAACTCGCCTGCGGGGGCTGATCTCAGACCTGTGCCGGGCGCTGCCCTACAAACTCTACGTACCCACCCGCGAAGCTCTGGTTGAGCTGGACGTGACCGAACTTGCGGGGACCTCTTTGACCGACCGCTTCCAAACCCGGGACCTGGTCATGGTCTGCGAGCCCTGATCAGGCGAAGAGCTAGGACAACAAGGGCGACGGCCACGGCCACCATCGCCGCCACGAGCACCGCCCCGCCGGGACGCTCGGACTCCTCGTCCGGCGCCGGTGTTTGCCCGGCCTGATCCTTTGAACCGTCCGGGGCGACGGGAGCGTCGGCCGGCGGAGTAGATCCATCCTGCGCAACCGCAGTGCCGGCCTCCGCGGACCCGGCGGGGTCCACTCCCGGTCCCTGAGCGGGTGCCGCTCCGGGAGATGCAGTCGCCTTGGCCGCGCCCGGGTCCCCGGGCGCCTGTGGGGCGGGGGCGGCGCCCGGAGCGGCGGGGGCGGGCGGTGGGGCGGGGGCGGCCTGGGGAGGAGCGACGGGTGGAGGGCAGGCCTTGTCGCCGCAGGCGCTGGCCGGTGGGGCCGGAGGAGGGCAGGCTTTTGCGCCGCAGGCGCCCGTAGGTGGGGCCGGCGGCAGGCAAGGATTGGGACCACACGGGCCGTCCGGGATGTCGCCGGGGGCCGGGCACGGGTTAGGGCCGCACGGGCCATCCACCGCGGCGGTCGCCGGGTGGGCCGCCGGGGCGCCCGCGCCGACCACCAGGACCAGGACCGCCACCAGCGGGAACGCCAGGCGGGAAATGAACCGCAAACAAGCCCTCATAGCCTCTCGCTAGTCGGAAAAGGACGAATGGTAGACCGCGGGTGGCGAGACGACCGGGATGTCGCCCGGCAGGCCCCAGGAAACCGTCGGCCGGTCCTTGACGAACCACTGGCCCGAGGGGGGCCGGTAAACGGCCACGTCGGTGTCTCCGTCGCCGTCGTAGTCGCCGGGGACCGGGACGTCGGAGTCGAGGCCGTAGAAGATCGTCGACTGGTCCTTGATGTACCAGCCTCCCGCCTGCGGCCGGTAAACGGCCACGTCGGTGTCGCCGTCGCCGTCGTAGTCGCCGGGGACCGGGATGTCGCCGGGAAGACCCCAGGAGAGAGTTGCCTGGTCCTTGATGAACCACTGGCCGGAGGACGGGCGGAAGACTGCAACGTCCGTGTCGCCATCCCGGTCGTAGTCGCCGGGGACGGGGATGTCTCCCGGAAGGCCCCACGAGACGGTGAACTGATCCCGGACGAACCACTGGCCGGAGGACGGGCGGAAGACTGCTATGTCGGTGTCGCCGTCCCGGTCGTAGTCGCCGGGGACCGGCAGGTCGCCCGGCAATCCGTGGAAGACCACACTCCCGCCCGGCAGGTACCAACCGCCCGCCGAAGGCCTGAAGATCGCGGGTTCGGCCGATCCGTCCCGGTCGTAGTCACCCGGCACTGGGATGTCGCCCGGCAGGCCCCAGTTGGTGGTGACCTGGTCCTTGACGAACCACTGACCACTGCCGGGGCGGAACACGCTCAGGTCGGTGCGAGCGTCCCCGTCGAAGTCGGCCGCCGCCGGGAACCTTGGAACGACCGAGTTGGACGCCGGGGAAGCGGGACCGGTCCCCGCCGAACTGCTTGCCCGCACCGTAAAGGTGTACGAATCCCCGTTGGTGAGGCCGGAGACGGTGGCGGACAAGACCCCGGCGGCAGAGTCGGCCGAAGCACCGCCCGGGGAGGCAGTGACGGTGTACCCGGTGATCGAAGATCCTCCGCCCGGGGGCGGAGCGGCCCAGGTGACCCGCGCCGAGGCGTTGCCGGTGACTGCCACCACATTGGTGGGCGCTCCCGGCGGTAGGGCAGTGCTGCTGATGGTGAAGGCCCGGGCCAACGAGTTGGAGGGGTTGCCGGACGACTGCCTCTGGTTGGTGACGACCGCTAAACGGCGGATACACGACGGTGCGTCGAACACGGGTAGCGTGGTTGACCCGAGGCCCCCCACCACCGTTGGGAACGCAGAAACCACCAGCGAGGTCCCGGTGTCACACACCGCGGAGGCTCTCAATTGCCCGCCCAGGGCGTTGTTGGTCAGCGTCAACGCGTAGCCGGTGTCCGCGGGGAGACCGACCCACCGGGCGGAGTAGTCATCCTCCAGGGTGCCGCTGAAGCTCCCGCCGACCGACGCTATGGCTCCGGACGCCGACGGGAGGCCTGACAACGCAAGATAGCCCGAAGCCTCCTCGAAACAAAGCGGCGCCGCATACCCGCCGCCGCACGGCCGCATGAATGCGTTGCCGATGGACGCCTGGTGAAAAGCGTCCGCCAGGGTTGTGCCTTTTGCTGCAACCGCGCTCGCCAGCGCGCTGAGGTTGTTGCCCGCACCCTTGCTCGTCAGTTCCCAGAAATCCTGCATGACCTGTTCGCCGCCGCCCGCCGTGGCGGTGCCGAACCGCTCGGTAAGTCCCCGCATCAACAGCCAGAACGGGTAGGGAGACTGGTCGTAGTCGCCCAGGCTGTCGCTGAACGAGGGCCACAGGTAGTGGTAGTTGTCGTTGGCGGCGTCGAAGACCTCATCTTCCATCCAGGTGGCGATCCCCTCGAAGAACGAGTCGTCCGGCACGTTGGACCCCCACTGCACCCCCATACCGAACTGAATGGAGTGGTTGAACTCGTGGGCAACGGTGGCCTGCATCGCGTGGAGCGGGGTCCCCGGGAATCCCGAGTAGTTGTTGTTGAGCACCATGCAGGAGGCGTCGGCGTCGGTTTCGGTCCAGGAGGTGTTCGGATTGTTGCCGACCGGCCCGGCGTAGGTGCCCCCGGTTGTGACGTACCCGTAGAGGCCGCCGCCCAAAGCATCCACCCGGACCGCATAGCGGTTGCCCGGCGGGGGTGACGAAGTCTTTACCGGCGGCGCCGCCCAGCCCCACTGCGTGATCTGGGAGGTCCAGGACTGCTCCAGGGCATCCAGGTAGTTGGCTATCGTGAGGCCCCCGCCGATGGTCCCGTACTCCACATAGAAGTGAGTGGAGGTGGTTGAGTTAGCCAGCGTGCCCCCCGAATTACCGCAAGTTGTGGTGGCCGCAGGGGCAATCGACTCCTCGATCCGGGCCCTGACGGCGTCCCGGGGCATTCGGGCCAGCCTCTGCTTTAGGTGGAATAGGGGCATCGTGCCGTCCCAGGGAACGGTGCTTTGGAATTGCTCCGGAACCTCCCGGTAACGGGCGACTCCGGCGAAGGCTCGGGCCAGGTGGACATCCGCCTCCGCCCGATCCAGATCCCCGGCTTCTACAGCAGCATCCAAGAGTTCAGGAAAGCTGGCGGACCCGGGGGCCGGGGTGGCCGAGGAGGTGGAAGGTGTCACGGCGGGGACGAGCGCCGCCAGGAACAGACAGGTTACAAAAATCCGAGTAGGCCGTTTAATCGGGCTTCCCCCCAGTGGTCAGTGAGCCGCGCCCTCCCGGGCGATGGTACCGGAGTTCTTAGTATCGGCAGACCTGGGCAACTTATTCAGTGCCAAGGCCGGAGTGGTGGAATTGACAGGGCCGGGGCACCGTACGATCCTGTGACGACTAGGGGGTGGCTATGGACGGTCGGAAATTGCCGGCGGCACTGGTACTTGTCTTGGTGGTGGCCGTTCTGGCGGTTCCTTCGGCGGCTTCAGCCAACTTCGGCGCCTCGGGGTCTTTGACCTTCTCCGGCACCGACGTGCTTGTTGACGCCCCCGGGCACGCGGCCTCTTTGAGCGTCACCAACACCAACACCGCCCCGCAGGAAACCGAGGCAAACCAGGTCACCAAACTCAGCATTGCACCGTCGTGCGGCTCGGTACGCAGCGCCGACAACCTGTGCCCCACGCCCGACGCCGGCGCCATAACCACCGCCACCACCGCCACCGGCAACTCCTCCACTGCGTGCGCCGGCCGCACCTTCGACGTGGTCGGGCCGGACGCCTCGGGCGTCTACGATTTGGTCGTCCAGGGAGCACCGGTGGTCCTCCAGCCACCCGGGGGCGCCGCGGGATCCGGCACCTGCGGGGTCACCTTCCCCGTCTATTTCCGGCGCGCCCCGGTGATCGACACCAATGCAGGTACCCCCAGACTGCAGACCAGGGCTAACGCCAGGGCGCGACTCTCCAATGCTGCGGGCACGGTTTCTGTGACCTCCTACCCCTCGCTTGAGATCACAATCACCCCTCCGGCCGGGGGCAACGGGGTGGCGGACTTTGACGGGGACGGGGACACCGATTTCGGCGTCTATCGGGACGGCGCCTGGCTGGTAAAGGACCAGACGAACGTCTACCACGGACTGGAGGAAGACTTCCCGGTGCCGGCGGATTACGACGGCAACGGCACCACCGACCGTGCCGTCTTCCGGGGCGGGACCTGGTACCACCACACGAAGGAAGTTGCCTACTTCGGACTTCCCGGCGACATCCCGGTACCGGCCGACTACAACAACGACGGGAAAGCCGACCGCGCGGTTTACCGGGGGGGCGCCTGGTACGTAGAAGGCCAGCCCACCGTCTACTTCGGGCTTCCCGGCGACATCCCCGTCCCCGGGGACTACAACAACGACGGCGATGCCGAGCGGGCGGTTTACCGGGGCGGGGCCTGGTACGTGGAAGGAATGGAAACGGTTTATTTCGGTCTGCCCGGCGACATCCCGGTGCCTGCCGACTACAACAACGACGGGGATGTCGAAAGGGCGGTTTACCGGGGGGGCGCCTGGCACCGGGAGGGGATGCCGGTTTTGTACTGGGGTCTCCAAGGCGACGTCCCCGTGCCCGCCGATTACAACAACGACAACTTCCCCGAGCCGGCGGTTTACCGGGGGGGCGCCTGGCACCTGCCGGGTTTCGCTCCGATCTACCACGGACTACCCGGGGACTACCCGCTGCCGTTGCCCCAAGCCATCTATCGCAGCTTCTTCTGAGGTCCGTCCCAACCCTTGGGAAGTTAGCCACCCACCCGGGTCTACAGTAGGTTCATAACATGACCGGGGTGGCTGGAAACACAACTTTAGCGTTCTTAATCGCGCTCGCAGTGAGCCTGATCCTCATGCCGATCGCCGTCACGTTGGGTCCGCACCTCAAGGCGATGGTCTCTCCCCGCCTGTTTCGCAACAGCCGGTCCAAACGGAAGATCAGCTACCTGGGTGGTGTCGCGCTCTGCGTGGCCGCCGTGGTCGGCGCCCTGGTGGGCGGCGGAATCCGCAGCACCACCGTCAACCTGATGGCGGGCGCCGCGGCGTTGCTGGCCATCTCCTTCGGGGACAACAAGCGGCGACGGCGACGGCTGCATCCGTTCTGGGTGGGGGCGCTCCAGGCATCCGCGGCTTCTTTGGTTTGGTGGCAGGAGTTCAACACCTCCCTGCCCGGCTTCTCCGGTTGGCTGCTCTCCACGTTCCTACTGGTGGCCGCCGCCAACGCCCTCAACCTGCTGGACAACATGAACGGCGTGGCCGGCTACACCGCGGCTGCCACCGCGGCGGGGCTGACGATCATCGCGTTCATGGGCGGCACCCCCGAGGTAGCGATACCGGCCGCGGCCCTTTGCGGCGCCGCAATCGGCTTCATTCCCTACAACCGCAAGCGGGCGAAGGTGTACCTGGGCGCCGGGGCCCCCGAGTTCATCGGCTTTGTGCTGGGTGGCGTCGCCCTCAAGGTTTCGTTGTACTTCGGCCCCCGCTGGGCCCCCTTGGCCACCCTGGCCGCTCTGGCAGTCCCCGCCACCGACTCCATCCTGGCCATCCTCGGCCGGGTGGGAAGCGGGCGGCCGGTCTTCGCCGGGGGGATAGACCACATCTCCCACCGGCTGTTCCGGATGGGATTTTCCACCCGCAAGGCGGCCCGCTACCACGGCCTGGCGGCCTTGGCCGCAACCGGTTCGGTGGCGGTGGCCCTTGCCACCGGTCCGAAGTTGCTGCTCCTGACCGTTTTGGTGTTCGCTGTGATCGGGATTGGCCTTAGGGCCATCGAGGGACGGGAGCCGATCCGGTCCCGCCGGGGTCCCCCCATCCTCAAATACGTGCTGCTGACCGCGCTCGGCGTTGCCGGGCTGGCGGTCCCGCCCACACTGGCCGCAGCCTGGGATCTGCGCAACGCCAGAGTGGCGTTTTTGGAGGGCAAGGCACAGGCAACGGCCTTTAATGCGGTGGGCGCCCAGGCATCGTTCAAGCGGGGAGGCGAACTGTCGGCCAAAGCCGAGTCCAAGCTCGGCTGGCCCCTGACGTTGCCGGCCCGGCTGCTGCCGGTAATCGGGGACAACCTGAACGCCGCCCGGGCAATTGCCCGGAGCGGCAGCCTGCTGGCGCCTGCGGCCGAGCAGGCGCTGAAGGCTGCCGCGGTCTTTCCCGTCGGACCCGCGGGCCCGGAAATCGGGTTCAGCGAAGGAAGACTGAACACCCAGCCCTGGCCTTTGGCTGCCGAACAACTATCCACGGCCGCCGTCGCCGCCAACCTGGCGATGGCCGACGCCCGGGCCTCCGGGGGCGTCTTGCTCCCCCCTATCAAAGGTGCCCGGGAGCAGTTCCTTCGTGAGGGGGAGTCGGCGATCAAGACCCTAGAAAAAGCCGGGGACGCCGCGGCGCTCCTCCCCCACTTCTTTGCCGACGGCACCCGGCGCACCTGGTTTCTGGCCATCCAGAACCCGGTGGAACTTCGGGCCACCGGCGGCTTTTTGGGGGCCTTCGGGATCCTGAGCGCCGACAACGGCAAGATCACCTTGGAACGGTTCGACGCCAACAACGACCTGCCGGTGGTAAAAACCCCCGCACCGGCCCCCGAGGAGTACGCACGGAACTACGACAAGTTCTACGCCCGCACCTTCTGGCCGAATACCAATATGACCCCCGACTTCCCCACCGCCGCCGGCGTCCTGGCATCGATGTGGAAGCAAAGTACCGGCGGGACCATCGACGGCGTCATTGCCATCGACGCCGTCGGCCTGAACCAACTCCTACAGGTGGTCGGCTCGGTGGAAGTGGCCCCGGTGGGGGCCATCACCCACGAAACCTTCCTCCCGCTGGCCCTCAACGAGGCGTACGAGAAGTTCCCCGAAAAGGACAACCGGTCCCGCTTCCTCCTTGAGGTGGGACGTGAGGTCTGGAGCCGCCTGCTGGCCGGCAACTTCTCCAACCCGACCGCCCTGATGGTGCCTATGGGCGAGATGGTGTCCACCAAGCGCATCCAGATGTGGAGCCCGTCAGAACTCGACCGGCTGAAGCGCCTGGGACTCGCCGGGGAGTTGCACCCCGAGGAGAACGCCGACTTCCTGATGGTGGTGGGCCAAAATGCCGCGGGCAACAAGGTCGACTACTACGCTCAGCGCAACGTCACCTACGCGGTGGACCTGACGAACCCCGCCAGGATCATGGGCCGGGTAGAGGTGGACATCGCCAATGGGGCGCCTACCGGTGCCAAACCGAGCTACATCATGGGCCCGACCTTGCCCAACGACAAGCCCGGGCTGAACCGGACCTTCACCTCCATCTACATGCCTGGGTCCACCTTCGTGCTGGACGCCCTGCTCAACGGCGCACCCAGTTCGGTGGAAAGTACCAATGAACTGGGGCTGGGTGTGGCCAGCAAGTTCGTGGAGGTGGCCCCCCAGAGCAGCGGGAACTTCACGGTGCGTACCCAGGGCCAGTTGGCTCAACCCGGAGTGTACAAACTGGTGTTGCAACACCAGCCGAACCTGAACCCGGACCACATGACGATAGACATCACGCTGCCCAGGGGTGCCTTTGTCCACAGCTACTCTCCCTCCCTGAGACTGGTGGGCAACCACCTGCTCTGGGAGGGAAATCTGGACCGGGAGATGGAGTTCGAGGTCCGCTATGGGTCGTCTGCGGGCAGCCGCAAGAACGGCGTCCTGGCGGCAGACTGAGCGACCCGGCGAGCGTCATCGGGCCGGCGCCCGGGGCAGATTGCGGGCCGGAAAGGTATCTTGAACCCATCCAGCCCTAGAGTTCCAACCACCCGACCCCCAGGAGGTAACCATGACCGCCGGCTCGCGCACGGTAGCCCACCGTCCCCTGCCCGAGCTGCGTGCGGAGATGGCGCAGGTCATCCTCGACTTCGGATACGAACGCCGGGAGCAGCCATTTCAGCTCTCCTCCGGCGGGACCAGCCACGACTACATCGATGCCAAACGGGCCATTGCCAAGGGCAGCCGTTTCGGTCTGGTGGCCGAAGCCATCGCCGCACTGGCCCGGTCCCACCAGGTGGATTTTGAAGCCGCCGGCGGCATGACCATGGGGGCGGACCCGATAGGGGTGGCGGTGGCCATGCTCACCGACACCGAGTGGTTCTCAGTCCGCAAAGCTTCCAAGGGCCACGGCCGCCAGCGCCGGATCGAGGGCAAGGAGTTCGGTCCCGGCGTCAGAGTGCTCCTGGTGGACGATGTCATCACTTCGGGGCGTTCCATTCTTGACGCCCTGGACGCCCTGAAGGAAGTCGACGCGAACGTTGTCATGGCCACCACTCTGGTCGACCGGGGGAACGTCGCCCGGGGCGCCTTCGTTGAACGCGGCGTGCTCTACGAGCCACTGCTGACCTACAAAGACCTGGGGATCGACCCGGTCGGTTAACCCGCTGCCCGATACCTCAGGCGAGGTGAATGGCGGCGACCCAGACAAAACCGACGACCGCCCCGAGGCCGGCGAACCGCATCCGGGGTGTGCGCTGCTGCCAAAGCGCCCACGCCAAGTAAGCGAAGGTGCCGGCGGCCAGCCCCATCGCCGCCCCCATGGGGGCGGATGACGACTGAACGACGCTCAACTGGGCCCCCAGCACGTATCCAGCGATCACCAGGACCCAGGTCAGTCCGCAGCGCGCCAGGCTCTTGCGGGCAGAAAGCCCGGCCTCGGCGGAGAGCGTAAACAGGGCCGCGCCCTCCGGGATGAGGTGGACCGCGAGCCCGAGCGCCACCAGGACTCCCCCGCCCAGCGACCGGGCGCCCCCGGCACCGGCGGCGGCACCCTCCAGCAGCGAGTGGAGCCAGACCCCGGCCACGGCGATGGAGGCCATGCGCCCGAGCCGCTCCGAGCCGGTCAGGCGACTGGACAACCACATCACGGCAACGCCGCACAGGGCCCAGGCCCAGGCGTACCGGCCGACCGCGGCCGAAGCCATGGGAATGGCGTCGAACACCAGGGATCCCAGGAAAATTCCCGCGGCGACCGGGAGCATCGAGGTTGCCCGGGGCGCGATAGGAACAGCTTTCCCGAGGGTCATAGTCGACTCCAGGGTCACCGTCTCGCCGCCGACCGGGCCGCCGGTGCGGCGGGGGCCGAAGACACCACCTGCGAGCTTGTCGCAAGAAGCAGCAAAAGTTCCTTCAGCCGGTGCTGCTGCGAGTCGTCCAGCGGGGCGAACAGTTCGGCCTGTGCCTTCGACGCGGCCTGCTGGGCACGGATCAGAACCCTGCGGCCGGCCGGCGTCAGGCGGAGGGAATATCGCCGGCGGTCGGTGGGGTCGGGCCGGCGATCCGCCCACCCGGATTTCTGGCACTCGTCGAGGACCAGGACTATCGAACTGGCGTCGATCTGGAG
>JAJCYE010000108.1 GCA_029263075.1 Actinomycetes bacterium
TGGAGCAGAGGACCGATCCGGAGTGATCGCTGGGGGGCGGGGGTTATGGGCCACACTCCGGACCGACTCTGCTACTGAGAGTTATCGGCAACAACTTAACGCTGTTAACCATTTATTGAAAATAACCCGTCCAGACACCGGGAACTTTGTGTAGGCGTCGGTCCGTCAAAGGGTCATCGACAGTCAACAGGCCACCTCCGGCCGCGAGGACAGGGAGCTGGAAATGGGCAAACGAGCGTTGGCGGCGCTGGCAGTAGCGACGCTGTTGGTTCTATTCGCCGCATGTGGAAAAAGCAGCGAGGACGCGGCGGAGACGTCGGCGCCGAGCGGGAATGCCGCGGCCCCCGAATCAGCGGTCGGGCCCCCGGGAACCCGGGGAGCGGACGTGCAGGATGGAGGCGCGGCCGCCGATCGGGCCGGTGCAGAGGGGGGCTTGGACGAAGACTTGACCGAATCGACCCGCCTTGCCCAGGCGCCGTTGCCGGATCTCCCCGACGCCCCGATCGCCGGAAGCGGACGGGTAATCAAGAACATCTCTTTGCAGATTCGGATCAAAAAAGACGAGTTCCAAAACCAGTTCTCCCGGGCCGGATCGTTGGCAGAGCAGTTCGGGGGATTTGTGACCAACTCGCAGGTGAGCGAAACCGATGGTGAGTTCGCATCCGGCTCGCTCACCATCCGTATCCCTTCCAACCGGTTCGAAGAAGCGATCGGCAGGCTTAAGAGTTTGGGCAAAGTCACCGCCGAAGACCGTAGCGGGCAGGACGTCTCGAAGGAATTCATCGACCTGGAGGCCCGCCTTAGGCAGGCCAAGACCGAGGAGGCGTTTTTTCTACGCCTGATGGAGCAGGCGAAGGGGATTTCCGACCTCATCCAGGTTCAAAGCCAGCTCTCCGGTATCCAACTCCGTATCGAACAGATCCAGGGCCAGCTCAACTACTACCAGGACCAGACCGCGTTCTCCACCGTTTCGGTCCGGCTGTACGAGCCGGGGGCCCCGGAGTCCGGTAACCCGCAGCCGCTGACGGAAGCGTGGGACCGGGCGGTCGACGGGTTCCAGTCGGTCATCGGTGGGCTGGTTGTCGCCGTCGGGTGGCTGGCGCCGTTCGCCCTTTTCGGGTTGGTGGCACTGGTTGTCTTCAAGCTGCGGCGCCGGCCGAAAGCGCCCGGCACCCCGGAGTCGACAACGCCGGACAAAACTGGTGGTGCAGAGAGCGGGTGAGGGGAATCGGACCCCCGCCTGAAGCTTGGGAAGCTTCCGTTCTACCATTGAACTACACCCGCAAGGTCGCCTGTCCATCTTAGCCCGGAGTCGGTGCCGAGGACCGAGGGCTCTCCGCCCTGATCGCCGGGCGGAGGAGGCCAAGGGGGGAAGTTGGGGGGCAAGTGGCGCCGTGCCAAACAGGTCGGGCCCCCCAACTGAGTAGAATCCAAAAACAATGATCCTCTCCGACAAAGACATACGCGCCCAGATCGAGGCGGGAAGAATCGTCATCGACCCCTTCGATCCCGCTCGGGTGCAACCGAGTTCCCTGGATGTACGCATCGACAACCAGTTCCGGGTCTTCCACAACCACCGGCACCGGGTGATCGACGTGAAGAGGCAGATGGACGATCTCACCGAACTGGTCACCGTAGACGACGAGCCCTTCATGCTTCACCCGGGGGAGTTCGTCCTCGGGTCCACCCGGGAGTGGGTGGAGTTGCCCGACGATGTCGCCGGCCGACTGGAGGGCAAGTCGTCGCTGGGGCGCCTTGGACTTGTCACCCACTCGACGGCCGGGTTCATAGACCCATCGTTCAAGGGTCACCTGACACTGGAACTTTCCAATCTGGCGACCTTGCCGATCACCCTCTACCCGGAGATGCTTATCGGCCAGATCGCCTTCTTCCAACTCTCCTCCCCGGCGGAGTCCGGATACGGATCCGGCACGCTGCGCAGCAAGTACCAGGGCCAGCGGGGTCCGACCCCTTCGCGCTACTGGGAGAACTTCCGGACCCAGGGCTGATCGACGCCGCGGGGGCGCAACCCGGCGGGCGCGGCTACGATGGGAATCATGGACATTGGCGTATTTATCGCGGCCGAACCGCATCTGAGGGGTCCGGCGGAAGATCTGCACGAGATGATCGACCTGGCGCAGGCGGTCGAAGAGCTCGGTTACCGGTCGTTGTACACGGCTTCCCGGCACTTTTCTCCCGGCTACGCGGCGGTCCCGTCGCCGCTGGTGCTATTTGCCGCGGTGGCCGAGAGGACCAGCACTCTGGAGTTCGGCACCTCGGTTGTAACGCTGCCCCTGGAGAACCCCCACCGGCTGGCGGAGGACTTTGCCACCCTGGACGCCATCTCGGGCGGGCGGGCGATCCTGGGGGTCGGCAGCGGTGACGATCCGCCGGCGTTCGAGGCGATGGCCATGGTGGAGTACGACGAACGGGCCGGCAGGCTTTCCAGCATGATCGAGGGGTTCCTCAATATCGTCAACGGCGGCGACGCAGGGGCGGGGATGAAGCTCTACCCGCCCATCGACCACGCTTTGGACAAGGTGGCGTTGGGGGCTCAATCGGCTCGAGGAGCAGCCTGGGCCGCCTCCTTGGGGATCGGGCTTCAGCAGGGCCGTTCGGAGCCGAACAGCTGGGATCCGACCGTCTCCCAGGTCCGAGCCGCCGAGGCGTACCGGACCGTACACCCCAAGGGTCGCATCTCAACCGCCCGGAACGCCTGGATCGGCTCCCCGGACGACCCCGAACTTTGGGAGGGCATCCGCCGCCACGACGAGTTCTTGACCGCACGGGGGCGCGCCGGACTGCCCCAGGACCCCAAAGAAGCCTTGCGGAAGATGAACATCCGATGCGGTAGCCCGGAAGGGCTGGCCCTCGAGTTGCGTGGCGCCGTCGCCTCCATCAAACCCGACGAATTGCTCATCACCCCCGACCCGGGCGGGCTGGAGGCATCGGACCGGCTTAAGCGGCTGACGGCCCTGGCGGAGGCCTTCGGAATCGGGGGAGGTTAATTTGGCGGTTTCGCCGCTTGCCCCGATCGAAACCGACGACCCCTCCCACAAGGAGGACCACAAGCCCGACCGACCGTGGATCGTGCTGGTTTGGAACGACCCGATCAACCTGATGTCCTATGTGACGATGGTCTTCCAGAAGCTCTTCGGCTACTCCCTGGAGAAAGCGACCGCCCTGATGCTCGATGTCCATCAAAAGGGCCGGGCAGTGGTATCCAGCGGACCCCGAGAAAAGGCGGAGTTCGATGTCTCCCGGCTGCACGCCCACGGGCTCTGGGCGACCATGCAGCACGATGTCTGAGGACAACCCGACCTACGCTGAGCCTCACCCGAGGATCGCCCGTCTGGGCTCCGGCCGGTTTGCATTGGAGATACCCGCCGAGGAGCGCCGGCTTCTGCTCAACCTGCTCCCCGACCTGGGCCAGTTGGTGGAGACAAGGGATCCGGCGACCAAGCGACTATTCCCCACCGCCTACCACGACGACCCCGAAAAGGAAGCCGAATACCAGGGCTTGATGGCCAATGACCTGGCGGCCGGTCGGTTGGCCGCCATTGCAACAGTTGAGGAGACAATCGACCGGCCCGAGATCGATATGCCGGCGCTGGAGCGCTGGATGGAGGCGATTAACAGCCTGCGCCTGGTGCTGGGAACCCGTCTGGAGGTGGGCGAAGATCTTCCGTCGTTGGGCGCCGACGACCCCGACGCGCCCGCCTACGCGGTCTACGAGTATCTGGGCTGGCTCATGGAGCAGGCGGTACGGGCGATGAGCGAGGACCTGGGAGGGCCTTAGCAGCCGACCGGCGGCCCCCGGCCGCCCACTGCCCACCAACATCGCAGATCGGCGACCGAACCATGTTGGGCGAACTGCGGAACGCCGAAAACTCAGCGGGTCCGGCGGGGTCATTAGCTACGTCTATCGACGATCTGGCGCTACACTGGAAAAGTTGACTGATCAACGCTCAACTTTTACTATCGGAAGACACTAAGGTCTGGAATACCCGGGGAGAGCTTGTCGTTGATGCTCTCAGAACTCAAGTAAAGCAAAAGAAAGGAAACACGCATGCCAAAGGCAGTCGGAATCGACCTGGGGACCACCAACTCTGTGGTGAGTGTCCTTGAGGGAGGGGAGTCGGTAGTCATCCCCAACGCCGAGGGCCATCGCACCACGCCGTCGGTTGTGGCGTTCACCAAGGCCGGGGAGATCCTTGTCGGCGAGGTGGCTAAGCGCCAGGCGATCACCAACCCCGATCGCACCATTCGTTCGGTCAAGCGCCACATGGGTACCAACTGGAACACCAAAGTGGACGGCAAGGATTGGAAGCCGCAGGAGATCTCGGCCCAGATCCTGATGAAGCTGAAGCGCGACGCCGAGGCCTACCTGGGCGACAAGGTGACCCAGGCAGTGGTTACGGTTCCCGCCTACTTCGGCGACTCCCAGCGCCAGGCAACCAAAGAGGCGGGCGAGATCGCCGGCCTTGAGGTCCTAAGGCTGGTTGCCGAGCCCACCTCGGCCTCGCTGGCCTACGGTCTGGACAAAGAAGCCGAGCAGACAATCCTGGTCTTCGACTTGGGCGGCGGAACCTTCGACGTATCGATTCTGGAGATCGCCGAAGGCGTGTTCGACGTCAAGGCCACCAACGGCGACGCCCTTCTGGGCGGGGACGACTGGGACCAGAAGATCGTCGACTTCTTGCTCAAAGAAGTTAAAAACAGTCACGGCGTGGACCTGTCCAAGGACCGCATGGCGCTGCAGCGTATGCAGGAGGCGGCCGAGAAGGCCAAGATCGAACTCTCGCAGGCGACTCAGACCACCATCAACCTGCCCTTCCTGACGGCAACCGAGTCCGGTCCGATCCACCTGGAGGTCAACCTCACCCGCTCACAGTTCGAGCAGATGGTCGAGGACCTTCTGGAGCGGGTCAAGACCCCCTTCAACGCTGCGGTCAAGGACTGGGGCAAGGCGGTCGGCGCAATCGACCACATCGTGCTGGTGGGTGGATCCACCCGTATGCCGATGGTCCAGGACCTGGTGAAGACCCTGTCCGGCGGCAAGGAGCCCAACAAGGGAGTTAACCCGGACGAGGTCGTTGCCATAGGCGCGGCTCTGCAGGCCGGCGTCCTCCGCGGCGAGGTCAAAGATGTCCTGCTGTTGGACGTGACCCCGTTGACCATGGGTATCGAGACCCGCGGCGGCGTGTTCACCAAGATGATTGAGCGCAACACCACCATCCCCACCCGCAAGAGCGAGACCTTCTCCACCGCGGAGGACAACCAGCCCTCGGTGACGGTCAACGTGGTACAGGGTGAAGGCCAGATGGTCACCTCACCCGGTGTCCGGTCGCTGGGACAGTTCGACCTGGTCGGTATCCCATCGGCGCCGCGAGGAATGCCTCAGATTGAGGTGTCCTTCGACATCGACGCCAACGGCATCGTCCACGTCTCGGCCAAGGATCTTGGCACGGGCAAGGAGCAGGCCATGACCATCACCGGTGGTTCCGCCCTGCCGAAGGACGAGGTTGAAAGGATGATGCGGGACGCGGAGCAGTTCGCGGCCGAAGACGCCAAGCGGCGTGAGATGGCCGAGGCCCGCAACATGGCCGACAACCTGCTCTACCAGACCGAGAAGACCGCCAAGGAGCACGGTGACAAGCTGTCGACCGAAGACAAGGCAGCCCTGGACGAGGCGCTGGCCGAGCTGACCGAAGCCCTCAAGGGCGAGGATGTCGACCGCATCAAGACTGCATCCGAGGCCCTGACCAAGGCGTCGCACAAGCTGGCCGAGCAGATCTACGCCACCAACGCCCAGTCCTCGGGTGGGTCGGCGGAAGCCGACGGCGAAGCCGCACCGCCCAACGACGACGACGTGGTGGACGCGGAGATCGTCGAAGAGGAGGCCCAGTAGATGGGTGACCGCGAGGTTGACGAACAGGCAGAGCAGGAACGGATCAAGATCCCGATCCGGGACAAGCGCAAGCTGCACGACGACGACGGCGCCGCCCAACAGGGCGGTGCCGTGGTCGGCGAGCCGGTTGTGAACGAAGCCGCCGGAACCGGGGAGCCGGATCCGGCGGTCGCCGACGCCAATGCGAAGGCGGCGTCCTACCTGGAGGACCTCCAGCGGCTGAAGGCGGAGTTCGACAACTACCGCAAGCGGACGTTGAAGGAGCAATCCCGGTTGGTCGAGATGGCTTCGGCCGAGATAGTCGCCCAGTTGCTCGGGGTGGTGGACCACTTTGGTATGGCGGTGGCCGCCGCGACGGGATCCAGGTCGGCGGCCGAAGGGCCGGAATTCGAGTCGATGCTCAAGGGCGTAGAGATGGTCTACGGGGAACTCAAGCAGGTGCTTCAGGGCGCCGGGCTGGAGATAGTGGAGCCCAAAGGCGAACCCTTCGACCCGAACGTCCACCAGGCGGTCCTGCAGGAGGAGGGCGACGGGTCGGGGCAGATGGTCGTTGAAGAGGTGCTGCGCAGCGGCTACCTGTTCAAGGGGTCGGTGCTGCGGCCGGCGATGGTGAAGGTTACCCAGGATGCGTCGGGTGCGGTCAACGCAAGAACCGCCGAAGAGAAATAGGGAGAGCGGATGAGCCAGAAGGAGTGGATTGAGAAGGACTACTACGCCGTGCTCGGCGTGGACAAGTCCGCGTCCGCGGCGGATATCAAGAAGGCCTACCGCAAGCTGGCTCAAAAGCATCACCCCGACGCGAACCAGGGTGACCCGAAGGCGGAGGAGAAGTTCAAGGAGGTCTCCTCTGCCTACGACGTCCTGGCCGACGCGAAGACCAAAGAAGAGTACGACCGCATCCGGCAGATGGTGGCGGCCGGCGGTTTCCGCTCCGGCGGTCCCGGCGGTCCCGGCGGCCCCGGGTTCGGGGGCGGCGGGCAGCGGGTGAGGGTGGAAGATGTCGGGGACATCTTCGGCGGCGGCGCCGGATTCAGCGATCTGTTCGGGGACCTGTTCGGCGGTGGCGGTGCGTCGTCCGCCGGCTTCGGACGGGCTCGAGGAGGAGACTTGGAAACCGAGACCACCATCCGTTTTGAGGACGCCATGGAGGGTGTTCAGGTTGAGTTGCGCATCCAGGAGCGGGGAGGTCCGCCCAGGACCATCAAGGCCCGTATTCCGGCGGGGGTAAACGACGGTGCCCGGATCAAGCTTGCCGGCAAGGGTTCACCCGGCCCGGGCGGCGGCCCGCCGGGCGACCTGTTCGTAAAGGTGAGGGTGCGGCCGCACAGGTTTTTCGGCCGTAAGAACAAGGACCTCACCCTGTCCCTGCCGGTGACCTTCGCCGAGGCGGCACTCGGGGCGCAGATCGAAGTTCCCACGCTGAACGGGGGGCCGGTGAAGCTCAAGATCCCTTCGGGCACCTCGTCGGGGAAGACGTTCCGGGTCAAAGGCAAAGGCGCTCCTTCGGGAAGGGACAAAGGAGACCTGCTCGTCACGGTCCAGGTTGCCGTCCCGGAAAAGCTGAGCCGGGAGGCCAGGGATCTGGTTGAGCGGTTGGCGGAGCTCCAGCCGGAGTCGCCGAGGGCGGCCTTGGATGAACTGGTGGAGGGGGGGAGGAGCACCAATGGATAACGCCGGCGATCGCAGAGGGTCCAAACCCAGCGAACGAGGTGTGTACGTGATCAGCGTGGTGGCGGACCTTTCGGGTATGCATCCCCAGACCCTGCGGATGTACGAAAGGCGGGGGTTGATCGAACCGCAGCGTACGCAGGGCAACAGCCGGCGGTACTCCGAGGAGGACGTGGAACGCCTTCGCCGGATCGCCGAGCTTACCCAGGAACACGGTCTCAACCTTGCCGGGGTCCGCATTGTTATGGAGTTGGAGCGGCAGGTTGAGGAGCTCGGCAAACGCCTGGAGCGGTCCAACCGCCGGCTGGCCGCGGCCGAGCGCAAGCTGCAAGAAGCCCGTCAACAGGGCCGGCCCCGTGGGGTGCTGGTGCGCCTGGCAGACGTGGCAAGCATTTTCGATAGATAGCTGTTCAGTTGAAGGCAGTCCTTGAGGATGGGCTGGAGGTGAAGAACCGATGGATATGAACAAACTGACTCACAAGTCTCAGGAGGCACTGGCCCGGGCGGCTGAACTCGCCACTGCGAACAACCACCAGGTGATCGCCCCCGAACACCTGATGAAGGCGCTGGTGAGCGACCCGGCGGGCGTTGTGTTCGGGCTGGTCCAAAAGCTCGGTGTGACACCGAAGGTCCTGCAGGACCGGGTGGACGACGCGCTGAGCCGCATGCCGAAGGTCTACAGCTCGGGCGGTCAGGCCCGGATGTCGCAGGATCTCAGCCGGGTTCTGGAAAAGGCGTTCCACGAAGCCGAGCAACTTACCGACGACTACGTCTCCGCGGAGCATCTGTTGCTGGCCCTGGTCGACGGCGCCGCCGGACTCAAGAAAATGTTCAAAGAATTCAACATCGACCGGGACTCGGTCCTGGCCGCCCTGGTCGATGTGCGCGGCTCTCAGAGGGTGACCTCGCAGAACCCGGAGGAGACCTACAAGGCCTTGGAGAAGTTCGGCCGGGACCTGACGGACGCCGCCCGCAAGGGCAAGCTGGACCCGGTTATCGGCCGGGACGATGAGATCCGGCGAGTTATCCAGGTCCTGTCCCGCCGGACCAAGAACAACCCGGTCCTGATCGGTGAACCCGGGGTAGGCAAGACGGCAATCGTTGAAGGAATTGCCAACCGAATCGTCGACGGCGATGTTCCCGAAGGTATCAAGTCCAAGCGGATCATCGCCTTGGACCTGGGCGGAATGGTTGCCGGCGCCAAGTACCGGGGCGAGTTCGAGGAACGGCTCAAGGCCGTCCTCAAGGAGATCGCGGACAGCCAGGGCGAGATCATCACCTTCCTGGATGAGCTCCACACGGTGGTCGGAGCCGGAGCCGCCGAGGGGGCGGTGGACGCCGGCAACCTGCTCAAGCCGATGCTGGCTCGGGGGGAGTTGCGGATGATCGGAGCCACCACACTCGACGAATACTCCAAACACATAGAGAAGGACCCGGCGTTGGAGCGGCGGTTTCAGCCGGTGGTGGTCGGCCAGCCTTCGGTGGAAGACACCATTGCAATCTTGCGGGGACTGAAAGAACGCTACGAAGTGCATCACGGTGTCCGGATCCAGGACGCGGCGCTGGTGGCCTCGGCGGTTCTGTCGGATCGCTACGTGACCGCCCGCTTCCTGCCCGACAAAGCCATCGACCTGATCGACGAGGCGGCCAGCCGGCTTCGGATCGAGATCGACTCGATGCCGGTGGAGATCGACGTGGTGGAGCGGCGGGTCAAGCAGTTGGAAATCGAACGAACGGCCCTGCGCAAAGAGACCGATGCGGCTTCCAAGGCCCGGCTGGACAAGCTGGAGGAGGAGCTGGCCCGGCTGCAGGAGACCTCGACCGCGCTCAAGGCGCACTGGGGACTGGAGAAGGAGGCCATCGACCGGATCCGCCGGATCAAGGCCGAAATCGACCAGACCCGGACTTCTGCCGAGCGGGCCGAGCGAGAGGGCAATTTGAACGCCGCCGCCGAGTTGCGCTACGGAAAGCTGGTGGAGCTCAACCGCTCCCTGGAGGAGGCCAACGCCAAGCTGGACGAACTCCAGATATCCAACAAGATGCTGAAGGAGGAGGTCGACGAGCAGGACATCGCCGAGGTGGTCAGCAAGTGGGTGGGGATCCCGGTCTCCAAGCTGATCCAGGGCGAGGTGCAAAAGCTGATTCATATGGAGGACGGCCTGCACCAGCGGGTGGTCGGCCAGGACGAAGCGGTCGCGGCAGTGGCCAACGCCATCCGTCGTTCCCGCTCCGGGCTGTCGGATCCGCACCGGCCCATCGGCAGCTTCATCTTCCTGGGGCCCACCGGCGTCGGCAAAACCGAGTTGGCCCGGGCGCTGGCCGAGTTCTTGTTCGACGACGAGCGGGCGATGGTCCGGCTGGACATGAGCGAATACCTGGAGAAGCACTCGGTGGCCCGCCTGTACGGCGCCCCTCCGGGATACGTCGGCTACGAGGAGGGGGGCCAGTTGACCGAGGCGGTGCGCCGCCGCCCGTACTCGGTGGTCCTTTTGGATGAGATCGAAAAGGCCCATCCGGACGTGTTCAACTCTTTGCTGCAAGTGTTGGACGACGGCAAGATGACCGACGGCCGCGGACGCAATGTGGACTTCCGCAACACCATCATCATCATGACCAGCAACATCGGCAGCGACTGGATCCTCTCCGAGCCCGATCCCGAGCGGATGCGGGAGAAGGTGATGGAGGCGGTCTCCATGACCTTTAAACCCGAGTTCATCAACCGGATCGACGACATCGTGGTCTTCCACCGGCTCAGTCGGGAACACATCGCCGATATCGTGCGGCTCCAGGCCCGAGGGCTGGCCGGCCGCCTGGAGTCCCGCGGTATCGGGATGGTGTTGACCGACGCCGCCCTGGACTACCTGGCGGAGAAGGGTTACGACCCGTCTTTCGGCGCCCGGCCTATGAAGCGGCTGATCGCCCGGGAACTCGCCGACCGGTTGGCCCTGGACATGCTGCAGGGCAACTTCGGTGAAGGCGACACGGTGGAGGTGGACGCCCAAGGCGGGATCTTGACCTTCAGCCGGACGGCCTCCGGCGCGGCCCTCAAGTCGGGGTAGCGGGGGCCGCAGAAGAGCCTGGACGGAATTCGGGTGGGCCGGGAAGTGAAGGTCCACCCGACTTCCGTCTCACCTTTTATATCGACCGGGTGGCCGTAGCCGAAATAACGGACCGCGAACAGTTGGTGAACGAATCGGGTCGCGCCGCCTACCGGGCTTGATACGCTAGTGGAATGTCCGCAGAACCTGCCGCAGACGCCCCCGGAGTACGCAAGCTGGTGGCCGAGCCCCAGCGCCACTCCATCCGCATGACCGCGGATCGGATCCTGGTTATGTCGCCCAAAGAGATTGGCGAACGAAAGAGCCGGGGCGGCATCCTCATTCCGGCGACGGTTGACTCGGAGACCAAAAAGGCGGTCTGGGGCGAGGTCGTAGCCGTCGGGCCCATGGTGCGCAGCGCCGAAACCGGCGACCTGGTCCTGTTCGGTCCCGAGAGCGCATACGAACTGGAGATTCGCGCCGAGGAGTACGTCGTTCTCAAAGAGAGAGATATCCACGCCGTGGCCTCCGGCCGCAGCGAAGGCACCACCGGCCTGTATCTGTAGGCGGCCGGAAGACCCCCGGCGTCGGTTAGCCCTCCTTTTGCCGCGGCATTCTTTCCGGGGCGGGGATGGTCGCCTCCGCTTTTCGATCCGCCCGGGTCTTTTGCATCCGGTCGGCGTGCACCTCCCAATAGTGGCGCCGTACCGCGGGGCCGACCGACCAGCCCTCAGGCACCTGGATGGTGGCCCCGCATGTCCTGCACACTGCCATCTCGACCTCCCGTGAAGTGATTTGCGGCGGGGAAGCGGGACTACCGTATTCAACCGGGGTGACAACTTTTGGGGATCGGCTGTCACAATGCGGCTCCGGGCGGTGCTGAAAGGGTATGGAGGCAGATTCCGCAACCATCCCCGACTCCGGCCCCTACCTTCGAACAAGGAAGTCCAGGCCGATGTCTGACGGATTCGAACGGCTCTTCAACGCCGAATACCCGCGGGTGGTCTCCATAGCGAACCGCGTTGTACGGGACCGAGCCGAAGCCGAGGATGTGGCCCAGGAGGTGTTCCTGGCTTTTTCCCGTAAACACTCGCCTTTTGCCGACTACGCACCGGCCTGGCTTCATCGGGCGGCAACCAACGCCGCTCTCAACCAGGTGCGGGGCCGGAGGCGCCGGGAGCAGCGGGAGTCGTTCAGTCAGGCCGGCGCCGCAAGCGCCGAGCCCGGTGTCGACGAACTGATCGTGCAGCGGGAGGAGCAAAGGGCGGTTCGTGAAGCCCTGGCCCGCTTGCCGAAACGTAGTGCGGCCGTTCTGGCGTTGAGATCGAGCGGCTTGACCTATGCCGAGACCGCTGCGGCGCTCGGGGTGGGGGTCGGGCAGGTTGGAACAATGTTGCGGCGGGCCGAGGCCCGCCTGCTCAAGGAGGTCCGAAAATGAGGCACATCTCAAAGGGAGCCCTGCGGCAAATGCTGGACCAGCCGCAATTGTTGGCCCCCAAGCGGCGGGCGCACCTGCAGTCCTGCGCGAAGTGTCGCACCGTGGCGGCGGCCGTGGTGGCGGATGCGGGACGGGTGGCGGTTCTGATGGAGGGATCGGGCAAGGTAACGGCCGACCCCGCACCGGCACTCAGCGCGCTACGTTCCGGCGGGCTCAATCCTCTATCGGTGTCATCCGGCAGCCGGAGCTGGCGCTTCGGTTCCCGCCCCATGTTGCGGCCGGTTCTGGGCGTGGCGCTGGTCGGCCTGATGGGCACGTTGTTGGTGGGGACCGGGGTTGCCGGCAACCTGATCAAAATCTTCGAGCCGGACAAGCTGGTGGCTGTCCCGGTGGATATTCAGACGCTGAGCTCACTGCCGGATCTGCGCAACTACGGCGAGATCACTATGGTGTCCGAGCCCACGTTTTCGGCCGCGGCCAACATGGCCGACGCGGCCCGGCTGACCGGCCTGACCCTGTTGGAGCCGGTCAAGATGCCTTCGGGAGTGGGGGTTGAGCGGATTCAGGTTGCGAGCGCCGGTACCGCCTCCTTCACCTTCGACGCTGCAAGGGCACGGGCCGCGGGCGACGGCAACGCTGTTCCGGACAAGCTCGACGGGAGCAGCCTGTTTCTCCAGGCAGGTCCGTTGGTCGTTCAAACCTTCGGGGGTCCGGCCGATCGAGTCGAAGACCTTGCGGTGGCCGAGCAGGCCGCCCGGGCGGCGTCCGCCCCGGAGCAGGTTGATCTGGCAGGGTTGCTATCCAGCCTGCCGGACTTGATGATCGTTCAGATGAAGTCGCCCGTAGTTTCATCCAACGGCCCGACGGTGGCCGAGTACCGCGACGCCCTGCTGACGCTTCCCAATCTGTCGCCGGCGCTCAAGGCTCAGATAGAGGCGGTCGGTGACCCGTCTACCACCCTGCCCCTGCCGATCCCCATCGACCTGGCTTCATCCCGCAGGGTCGACATCAACGGGGCGGCCGGCCTGGCGGTTGGCGACAACACCGGCGTGGGTAGCGGTGTGGTCTGGCAGTCCGGCGGCGTGGTGCGGGCGGTTGCCGGAACGCTGGCCGAAGACGAGGTGCTGGCGATAGCACGATCCATGCGCTGACCTTGGTAGAAGCCCTACCGCAAGAAGCCGCAGCCATCCACACCGTAGGCCTGACCAAGGCCTACGGTGGCGTCCGGGCGGTCAGCGACCTTTCTATGACCGTACCCAGGGGGGAGATCTTCGGCTTTTTGGGTCCGAACGGCGCCGGCAAGACCACCTCGGTGAAACTTCTTACCGGTTTGGCGAAGGCCACCAGCGGAACTGCCTGGGTTCTGGGTAAACCGGCGGGAGACGTGGCCAACCGCGCCCGCATCGGCTATCTACCCGAGCTGTTCCGCTATCAGGCCTGGATGAGCGCGCTGGAGGTCCTACAGCTTCACTGCGAACTGGCGGGCATACCCAAAGCCGGGCGCAAGGCTGAGACCGAGAACGCCCTGGTCACCGTGGGCCTGGCCGACCGGGCCAACGACCGGGTGGCCACTTTCTCCAAAGGTATGCAGCAGCGGCTGGGGCTGGGAGTCGCCCTGCTGGGGACGCCCGATCTCGTGTTTTTGGACGAGCCGACCTCGGCGCTTGATCCCGTGGGCCGCAAGGAGGTCCGGGACGTCATCTTGGAACTCCGCGGCCGGGGAGTCACCGTCTTTTTGAACTCCCACCTGCTCAGCGAGGTACAGCAGGTTTGCGACAGGGTGGCGGTGGTAGACCGGGGCAAGGTGGTGGCGTCGGGGACCATGGCCGATCTGTTGGGGCTGGGCGAAATCCGGATCCGAGTGACCGAACTGGACGGGGACGCCATGCGGGCGGCCGCAGGTTTCGGCTCGGCGAACAAGGACGGGGAGTGGTTGACCGTGGCGGGCGTAACCCCGGAGAGGGTGCCCGACCTGGTTGCGGAATTGGTGCGTTCGGGCGGCCGGATTCACGCCGTAGAGCGGGGCCGCAAGACCCTGGAGGAGATCTTCATCAAGTTGGTTGAGCGCCCGTGAAAAAGATCGCGATTTTCGCCAAGCTGACCCTGCGGGAGTCGTTGCGAAAGAAGGTCGTGTTGGTCCTGCTGGGCCTAACCGTCCTGGTCATCGTCCTGAGCGCGGTCGGCATGTCCCGCTTGGTGAATACCGGGCTTGCGGGCAGCTCGCCCGGCGACATCCGGGCCGCCATCTCCTTCGTCCTAATCCTCATCATGTTCGCCTACTCGTTCGTCTTGGCCCTTAGCGCAGTCTTCTTCACGGTTCCCGCCATCGCCGGGGATCTGGAGACCGGCACTGCGCTTGCCATCCTCAGCCGGCCGGTCAGCCGGGCTCACCTGCTGCTCGGGAGGTGGCTGGGCCTGGTGGTCCTGACTGCGGCCTATGTTGCGGTGGCCAGTTCCGCCGAGTTCTTGGTGGTCAGGGTGGTGACCGGCTATTCGCCGCCCCACCCGCTGATGTTCATCTTCTATATGACCGCCGAGACGGTGGTGATCCTCACCCTGGCGCTGCTCGTGTCGACCCGGTTGGCGCCCGTCGCAGGCGGCGTGATTGTGCTGGGGAGTTTTATGTTGGCGTGGATGGGCGGGGTGGCGATTTCGCTCGGTCGACAGTTCTCCGTGCAGGCCCTTGAAACCGGGGGGACGGTAACCCGGCTGATGCTCCCGTCCGACGGTATGTGGAAGGGGGCGGCCTACAGCCTGGAGCCGGCGGCGTTGCTGGCGACCGCCCGGGCCCAGGGCGCCGACGGCATTGCGAACTTCCCCTTCTTCTCTTTGTCCCCGCCCGCCGGGTCCTACCTCGCCTGGACTGCCGGGTGGATCCTGGCCATCCTGTGGCTTGCGATCTGGAGCTTTAACCGCCGGGAGATATGACCGGCGGCCCACCTTTGGTCGGTTATCCTGGGATTTTGGAGAGGAAAATGAAGCTGGTAACCATCGACGATGTCCGCGAGGCCCAGACCCTTCTCAAGGGGGTCGCCGACCCGACGCCCCTGGAGTTGTCCCGAGCCGTTTCCGAACGTTGCGGTGGGACCGTCTACCTCAAGTGCGAGAACCTCCAGCGCACCGGTGCCTTCAAAATCCGCGGCGCCTACAACCGGATAGCGCGACTGGACGACGCAGAACGGGCCAGGGGCATCGTGGCGGCCAGCGCCGGGAACCACGCCCAGGGGGTGGCGCTGGCCGCCCAGCTTCTTGGGGTGCAGGCCACCGTCTACATGCCCGAGGGTGCGGCAATCCCCAAGGTTGAGGCCACCGCCCGCTACGGCGCCCACGTGGTGTTGGAGGGCCAGATCTACGATGAGGCCTTCCACGCTGCCGAGGCGTACGCCGAGAAGACCGGGGCAGTGATGATCCACCCGTTCGACCACGCCGACGTCATCGCCGGGCAGGGCACCATTTCACTGGAGATCCTCGAGCAGTTGCCGGAGACCGCAACCATTGTGGTCCCGGTGGGCGGGGGAGGCCTGATCTCGGGCATCGCCTGCGCCGCCAAGGCCCTGAAGCCGTCGATCCGGATCGTCGGGGTGGAGCCCGAGGGGGCCGCAAGTGTCAGCCGCGCCTGGGAGAACGGCGCGGTCATCCCACTGGACACCCTTTCGACAGTCGCCGACGGCCTGGCCGCCCGCACTGCCGGAGCCTTGTGCCTGACCCACGTCCAATCGTTTGTCGACCAGATAGTCACCGTCAACGACGAACAGATCGCCGAAGCGCTCCTGCTGATCGCCGAGCGGGCGAAGATGGTCGTCGAGCCTGCCGGCGCCGCCGGCGTGGCTGCGCTGATGGCCGGCACCGCAGATGTCAGCTATCCGGTGGTGGTGTTGCTTTCCGGAGGCAACATCGACCCCCTGCTGTTGTTGAGGGTCATCCGCTACGGCATGGGCACCGCCGGGCGCTTCTTGTCCTTCGCCACCCAACTTCCCGACCGTGCCGGCGAGTTGACCCGGCTGTCGGGCGTGATCTCGGATTCCGGCGCCAACGTCATAGGCGTGGAGCACCGCCGCGACGGGGTGGCCAACCGTTTGTTGGGCGATGTGGAGATCACCATGCAACTGGAGACCCGTGGCCCCGAGCACGTCAAAAGCGTTATCGCCATCCTGGAAGAAAACGGCTTCAAGCCGTACGCACTCTCCCTCACCTGAGGCCGACCGTAAATTAACCTGCCGGCCATCTGGGGCGGGGGTCCGGCCGGAGGTCTGCTGTTACCCTCGATTGGGTATCCACCGAGTATGGGAGACGATCAAGCGAGCGCGCGCTGCAGAGTGGTAGTGGTTGGAGGGGGGTTTGGTGGCCTGGAAACCGTCCGTGCCCTTGCCGATGCCCCGGTTGACGTCACCGTCATCGACCGGCGCAATCACCACCTGTTCCAGCCGCTGCTCTACCAGGTGGCCACAGCTTCGCTCAACCCGAGTGAGATCGCGGCGCCCATTCGCCGGATCCTGCGACAACAGGCCAACGCCGAGGTCTTTTTGGGCAACGTTGTCGGGGTCGACCGGGCCTCCCGCAAGGTGCTGCTGCTCGACGGTGAAGTGGAGTACGACTATCTGGTCCTGGCGGCCGGCGTAACCCACTCCTATTTCGGGCACGACGAATGGGCGCGGTACGCCCCCGGCTTGAAGACCATCACCGATGCCTTGGAGATGCGCCGGCGGATCTTCATCGCCTTCGAGGCAGCCGAACGGGAGGGGCACCCCGGTCGCCGCGATGCCTGGCTGACCTTCGTGATTGTCGGTGCCGGCCCCACCGGGGTGGAGATGGCGGGGGCCCTCGCCGAGATCGCCCGGCGTACGCTCCGATCGGATTTCCGGCACATCGACCCCCGCTCCGCCCGGATCATCCTGGTCGAGGGAGCGCCGAGGGTGCTTCCGGCCATGCGCGAGAGGTTGTCGGTGAAGGCCCGCGCCCAACTGGTGAAGTTGGGTGTCCAGGTGCGGACCGACTCCCAAGTGACCTCCATCGACGAAACCGGCGTCAGCATCGGCGAGGACCACATCAGCGCCCGCACCGTCCTGTGGGCGGCGGGAGTATCGGCTTCCCCGCTGGCCGGGACTTTGGGGGTGCCCCTGGACCGGGCCGGCCGGGTATTGGTGAACCCGGACCTGACGCTTCCCGGTGATGACCGGATCTACGTGATCGGTGACCTGGCGAGCATCACCCAGAAGGGCAAACCGGTGCCGGGGGTGGCCCCCGCGGCCATGCAGCAGGGTAAGCACGCCGGTTTGAACATAGAGCGGGCCAATGAGGGACTAAAACCCGAGCCGTTCCACTACCGCGACAAGGGCACTATGGCGACGATCGGCCGGGCGGCCGGGGTGGCGGACATCGGCGGCCTCCGGCTGTCGGGTGCACTTGCGTGGTTGTGCTGGCTGCTGGTCCACATCTGGTTTTTGATCGGGTTCCGCAACCGCTTTGTGGTGATGCTGGAGTGGGCCCGCTCTTACCTGACCTACGAAAAACAAGCCCGGCTGATCACCGGGGAGGTTGAAAACCTCTTATTGGAGCCCGAAGCAGCTGCTCCCACCCGGCCCGACGGCGGAGCTTAGCCCGGCGGTCGAGGCCGTTCGATCGAATCGTTCTAGGCCAGCTGTTCGGCCAGCTTCTCCGGGTCCGAGGTGGGAGCTTTGCAGGCGAAGTGTTCGCAGACGAAAGCCGTGGGATTGCCGCCGATGGCCACCTTGTCCTGCAGCATCGGAGACTCGATCCCCGGCGGCGACCCCGCTACAACCTTGTTGGGCAGGTAGCGGGTCCAGATCTGCTCGATGAGCGGGTCGGCTTCGGGCCGCCGCCCTACCACCACGATCTCTTTGGGGGTGGACAAGAAGAAGTCCAGCGCCGAGAGGAAGCTGGTGGCTGCCTGCGGGACCCGGTCCATGTGGGTGGAGGCCAACAACAAGATCTCCTCCGCCCTGGCGGTCAGGCTTTCGTCGCCGGTCAGCAGGGCCAGCCGCTGCATGACAAGCGCCGCCACCGCGTTGGGGGCCGGGGTGACGCTCTCGACGATCTCCTTTTGGCGCAGGATCAACTTCTCATGGTCGTCGCCCGTTGTGAAAAAGCTGCCTCCCTCCGGGTCCCAGAACAACTCGATCATCGTGGAAGTCAACTCCCGGGCCTCATGCAGCCACTGCGGGTCGAAGGTTACTTCCCACAGGGTCAGCGTGGCCTCCGCCAGGTAGGCGTAGTCCTCCAACAAGCCCAGGACCCGGGCCTGGCCGTCCTTGTAGGAGTGCATCAGGCGGCCGTCGGCGTTGCGAGCGGTGTCGAGCAGGAAACGGGCCGCTTTTGCGCCCTCCTCCACCAGATCGGGCCGGCCGAAGGCGGCCCCCGCCTCGGCGAAGGCGGTGATGGTCAGCCCGTTCCAGGAGGTCAGGATCTTTTCGTCCCGGGCCGGCCGGACCCGGCGTGACCGGGCCTGAAGGAGCCTGGCTCGGGCTTCAAGCGGGGGGTCGTCGGTGGCCGCGGTAAGGATGTTGGTCCCCTCGAAGTTGCCCTGAGGCGTGACCCCGTAGTAGCCGGCGGCCTCGGGCGCCAGCGACTCGATCTCCTCGGCGCTCCAGACATAAAACTTGCCCTCGTGGCCCTCAGAGTCGGCATCTTCGCTGGCGTAGAAGCCGCCGGAGGCGTCCTGCATGTCCCGGGTGAGGTAGCCGAGGGTCTCCTCGGCGACTCGCCGGTAGAGGGGGGTGTGGTCCCGCTGCCAGGCGCGTATGTAGACGCGGGCTAGCTGGGCGTTGTCGTAGAGCATCTTCTCGAAGTGCGGCGTAAGCCAGTTGGCGTCCACCGTGTAGCGGGCGAAGCCGCCACCGACCTGGTCGTAGATGCCGCCGTGGGCCATCTTCTTGAGGGTGGTGCTCACCATCTCGGCCGACGTGGCGTCCCCGTCCGCGGCACGGCGGAGGAGAAACTCCAGCACCGGCGGCTGGGGGAACTTGGGCGCCCCGCCGAACCCCCCGTTTTTTCGGTCGAAGACCCGGGCGAGGGTGTCCGCCGCCTCGGTCAGCAGCCGGGGCTCCAGGCCGCCCTTGGCCCGGGGGGGACGGTTGGCCTCCCCGATCTTGCGGACCAACTCTTTGCCCTCTTCCAAGATTGCCGGCCCCTGCTCCCGCCAGGCTCGGCTCACCCCGGCCAGGACCTTGGTGAATGCAGGCATCCCGGGTCTGTCGGCCGGGGGGAAGTAGGTGCCGCCGTAGAACGGGATGCCCTCGGGGGTGGCCCATACACTCATCGGCCAGCCGCCCTGCCCGCTCAACGCCTGGACCGCGTCCATGTAGATGGCGTCGATGTCGGGGCGTTCCTCCCGGTCAACCTTGATGCAGACGAAGTTGTCGTTCATCACCTGGGCGGTGTCGGGGTTCTCGAACGACTCCCGCTCCATGACGTGGCACCAGTGGCAGGCCGCGTACCCGATCGAAATGAACAGCGCCTTGTTCTCGGCCGCCGCCCGCTCCAGCGCTTCCGGGCCCCACGGGTACCAGTCCACCGGGTTGTAGGCGTGCTGAAGCAGGTAGGGGCTGGTCTCACCGGCTAGCCGGTTGGCGGTCTGGTTCGAGGCTTCAGACATGTTTTAGCGAGCTTTCATTTGGGTGCCGGGTGTCTTAAACCTAACCCAGGTGGGTGAGCAAAGTTGGTTGATAGGCTGGTCACGTTCCCCCGCGGGGCTACCATCAAAACGACGCCGCGGGCCGGGTCCAAGAATGGAGTAGTTATGTCACTTGCCGGTTCTGCAGAACCCGCAACACCCACCTTAGAAATCAGTCCCTGGAGCCGGCGTTTCGGCGCTTGGGCCATTGATTTCGCCATCTTCGCCGCCATCTTCGGCGCCTTCGGGGCCTACAAGGCGCTCACCGAGCTCGATGCCCAGGGACTGCTGACCGAAAACCCGGATCAGGCGGCAATCGAAAGAGCGATCAACGACCTGACCGGGTACTTCTTCATCTTCGGCCTGGTCGCCACGCTTGTCACCACCGCCTACTTCATCGTCATGCACGCCGCCGCCGGCAAGACTTTCGGCAAAATGATCTGCGGGATCAAGGTCGTCAAACAAGACGGATCGCCGTGCGACTGGGCCGCCGCCGGTAGGCGAGCGGTGGTCTACCCTCTCGCCGGAGGCGTGCCGTACGTGGGCACGCTTATTGCTTTGCTGAACGGCTTCTGGCCGCTTTGGGACGGAAAACACCAGTCTCTGGGCGATAAACTCGCCGGCACTTACGTGGTCAAAAAGTAGGGTCGCCCGGCCCGGGCGGCTTGAGGTCAATGGACATTCGTATCGGGATGCACGTCCGCGGGTTTGCTGCGGGCAAGCCGGTCGCCGCCGCCGATGCCATAGAGCGCGGCGCCGAGGTGGTCCAATTCTTCACCTCCAACCCACGCCAGTGGCGGGTCCCGCCCGTCGACCCCAACTCCGACGCCCTGATGCGATCCCAGATGCGGGACGCGGGGCTGGGCCGGATGTTCATCCACGCCCCCTATCTGATTAACCTCGCCTCACCCACCGCCGCCACCCGAGAAGCCTCGTGCCGGACGGTTGAGTGGACGATGCGCCGGGCTGCGGACCTGGGCGTCGAGGGGGTGGTCGTGCACGCCGGGCACTGCGTCGGGCGGGACCGGGCGGAAGCTGTTGAGGGCACCGCTCAGCTACTGCGCAGGCTGCTTGCCTCAGCTCCCAAGGGCCCGCGACTGCTGGTGGAGCTCACCTCGGGCGCCAAAGGGGCGGTTGCCGGTGTCCTGTCCCAGGCCGGCGAGTTACTGGACGCCTGTGGCGATCAGCCGGGCATGGGAATCTGCCTGGACACCTGTCATCTGCACGCCGCCGGGTACGACCTGTCGGGCCCGGAGGGAGTCGACCGGATGGTCGGCGAGGTGGTGCGGTATGTAGGGCTGGACCGGCTGGGACTGGTCCACGCCAACGACTCCCGCGACCCGCGGGATTCGCGGCGGGATCGCCACTGGCACGTCGGCCGGGGAGAGATCGGGGTGGAGGGGTTCCGGGCGTTGGTCGAGCACCCCGGGCTGGCCGGCACCCCGTTCATCTGTGAAACACCGGGTGGGTTGGAGGACGACCGAGCCAACCTTGAGGTGCTGAAGTCCCTCCGGGAGGGTCTTCGGGTGGTGTTGAGGGCCGGCGACCCGGGGGCCGGTGTTGAGCAGGTCGCCCGCCCCAACTAGAATTGGTACGCAGCAGGCTCGGCCGATGGCCGTTGCTCCTAGTTCTTGATCGTCCGGTCTCGCTCACCGGAGCCCTTCTACTCAAAGGATTGATGTTATGCCGGGCATCGCGCTCGTAGGAACCCAGTGGGGGGACGAAGGTAAGGGCAAGGTCACCCACCTGATGGCCCACCAGATGGACATGGTCGTCCGCTACTCGGGGGGAAACAACGCCGGGCACACGGTTATCGTCGGCAAAGAGACCTTCAAGCTGCACCTGCTGCCGGCCGGCATCCTCTACCCGCACATCGTGCCGGTCATCGGTCCGGGCGTGGTGGTCGACCCCAAAGTCCTGCTCGATGAGATGGATCGTCTGGAGGCCCGCGGCCTGTCGGTAGAGAAGCTGGCGATTTCCAGCAACGCCCACGTGATCATGCCGTATCACCGGGAGTTGGACGCCCTTATCGAACGCCGCCTGGGCAAACTGAAGCTCGGCACCACCAAGCGGGGCATCGGCCCGGCCTACTCGGACAAGGCGTCCCGCATAGGCATCCGGGTCCAGGACCTGCTGGACCCGAAGATCTTTGCGGCCAAGCTCGAGATCAATCTGCGGGAGAAGAACCTGCTGCTGACCAAAATTTACGGACGGCTTCCGATGAAGATGGATGCAATCCTGGAGGAGTACCTGGGGTTCGCCGACCGGCTGACGCCGCACATCACCGACACGGTGACGGTTGTCCACGAGGCGCTGGAGGCCGGCAAAAACGTGCTGTTCGAGGGGGCCCAGGGCACCATGCTGGACCTCGACCACGGGACCTATCCCTTTGTCACCTCATCCAACCCGGTTGCCGGGGGCCTGTGTGCCGGGGCCGGGGTGGGTCCGAAGGCCGTCGACCGGATCATCGGCGTGACCAAGGCGTACATCACCCGGGTGGGCGAGGGGCCGTTCCCCTCCGAGGACCGGGGGTCGGACGGGCTGGAGATGGTCAACCGGGGCAAGGAGTACGGAGCGACCACCGGCAGGCAGCGCCGCTGCGGGTGGTTCGACGCGGTCATCGGCCGCTACGCCACCCGGCTGAACTCGCTGACCGAGATCTTCTTGACCAAGGTCGACGTGTTGAGCTCGTTCGACACCATCAAAATCTGCACCGCCTACGAGTACAACGGCCAGAAGTACGAAAACTTCCCGCCCCATCAGACCATCTTCCACAAGGCGAAGCCGATCTTCGAAGAAATGCCCGGCTGGCGCACCGACATCAGCGGCGCCCGTACCTGGGACGATCTCCCGGAGAAGGCACAGGACTACATCCGCCGCCTGGAAGAGCTGTGCGACGTGCCGATCACCGACATTTCGGTTGGTCCGGAAGCCACGGAAACGGTGTCCCGCCGAGGGTGAGAGTCCTTGTCGTTGGGGGCGGGGGCCGGGAACACGCCCTTGCCTGGGCGCTGGCCCGCAGCCCGTCGGTAACCGAGGTCCACGCCGCACCCGGCAACCCGGGGATCGCCCGCGTGGCCACCTGCCATCCGGTTGGCGTTGGAGACATCCCCGGACTGGTCGACCTGGCCGCCCGCCTGGCGGCCGACCTGGTGGTCATCGGCCCAGAGGCGCCGCTGGCGGCCGGCCTGGCCGACGCCCTTGAACAACGGGGAATCGCCGCCTTCGGCCCCAAAAAGAGCGGCGCCCGGCTGGAGGCGTCGAAGACGTTTGCCAAGCAGGTAATGGAGTTCGCCGGGATCCCTACCGCCGATGCCCGGACTTTCGAGTCGGCTTCGGCCGCCATCTCCTATGTGCAGGAGCAGGGCGGCCCGGTGGTGGTGAAGGCCGACGGCCTGGCGGCCGGCAAAGGCGTAACCGTCTGCGACGGCCCGGCCGACGCCAAGGCGGCAATCTTGGAAGCGATGGAGCAGCACCGCTTCGGCGAAGCCGGCAACACGGTTTTGATCGAGGAGCGAATGGAGGGCCCCGAGTTGTCGATCCTGGCCTTCTGCGATGGTGAATCCGTCCTCCCCCTTCCGGCGGCCCAGGACTTCAAGCGGTCGCTCGACGGGGACCTGGGGCCGAACACCGGGGGCATGGGCAGCTATTCGCCGGTTCCCGTTGCCACCGATGCGGTCATAGAGGAGGCGATGGACAAGATTCTCAACCCGGTGGCCGCCCAACTGGGACGGATGGGGCGCTACTACGTGGGGGTTATCTACGCGGGCTTGATGCTGACTCCGGCGGGCCTGAAGGTGGTGGAGTTCAACTGCCGGTTCGGGGACCCCGAAACGCAGGCGGTCCTGCCCCGGCTGGAGTCCGACCTGGGTGAGCTGATGGCGGCCACAACCCAAGGCGAGCTGGCCGGGATGAAGGTGGCGTGCTGCGACCAGGCGTGCGTAACGGTGGTTGCGGCGTCCGGTGGTTATCCGGAGGCAGACCCGCTGAAGACGGGTTTTGAGATCACCGGGCTGGAGCAAGCCGAGGCCCTGGGGGTACAGATTTTCCACTCGGGCACGGCCGAGAGGGACGGGAAGCTGGTGACGTCGGGGGGCCGGGTACTGTCGGTGAGCGCCCTGGGCGACGACCTGGCGGGTGCCCGCGGACTGGCCTACCGGGCTTTGGAGGAGATTGGCTTTGAGGGTATGAGAAACAGGTCGGACATCGCCTCCGGGTATTGAAGGCCCGGGTCGGGCCTCATAACGATCCTGGGCGCACCCTCACCGGCGGTCGGCGGACGGCCGGAATGCCGGCGGGGTTCACGGCAGAAGGCGGGGGCCCGGTCAATTAGACTGTCGGCAGGTCTTGCCGGGTGATGGGACTTGAACCCCCGGGGTAAACCTTCGGCTTGCCGGAGTGTCGGGTCTGGACCTCGGACCCAATCGTCGTTGAAGAAGTCGAGCGGAGGAACTAGATGGCAATTCAGCCTTTGGTGGGCATCGTGATGGGCAGCGCGTCCGATCAACCCAAGATGCAGGCGGCGGAGATCATCCTCGACCGTTTCGGCGTCGCATACGAGTCCAACGTGATCAGCGCCCACCGCCAGCCCGAGCAGGCCCACGAGTACTCCAAGCTGGCCGAGGAGCGGGGGCTGGAGGTCATCATCGCCGCCGCCGGGCGGGCCGCCCACCTGGCCGGGGTAATGGCGGCCAACACCGTCCTGCCGGTGATCGGCGTGCCGGTGCACGGCGGGCACCTGGGTGGCGCGGACTCCCTCTACTCCACGGTTCAGATGCCGTCGGGCGTCCCGGTGGCGACCGTTGGGATCGACCAGGCCACCAACGCCGCCATCCTGGCGGTGCAGATCATCGCCTGCCACAACCCGGATCTCCGCGAGAAACTCCGTACGTTCAAGCAGGAACTGTCGCAGGGCCTGAAAGTCTGACCCGATCCCACCCAAAACCAGCTTTCGAGGATCAAGGGTATGTGCGCCGTGGAGATGGGGGAGGGAGGACGGCTGGTGGTCCCCGCCGAGATCCGGGAGCGGCTGGGATGGTGCCCGGGAACGCATCTGGTCTTCATCGAAAGTCCCACGGGCCTGGTTTTGTTGAGCCGGGATCAACTGAAGGATCAGGTGCGTACCGAGATGGGGGGTCTCAACCTGGTCGACGAACTTCTGGAGGATCGCCGCTGGGCCGGTTGCGGGGACGCTGCCTGAACTTCTGCCTGACTATCGGCGATCATCTGGATGCTACGGTGTGGACGGCCGATGGGGGCTGGACCGGCAGCCGGATTCGGAACATTCGTTGGGACTCCTGAAAGGGTGAAGGTTTGATCGATCGATACACCCGGCCCGAGATGGCCGCAGTCTGGAGCGAGCAGACCAAACTCGGCCACTGGCTGGAGATAGAGATCCTCGCCACCGAGTGCCGGACCAACAAGGGTGAGGTCCCGGCCGAGGACCTGGAGACAATCAAGGCCAAGGCCGCTTTCGACGTGGACCGGGTCGCCGAGATCGAGCGGAAGACCCGCCACGACGTGGCAGCTTTCATCGACAACGTCACCGAAAACGTCGGCCCCGCCGCCCGCCACCTGCACTACGGGATGACCTCGTCCGACGTCCTCGACACCGGCCTGGCGCTGCAGATGCGCGACGCCGCCGACCTGCTGCTGACGGGCGTCGACGCGTTGATCAAGGTTTGTGTAGCCAAGTCCCGCCAGCACGCCCACTCGTTCATGGCTGGGCGAACCCACGGTATCCACGCCGAGCCGACCACCTTCGGCCTCAAGGTCGCCGGGTGGGCCTTTGAGCTGGACCGGGGCCGTGAGCGCCTGCGCCGGGCCCGCAAAGCGGTTTCGGCCGGCAAGCTCTCCGGGGTCGTCGGCACCTTTGCCGGTGGGGACCCCGACATCGAGGTCTACGTCTGCGACAAGCTCGGCCTGGACCGGGACCCCGGTTCCACCCAGGTGATCTCCCGGGACCGCCACGCCGAGTTCACCTCCGCCATGTCCATTCTGGCCGGCACGCTGGACCGCATCGCCACCGAGATGCGCCACCTGGCGCGCACCGAGGTCGCCGAAGTTCAGGAGCCGTTCGTCACCGGGGAACAGAAGGGCTCCTCCGCCATGCCCCACAAGCGCAACCCGTGGCGGTTCGAGCGGATGAGCGGCATGGCCCGCATTGTCCGGGCCGCCCTCACCCCGGCCATCGAGAACCAGGCCTTGTGGCACGAGCGCGACATCTCGCACTCCTCGGTCGAGCGTGTGATGCTGCCGGACGCCTGCCTGGCCCTGGACTTCATGCTCAACGAGGCCACGGTGCTTCTGGACAAGATGAGCGTGGACACCGAGAAGATGCTGGAGAACATGGATATCTCCTCCGGACTGATGTTCTCCCAGAACGTGTTGCTCAAGCTGATCGACAAGGGTTTGCAGCGCGACGAGGCCTACCGGGTGGTTCAAAAGGCCGCCGGCGCGGCTTGGGAGACCCGCTCGCACCTGCGGAGTGTGCTGAGCAACACGCCGGAGGTTACCTCCCGGTTCCGGGCGACCGAACTGGACGACTTGTTCGACGAAGCGCGGTATCTTGAGCACGTGGACCACGTGATCAAGCGGCTCGACGAGATCGAGCTTTAGAGATGGGCACGAACGCCACCTTCGACCTACCCCTCGAATTGATCGCCACCGGGAAGGTGCGCGACATCTACGCGCTGGACGACGAACGCCTACTGTTCGTCACCTCCGACCGCATCTCCGCCTACGACGTGGTCATGAACGAGCAGATCCCCGACAAGGGCCGGGTCCTGACCGGGATGACCAAGTTCTGGCTGGAGCGGGAATCGGAGGTACCGAACCACCTGATCTCAATGTCGGTGGCAGATTTGCCGGTAGAGGCGCAGCCGTTTGCCGACGACCTCAACGGCCGGTTCATGATCGTGCGCCGGCTGAACATGATGCCGGTGGAGTTCGTCGTCCGGGGTTACCTGGTGGGCTCGGGCTGGTCGGAGTACCGCCGCAACGGGACCATCGCCGGGATGCCGCTGCCCGAAGGCCTGCGTGAGGCGGACAAGCTCCCCGAACCGCTGTTCACTCCGGCCACCAAGGCGGTTACCGGCCACGACGAAAACATTTCCGAGGACGCAGCGGGTGAAATCCTGGGCGAGGCCCGCATGGCCGAGGCCCGGGACCTTGCGATCCGGCTGTACCAAGCCGGCGCCGACTACGCCTCATCCCGGGGCATCATCCTGGCCGACACCAAGTTCGAGTTCGGCGTTGACCCCTCCGGCAAAGTGGTGTTGGCCGACGAGGTCCTGACCCCGGACTCCTCGCGCTACTGGCCCGCGGAGGAGTACAAGCCCGGCACCAACCCCCCGTCGTTCGACAAGCAATACCTGAGGGACTGGTTGAGCGGCCTGGACTGGAACAAGGAGCCCCCGCCGCCGGCCCTGCCCGTCGACGTGATCACCGGCACCCGCACCCGCTATCTGGAAGCCTACGAGCGGATCACCGGGCAAAAATTCGACGACTATATGAAAGAGGTCGGGGCATGACCAGGTTCGCCGCACAGATCAACGTGATGCCGAGGGCCGAGATCTCCGATCCCCAAGGCCAGACCGTGGAGCGCACCCTGCCTTCCATCGGGTTCGCGGGCATCTCCGGTGTCCGGGTGGGCAAGCGGATCACGCTGATCGTCGACGCCGCCGACGAAGAATCCGCCCGCAGCATCGTTGCCTCCGCTTCGGAGAAGATCCTGGCCAACCCGGTCATCGAGGACTACGAACTGGAGTTGACCCCCCTTTGAAACCCACCGTCGGGGTGGTCGTGTTCCCGGGTTCGAACTGTGACCGGGACGCGAACTACTCCTTCGATTACCTGGGCGCCGGCACCCGCTTCATCTGGCACCTGGAGACCGACCTGGAGGGCATCGACATCATTGTGCTGCCCGGCGGGTTCGCCTACGGCGACTACCTGCGCACCGGGGCGATGGCCGCCTACTCGCCGGTGATGAACTCGGTGAAAGAGTTCGCCGCCTCGGGCAAACCGGTTATCGGCATCTGCAACGGGTTCCAGGTCCTGTGCGAGGCGGGCCTGCTGCCCGGCGCCCTGCGGCGCAACAGCGGCCTCAAATTCCGTTGTATGCCGGTCAAGATCCGGGTGGAGACGCTCGACTCGCCGTTCACCATGGGTGGCATGTGGCCGGGCCAGGTTCTGAACGTTCCCATTGCCCACTTCGACGGCAGCTACTACGCCGACGACGAGACCCTGGAGGAGTTGATCGCTTCCCGCCGTATCGCCTTTCGTTACTGCGATGCCGGGGGCGAGTTGACCGATGAGGCCAACCCCAACGGCTCCCGTCAGCACATCGCCGGGGTCCTCAACGAGCAGCGCAACGTCCTGGGCATGATGCCGCACCCGGAGAGGGCGGTGGATCCGGCAGTAGGCGGAACCGACGGGCGGCTGATCCTGGCTTCCATCCTTTACTCCTTGCAGCCGGCAGAATCGTAGTGGCCGGCACCGCTGCCGAGGAGCCCCTCCACCGCTCACTGGGGCTCACCGACGACGAATACGAGCGCATCCAGCAGATCCTGGGCCGGGTGCCCAACCACGCCGAACTGGCGATGTACTCGGTCATGTGGTCAGAGCACTGCTCTTACAAGTCGAGCCGGGTCCACCTCAAGGGGCTTCCTTCCGACGGTCCTCACGTGCTGATCGGCCCCGGGGAGGGCGCCGGGGTGATCGAGGTCGACGGCGTCGCAGTCGCCATGCGCATCGAGAGCCACAACCACCCTTCGTTCGTCGAGCCGGTCCAGGGTGCCGCCACCGGCATCGGCGGCGTGGTCCGCGATGTCGTTTCCATGGGCGCCCGCCCAATCGCCCTGCTGGACTCGTTGCGTTTCGGCAACCTGCCCGGCGACACCGGTGCCGACTCCACCGCCGACCGCAACCGCTGGCTCACCGACGGCGTGGTCCACGGCATCTCCTCCTACGGCAACTGCATCGGTGTGCCCACGATCGGCGGCGAGATCAAGTTCGAGGCCTCCTACTCCGGCAACCCGTTGGTCAACGTGATGTGCGTCGGCGTGGTGCCCATCGACGGGATCATGCTGGCGCGGGCCCCCGGTCCCGGCAACGCGGTGCTTCTGCTCGGATCCACCACGGGCAGGGACGGCATCGGCGGCGTCTCAGTCCTCGCCTCCGCCGCGTTCGACGAACAAGCGGCCACCAAACGCCCCAGTGTCCAGGTCGGGGATCCGTTTACCGAAAAGCTGCTTATCGAGGGTTCTTTGTCTTTGATCGAGAAGGGCCTGGTGGTGGGTATCCAGGACCTCGGCGGCGCCGGGTTGTGCTGCGCCACCTCAGAGTCGGCGGCCAACGCCGGCACCGGGATGACGCTGGACCTGGACCAGGTGCCGTTGCGGGAGCGCAACATGGAGCCTTTTGAGATCCTGACCTCCGAATCCCAGGAGCGGATGCTGGTGATCGTTGAACCGGCCAAGGTCGCTGCCGCGATAGACGAGTGCACCCGTCTGGGGCTGAGGGCAACCCGGATCGGGGTGGTTACCGACACCGAACGGCTGATCTGCACCCAGGGCGGCGAGGTTGTGGCCGACGTACCGGCGGCGTCGCTGGGCGACGGCCCGGTTTACCACCGCCCCTTCACCGCTCCCGCTCCCCGTCAGGTGAAAACCGTCGATGCGCCTGGGCCGGGTTTACCGCCCGACCAGGCTCTGCTGAAGTTGCTGGGCTCCGCCAACCTGGCCTCCAAACGCTGGGTCTGGGAGCAGTTCGATTACCAGGTGATGCTGAACACCGTCGCCGGCCCCGGGTCCGACGCGGCCATCCTGCGCCTACCCGGCACCGAAACCCGGATAGCGGTAACCGTCGACGGAAACGGCCGGTACGGCCAGATCGACCCCCGCGAGGGGGCCCGGCATTCGGTCGCCGAGGCTTACCGCAACCTGTGCGCGGTGGGGGCGGAACCGGTAGCGGTCACCAACTGCATGAACTTCGGCAACCCGGAGATCCCCGAAGTGATGTGGCAGTTCGTTGAGGCGGTCCAGGGAATGGGCGACGCCTGCCGGACCCTCCAGACCCCCATCACCGGCGGGAACGTCTCGTTCTATAACCAGACCCTCAACGAGGCCATCTACCCGACGCCGATGATAGGCATGATCGGGGTCCTGAAGCCGGGCGTCCTGGCGCCTCCGGTGGGACTTCAGGACGAGGAGGATGTCCTGGTCCTGCTCGGTCGGACCCGGGACGAGTTGGGGGGCAGCGAGTACCAGCGGACGATCCTGGGCACGCTCGTTGGCCCGCTTCCCGAGTTGGACCTGAACGCAGAGGCTTCGCTGGGCTGGCTGCTTCGGGAACTCATTACCCGCAATTTGCTCAAGAGTGCCCACGACTGTTCCGAGGGAGGCATTGGGATGGCGCTCGCCGAGATGGTGGCGCAGGGCCGTTTCGGCGCCGAGATCCGGCCGGAACCGGGGCGCGAACTGATCTCCTGGTTGTTCTCCGAGACCACCGCCCGAGCGGTGGTGGCCGTGGCCCGAGGTGACCTGGCCGAACTGCAGGACCTGGCCAAAGGCATAGGCTCTCCTGTTTTCGAACTGGGAGTGGCGAAGGGCCGGCAGCTAACCATCCGAGGGATGGAAGACATCCAACTGAGGGACATCAAAGCTGCCTACAACAACGGTTTTTCGCAAATGATGGGGTGACAACCGGGGAATAGTCCTTAACGCCGCGACGTTTGAACCGATAGGACGGTACAGTCGAAGGGCGGAGGAACTTTTGAAGATCATGGGCAAAAGGCTCAGCCTCGCCGTTTCAGGTGTCTCCAAGTCTTCATTCCCCCGCCGCATCCGGGGTGAACTCCAACTCCAGGACCGTATGGGCAACGTTTTGCTCCGCTCCAGCGTTCGCGGTTCCAGATAGGCCGGAAATTTTCGAGTCCGAAGATTTCGTTGGAATTTAGGTGGATGGGCCCTCAGACCTGACGACGGCTTTCCCACATCGGCTAAGGTGAAGGCAAGGAGATGCGATGACTTCGGGCGACGACAAACCTCATGAGGCGTGCGGAGTTGTAGGTATTTACGCCCCGGGGCAGGAGGTGGCCAAGCTCACCTACAACGCCCTGCTTGCGCTCCAGCACCGTGGCCAGGAGTCCGCCGGCATAACGGTTGCCGACAACGGGTTGATGACCACCTTCAAAGAGATGGGCCTGGTCGCCCAGGTCTTCAATGAAAACACCCTCAACTCGCTTACCGGCGATCTCGCCATCGGGCACGTCCGCTACTCCACCACCGGATCCAGCGTGTGGGAGAACGCCCAGCCCATCTACCGCCACCACGGCAGGCTCGGTGCGGCGCTCGGGCACAACGGCAACCTGGTCAACACCATGAAGCTGGCCAGCGACCTGGCGGGTGACGATCGGCGGCCCGGGGACGCCTCCAACGACTCCGACGTCATCGCCCAGATGATCGTCACCTGCGGCCAGCCCAGCGTCGAAGAAGGAATTCTCGACACCCTTCCCAAACTTGAGGGCGCCTTCAGCCTCGTCGTTTTGGACGACCACGCAGTATTCGGCGCCCGCGACCCCCACGGGCTCAGGCCCCTGGTCCTGGGTTCGCTCGGGGCCGGCGGCTACGCCCTGGCTTCCGAAACCTGCGCCCTGGACACCATCGGCGCCACGTTTATCCGGGAGATCGAGCCGGGTGAAATGGTCGTCATCGACGCCAACGGAGTCCGAAGCCACCGGTATGCGGCGGCGACGCCGGCCCTGTGTGTCTTCGAATACGTGTACTTTGCCCGTCCCGACTCCATCCTCTACGGCAAAAGCGTCCAAAAGGCCAGGTATCAGATGGGTATGAAGTTGGCCGAAGAGAGCCCGGCCGATGCCGACATCGTCATCCCGGTCCCCGACAGCGGCCGGGGCGCCGCCGCCGGTTTTTCGCAAGCCTCCAAGCTCCCCTACGTCGACGGCTTCGTAAAGAACTCCTACGTCGGCCGGACCTTTATCCAGCCTTCCCAGGCGGTCCGGCAGAAGGGCATCGGCGCCAAGCTGAACCCGATCGCCCACCTGATCGAGGGGAAACGCCTGGTGGTTGTGGACGACTCCATCGTAAGAGGCAACACCACCCGCCAGATCGTCAGGATGCTCCGCCACGCCGGGGCCAAACAGGTCCACATGCGCATCTCGAGCCCGCCCATCAAGTGGCCGTGCTTTTACGGGATCGACACTGCGAACCGGGACGAGTTGATCGGCGGACAGCAGACGGTTGATGAGATTTGCGCCCACATTGAGGCTGACTCGCTTGCCTACCTGTCCGAGGAGGGGATGATCGAGGGGACCGAGGTTGCGGCCGGCAAGTTGTGCACGGCCTGTTTTTCGTCGAACTACCCGATTCCGGTTCCGCTGGAAGTCAAGGTCACCAAAAACATGCTCGAAGTAGAAGGCGTTCCACAATGACGCCTTCGCCGCTGCAGACTTGACCTCCGAACCCCCCGAGAGCCCCCGCCCCGCCACCTACGCCGACGCCGGTGTCGACATCGAGGCAGGGGAGCGTGCGGTCGAACTGTTCAAAAATCGTGTCCGGGCCACCGACCGCCCCGAGGTGGTCGGCGGGATCGGCGGGTTCGCCGGGCTGTTCTCGCTCGGGCGCTCCAAATTCAACCAGCCGATGCTGGTCTCGGCCACCGACGGGGTCGGAACCAAGTTGATGATTGCCCAGCAGATGGGGGTCCACGACACCATCGGGATCGACCTGGTGGCGATGTCGGCCAACGACGTAGTGGTCCAGGGGGCCGAGCCGCTGTTTTTCCTGGACTACATCGTCACCGGCAAGGTGGTCCCGGAGACCATCGAGCAGATCGTCTCGGGCGTGGCCGAAGGGTGCCTGCAGGCCGGATGCGCCCTGCTCGGCGGCGAGATCGCCGAACACCCCGGCCATATGCGGGAGGGCGATTACGACCTGGCGGGTTTTTGTGTCGGGGCGGTGGACGAACGTAAGGTCCTCACGGGCGCCTCCATGGTGCCCGGCGACGTGTTGATCGGCTTCAACTCGTCCGGCCTGCACTCCAACGGGTACTCACTGGTCCGCAAAGTCATTGAACAGAGCTTGTTCGACCTCAACGACCACCCGGCGGAGCTTGGCCGCTCCCTGGGGGAGGAGTTGTTGACCCCAACGATCATTTACTGGAAAGCGGTGGCGGCCCTCCAGGCCGAAGGCCTGTCCGCTCGGGGTTTTGCCCACATCACCGGGGGTGGGCTTGCTCACAACCTGGGCCGGATCGTCCCGCCGGGTTTCCAGGCGGTGGTCGAGCGTTCGGCGTGGACCATCCCACCGATCTTCCGGCTGATCGGCTCCGAGGGAGTCTCGGTGCCGGAGATGTTCAAGACCTTCAACATGGGGATCGGCATGGTGGGCGTGTTCGACCCCACCGAAGCTTCGCGGGCCCTGGAAGTGGTCACGGGCGCCGGGTACCAAGCGCAGCAGATAGGAGTTGTGCGAGCCCGCCCGGATGGGGCCCCCGACGTGATCCTGCCCTAGAGCGGACTACCAGGCCGGGCTGCCGTCCCCCGAGTGGGGAGCCCAGACCAAGGCCAACAGGGGTACCGAGATCCCGGTCTTCTTGGGCTTGATGCTTATTGATTCAAGCGGCTCGGTCATCGGGTCGCTCGATCCGGAGAGTGCTTCGGCGTCGGTCCGGAACTGGGATTGAAGGTCTGCCAACTGAACTTCCAGCGCCGCCACCGTCTCTTCGGCACGCTTGACGTCGCCCGACTGCTGGACCGCCCGACCGACCCCGCGGGCCGCGGTGGTGGCCCGGCCCAGGCTCCCCAAGCCGCTCTTGCGGCCGAGGAAGGCCCCCAGCACTGTCCCCCCGATAGAGATAGCAGTCTGCAACTTTGCCTGTTTCGCCTGCTCCGCCTCCCTGTCGGTGGCAGCGACCGCCCTTCGGATCCGTTCCTCCAGAGCAGTGGTCTTGGCGGCGTACTTGCGGCGCAACTCCTCCGCCCCGGCGTCCCGTTTCTCCCGGGCGGCCTGCTGCAGACGCAACCTGAAGTCGGACTCGGACTCGCCGGGGTGGGAGTACTCCTTTAGCGATGGGCTGGACAACAGCTCAACCGACTGACTGCCGTAGATCCACCTGGCCAGGTCCTTTTGCCAGCCGGTGAACGACGCCTTCTTCCCGGCAGCGGCGGGTAGCGCGCCGTAAGCCGCGCCCTCCTCGGGATCGGTCTCCAGGTCCGTCGCCCCCAGCTCGATGGGTTCTGCTCGTTCCCAGTCGACGGGTACCGGCCCGTCGAACAGCGCTGCGAGCAGGTTGAGGTTTTTGGCCAAGTCCACCCCGGACCGCGTGTCGGTGAATTGCACTGCGGCGACGCCGAAGATCGTGGCCCTATAGGTCAGCGGACCGCGGTTGCGGGCGGGCAGGAAAAACTGCGGGATGTCCGGGGGGAGGACCGGGCGGGCCGTTCCCGCCGAGGGGTCCTGCGTGCCGGGCGCCGCAGGCGTGGCGGTGGGGGCGGGAGCCCCGGGGCCGGGGTTAGGATGCGTGCCGGCTGCGGGAGGGGCTTGCAGTGTGCCGGCCACCCCATCGGCCGGCGGGGATCCGCCCGCCGGGTTCTTGACCGGATCCATGAGAGTGCGGATCTGGGACTGGGTGATGGGTCCGGCCAAATAGGAGAGGGTCCACCGGGTCTGGAACACCGCCGGCTCGTCTTCGTGCACGTTGTTCATCAAAAAGACCCGCTTGCCCAGACCGGCGAGCGTCTCTTCCATGGCGCCCCGGTCAAAGGCGGCGCCGCTGCCTGCGGCGGCGCCCTCAAGACCCTCGAGCACCCGCTGTTTGTCCCGAGCGGTCTGCAGCCTGCCTATCAGCCAGGTCCCGGCGTTCGAGAGGCCCTTGTAGTCCAGGTCCACCGGGTTCTGGGTCGCCAGCACCACCCCCACGCCGAACGCCCGGGCTTGTTTCATCAACGTAAGAAGAGCCGCCTTGGAGGGCGGGTTGGCCACCGGCGGGAAGTAGCCGGCTATTTCGTCCATGTAGAGCAGGGCCCGCAGGCTTGTGGTCCCGGACTGGGAGCGGGTCCAGGCCAGCATCTCCGATAGGACGAGCGAGACGAAGAACATCCGCTCGGCGTCGTTGAGGTGCGCGATGGACAGGATGGCCAGCCTGGGTTTGCCTTCGGGGGTCCGGAGCATCGTCTGGATGTCCAGGGGTTCGCCCTGCATCCACGACTCGAAACTCGGCGAAGCCAGCAGGCTGTTTATGCCCAGTGCCAGCTCGAAGCGGTCCTTGGCGGGGAAAAAGCTCTCGATCTCCATTACGCCCACCCGGGTCATAGGGGGGTTCTGGATCAACTGGATCAATTCCGCCAGATCCAGCGTGCGGCCCTCCCGCCAGCAGGTGGTCAGGATCGTGGAGACCAGGATGTGTTCGCGGCTGCGGATGGGGTCGGCCTCAATGCCGGCCAGGGAGAGTAGGGCGCTCACAGTGCCGGTGACCCGATCGCCCAGGGCCTCGGAGTCCGCAAGCACCGCTGCCGATGGCGGGGCGAAAGATTTGAGCACCGCGACCGGGACGCCTGCCTGGCTCCCGGGGGTGTAAATCGTCACCTCGGCCGCATCCTTTAGCCGGCGGACCCGCTCCCCGTCCTGTCCCCACTGCTGCAGACCTCCGCGCCAGGTTTCTGCCTGCCGGGCCGCTAGATCGGGGATCGAAACCCCCTGCGAAGCCGCTTCATCGGCGTTGACCCAGGGTTCGAAGTCCGCCGGGGCGAGATCGGGGAAGGTCAACATCAAATTGGCCAGGTCGCCTTTGGGGTCGATGAGGATGGCGGGGATGCCGTCGATGGCGGCCTCCTCGATCAACCCCAGGCACAGACCGGTCTTGCCGCTGCCGGTCATGCCGACGCAGACCGCGTGGGTGGTGAGGTCTTTTGAGTCGTACAGAAGTAGATCGGGCTCGGCCTCGCCGGCCGCCATGTTGTAGCGGCGGCCCAGGTAAAACGATCCGAGCTTCTCGTAATCGGCATCCATGGCGACCGTCATGTTATCGGTAACGCGAGTTCCGTCCGACCCGGTGACTGAGACTGGGCGGCCCGGGCGCTTCGTGGCATGATCGGAGGGTGACCAGCAGACCCGCCGGGGCGCAGCAACTGCAGGATCTGGTGTGGTTGCGCCGTGTCCGCGACCGGATTGACCGGGAATACGCCCAGCCCCTGGATGTCGAGGCGCTTGCCCGCGGCGCGCATATGTCGGCCGGTCACCTCAGCCGGGAGTTCCGGCGGGCCTACGGCGAATCACCGTACTCCTATCTGATGACTCGGCGCATCGAGCGTGCGATGGCTCTGCTGAGACGGGGTGATCTCAATGTGACCGAGGTCTGTTTCCAGGTCGGCTGTTCGTCGCTGGGAACGTTCAGCACCCGCTTCAGCGAACTGGTCGGGGTGCCGCCCAGCGTCTACCGGCAGGAGTACGCCCAGGCGACCCTGGGTATGCCTGCGTGTGTGGCGAAACAGGTGACCAGACCGGTCAGGAATCGAGAAGCGCCCGCTCCGGACCCACGCCTAGACTCGAAGCACGCCTGAAAGCGGCGCTCGGCTTTGAGAAAGGAGCAGCAGATGCAGCTCAGTATCCATTCGAGTTTCCTCCCGCACAACGACCCGGATGCCGCCCTCGCTTTTTACCGGGACACCCTGGGTTTCGAGGTCCGTCTCGATGTCGGCTACCAGGGAATGCGCTGGATCACAGTTGGCCCTCCCGGCCAGCCGGGCACCTCGATCGTCCTGTACCCGCCCGCAGCCAGCCCCGGCGTCACCGAGGATGAGCGCCGCACCATCGCAGAGATGATGGCAAAAGGCACCTTCGGCAGTATTCTGCTGGCGACCAAAGATCTCGACGGGGTCTTCGACAAGCTGCAGGCTGCCGAGGCCGAGGTGGTCCAGGAGCCCGTTGACCAGCCCTACGGGGTTCGCGACTGCGCCTTTCGCGACCCCTCGGGCAACATGATCCGAATCCAGGAGTTGAACTGAGCGGTCCGGCGGGAGCGCCGGAACCGTCCGAAAATGGAGAATCAATGACCATTGCCACCGGTACCGGACAGAGGCGCCCGCAACTGCACGCCGCAGACAGTCACGATCTGATCCGGGTTCACGGAGCGCGGGTCAATAATCTCAAAGACATCAGCGTTGAGATCCCCAAACGCCGGCTGACTGCATTCACCGGGGTCTCCGGCTCGGGCAAAAGTTCGCTGGTGTTCGGGACGATCGCCGCCGAGTCGCAGCGGATGATCAACGAGACCTACAGCGCTTTTGTGCAGGGGTTTATGCCCAGCCTGGCCCGTCCGGACGTTGACGTGCTCGAAGGGCTGACGACGGCGATCATCGTCGACCAAGAACGGATGGGCGCCAATGTTCGGTCGACCGTCGGTACCGCCACCGACGCCAACGCGATGTTGCGGATCCTGTTCAGCCGGCTCGGGCAGCCGCACATCGGCTCCCCGCAGGCGTTCTCCTTTAACGTCGCGTCGATCAGTGGCGCCGGTGGGGTCTCGTTCGAGCGCGGCGGAAAGACGGTGAAGGAGCGGAGGAGATTCAGCATCACCGGCGGCATGTGTCCCCGATGTGAGGGCATGGGGTCGGTCAACGACTTCGACCTGTCCCAGTTGTACGACAAGAACAAGTCGCTGAACGAGGGCGCGGTAACGGTCCCCGGGTACAGCATGGAGGGCTGGTACGGCCGTATCTTTCGCGGAAGCGGCTTTTTCGACCCGGACAAGCCTGTGGGCAAGTTCAACAAAACCGAGTTGAACGACCTGCTCTACAAAGAGCCGACCAAGGTCAAGGTCGAGGGCATCAACCTCACCTACAGCGGGTTGATCCCCCAGATCCAAAAGTCGTTCCTGTCCAAAGATGTCGATGCGATGCAGCCGCACATCCGCGCTTTTGTGGAACGGGTGATCACCTTCACCACCTGTCCCGACTGTGAGGGAAGCCGGCTGAACGAGGGCGCCCGCTCGTCGAAGATCGGCGGGGTCAACATCGCCGATGCCTGTGCGATGCAAATCAACGACCTCGCCAAGTGGGTGGGCGGCCTGGATGAACCGTCGGTGGCCCCGCTGTTGGACGCACTGGGGGAGACCCTGGACTCGTTCGTGGAGATCGGGCTGGGTTACCTGTCGCTCGACCGGCCATCCGGGACCCTGTCGGGCGGTGAGGCCCAGCGCACGAAGATGATCCGCCACCTCGGTTCGTCGCTCACCGACATCACTTATGTTTTCGACGAACCGACGATCGGGCTGCACCCCCACGACATCCAGCGGATGAACGACCTGCTCCTGCGGTTGCGCGACAAGGGGAACACGGTGCTTGTCGTCGAACACAAGCCGGAGACGATCCGGATCGCCGATCACGTCATCGACCTCGGCCCGGGTGCCGGAACCGCCGGCGGCGAGGTGGTCTACGAGGGCACCATCGACGGTTTGAAGGCCAGCGACACGCTCACCGGCCGGCACCTGGAGTACCGGGCCCGGCTGAAGGAGTCGGTGCGGGAGCCTTCGGGGGCGATGGAGGTGCGCGGCGCCGGGGCCCATAACCTCAAAGACGTCGATGTCGATATCCCGCTGGGCGTCCTGGTGGTGGTGACCGGGGTCGCCGGTTCCGGCAAGAGTTCGCTTATCCGCGGGTCGGTTTCCGGCCGGGAAGGTGTGGTGTCGGTCGACCAGGGGGCCATCAAGGGTTCGCGGCGTAGCAACCCGGCGACCTATACCGGGATGCTCGACCCGATCCGCAAGGCTTTCGCCAAAGCCAACGGCGTAAAGCCGTCGCTTTTCAGCGCCAATTCCGATGGGGCGTGCCCCACCTGCAACGGCGCCGGCGTCATCTATTCCGACCTGGCAATGATGGCCGGGGTCGCCACCCCGTGTGAGGGGTGCGAGGGCAAGCGCTTCCAGGCCGACGTTTTGGAGTACAAACTCGGGGGCAAGGACATCGCCGAGGTGTTGGCGATGCCGGTAGCCGAAGCCAAAGAGTTCTTCGCCCGCGGCGAGGCCAAAACGCCGGCGGCGGACAAGATCCTCGCCCGCCTAGTCGACGTCGGTCTCGGTTACCTCACCCTCGGCCAGCCGCTCACCACCCTGTCCGGCGGAGAACGGCAGCGCCTCAAGCTCGCCATCCACCTCGCCGAATCCGGGGGGGTTTACGTTCTGGACGAGCCGACCACCGGGTTGCACCTGGCCGATGTCGAGAACCTGCTGGGACTGCTCGACCGGATCGTCGACTCCGGCAAGTCGGTCGTGGTCATCGAGCACCACCAGGCGGTGATGGCGCACGCCGACTGGATCATCGATCTTGGGCCCGGGGCCGGTTACGACGGAGGCCGGATCGTATTCGAGGGTTCACCTGCGGATCTGGTGGCGAGCCGCTCCACCCTTACCGGGGAACACCTGGCCTCCTACGTGGGCGCCTGAGGGGATTTAGGGTCCACCTGGGCGCGCTCCACCCCGGGTTGCAGTAGGGGGAGGCGTGGCCAGGGCCGGAATCGAACCAGCGACACCGCGGTTTTCAGCCGCGTGCTCTACCGACTGAGCTACCTGGCCGGGGGTGGACCTGCACGGCGGGAGTTTAAGACCTCGGCAAACGGGTCCAACGTGCTCAATGAGAATACTACGGGCCGTCCTTGATGCGGGCGACGGAACGACCCCGGACGCAGAAACCACCCTTAGTCCAAGGACCTGGCCGCGACCGCTTGGCGGTCGCGGCCTTTTTGCTTTCCGCCGCCGCCCGCCGGGTGTAGCTTCCTGCTATGGCCAGAACGGTCCGGTTCCGGTTCCTGAGGGGTCTTGAGCCCTCAAACCTGATCGACCTGCCCTGGGACACCCCGCTGGAGGAGTGGCAGCATGCTTCGTTGGTCCACCCGACCCGGGGGCAGAGCCGCCACGTCGTACGATTTGTGAGCGACGGCGACCGCACCTTCGCCCTCAAAGAAACCGACGAAAAGCGGGCCCGTACCGAGTACGACCTCCTGAGGGAGATCCGGGAGGCCGGCCTGCCGGTGGTCGAGGCCGTTGGTTTGGTAACCGGGCGGCGCACCTCGGACGGTGACGACCTGGACGGGGTCCTGGTGACCCGGTTCCTGGACTACTCCCTGCCGTTTCGCTACCTTTTCGGCCGGGAGCAGGGGGCGCCGTTGAGCGCCAAACTTATCGACGCGGCGGTCGTGCTGCTGGTGCGGCTGCACGTCGAGGGCTTTTACTGGGGCGATTGCTCGTTGTCCAACCTGCTGTTCCGGCGCGACGCGGGCGCATTGATGGCCTACCTGGTCGATGCTGAGACCTCCCAGCACCGCACGCCGATTCCCGAGGGCATGCGCCAGCACGAGTTGGAGGTGGCGCGGGAGAACTTTGCCGGTGGTTTGTTGGACCTGTCGGCTGAAGGAAAGTTGCCGGCAGAGGTTGATATTTTCGCCACCGTCAACCTGCTGTCCGAGCGCTACGAACAACTTTGGAGCGAGTTGACCGGGGTAACCGAGATAGATGCCCGTGAGCGGCATCTGATCGATCAGCGCATCCGGCGGCTGAACAAGATGGGCTTCGACGTCGAAGAACTGATAGTGGAAGCCGACCCCTCGGGCGACCGCATGCGAGTGGTCCCCACCCTGGTGGAGGAAGGGCACCACGCCCGGGAACTCAAGCGCCTGACCGGGCTGAATGTCCAAGAGAACCAGGCGCGCCGGTTGTTGAACGACATCGCCTCTTACGGCGCCTACCTAAGCCGGACCGAGGGCCGGGTCCCGCCCCCTGCGGTGACCGCGGCCCGGTGGATCTCCGAGGTCTACGGACCCATAGTCGCCCGGATTCCCAAAGAACTGCAGGGGCGTCTGGAGCCGGCCGAGTTGTTCCACGAACTACTTGAGCACCGTTACTACCTGTCGGAGGCGGCGGGGTACGAGGTGGACAACGACGCCGGTCTTGCTTCGTATATAGAGAACGTGCTTCGTTTCCGCCCGGTGGAGCGAGCACTCTTCCCCGACGAGTAACCCTGGGTAACGAACCGTTTGCAACTCGATCCGCCGAGGTCCACAATTAACCAAACGGATCAACGAAAGTCTTCCATGTAGCGCTGGCTCTGGAGGCGGTTTGAGAGATCTTGGCGGCGTTTGGTGAGCGGGGCCCCGGTCGGCGGCCGTCCCCGTTGATCAGCCGTCGGGTAGCCTGCCTGCTCTGCGTGGTTCTTGTTGGTTCGGTTCTGGCCGCTTGCGCCGAGGCCAGCGGTCCCCCGACGCTCAACTGGTACATCAATCCGGACAACGGTGGTCAGGCGGATTTGGCCGACAAGTGCGGCGCAAGGTCTGACGGGGCCTACAGCATCAACGTCTCGGTCCTGCCCAACGACGCCACCGCCCAGCGGGAACAACTGGTGCGTCGCCTGGCGGCCAAGGACTCCTCCATCGATCTGATGAGCCTGGACCCCCCGTTCATCCCGGAGTTCGCCGCCGCCGGTTTCCTGCGGCCGTTCTCCGAGGCGGAGGCGGGGGAGTTTACCGAAGGGGTCCTGGAGGGCCCGGTGGATTCGGCAACCTGGGACGACGAGTTGGTGGCCGCTCCGTTTTGGGCCAACACGCAATTGTTGTGGTTCCGCAAATCGGTAGCGCAGCGCTCGGGGCTGAACCCGTTGACCACCCGGGCCACTTGGGAAGATCTCATTGCGGCCGCCGAGAGGGCGGGTGCTTCGGTTGAGATCCAGGGCAACCGTTACGAGGGGTACATGGTGCTGCTGTCGGCCCTGATCTCCTCGGCCGGTGGGCAGATCCTGGTCGACCCCGAAGCCGGCAAGGACGTAAAAACCTCCATCGACTCCGATGCGGGCCGGCAAGCGGCCGCGGTCGTGAGCCGGCTGGCCAACTCGGACGCCCGCAACCCGGCCATTTCGACCTCCGATGAGGAGGCCGCCCGGGCGGCCTTCCAGTCCGACCGGGGTGGGTACATGGTCAACTGGCCCTACGTCTACGGAGCGGCCCAGGAGGCGGTCGAGGCGGGTTCGCTATCCCAGTCCGTTCTGGACGACATCGGCTGGGCCCGCTACCCCCGGGTCGACGAGAGCCTGGAGAGCCAGCCCCCGCTCGGAGGGATCAACATTGGAATAGGCGCCTACAGCGAACACCATGATCTGGCGCTCGACGCGGTCCGCTGCATCACCTCGCTGGAGAGCCAGACCGAATACATGGTGGGGGCGAAGAACCCGGGCGCTCGGGCGGCGGTCTACGACGACCCCGAGGTCCGCCGGATCTTCCCGATGGCCGACCTGATCCGGGAGTCGATCAACGCCGCGGCCCCCCGGCCGAAGACCCCCTACTACACCGACGTTTCCACCGCGGTGGTCCGCAGCTTCCACCCGCCGACCTCGGTGGACGAGGGGTCCCCTGAGCGGGCGGCGCAATTGATAGTCGACGTCTTGAACGACCGGGTCCTACTGTGAACGTGGAGGCGCCCCCCGGACCGGATGCCCCGCGCAAAGCGCTGGCCAGCGATCGTGCGGTTTCTGAACGTCGCCTCGGTTGGAAGTTGGTTGCGCCGGCGGTGTTCATGATGCTGCTGGTCACCGCCTACCCGATGATGAACGCTCTTTACCTGTCGCTGTTCAGCTACCGGCTGACCGACCCGGCGGGCAAAGAGTTCGTCGGCCTCCGCAACTACGCGGTGGTGTTGGGCGACAGTTTGTGGTGGCAGGACGTTTTCACCACGGTGACGATCACCGTCATCACGGTGGTGGTTGAACTGATCCTGGGCTTCGCCTTCGCCATGGTCATGCACAAAATCGTCTTCGGGAAGCGGGAAGTCCGCACCTCCATCCTCATCCCCTACGGGATCATCACCGTGGTGTCGGCGTTCGCCTGGCGCTACGCCTTCGCCCTGGACTCGGGGTTCGTCAACGAGTGGTTCAACCTGGGCGACAAGTCCTGGTTCGGGGAGCGCTGGAGTTCACTGGCGGTGATATCGCTCTCTGAGATCTGGAAGACCACGCCGTTCATCTCGCTGTTGCTGCTGGCCGGGCTGGCTCAGGTGCCGGATGTGCTGCAGGAGGCGGCGCAGATCGATGGGGCGTCCTGGTCCCAGCGGCTGACCAAGGTGACTCTGCCGAACATGAAGGCGGCCATCCTGGTCGCGGTGTTGTTCCGCACGCTCGACGCCTACCGGCTATTCGACAACGTCTTCATCATGACCTCGGGAGCCCAGCGGACCGAAACTGTCTCCTTCCTGGCCTACCGGCAGATGATCAGCCGGACCGCGCTCGGGTTGGGTTCGGCGGTGTCGGTGCTGTTGTTCTTGTCGGTGCTGTTGATTGCGGCCGGCTTCATCAAGGGGTTCAAGGTCGACCTCAGCCAGGTGAGGGGCGGATGAAAAGGCGCGAAGGTCCATGGACCATCCTCGGTGCGGTTCTCATCATCGCCTGGGCGCTGGCGCCGGTCGTGTGGATCATCTCCTTGTCCCTGAAGGCCGGCGACGACATCAACAACAACAAGTTCTGGCCCACCAAGTTCAGCACCGAGAACTACGAAACTGTGTTCAACACCCCCCTGTTCACCAGCGCGCTGCGTAACTCGATAGGGATTTCATTGCTGGCCACGGCACTTTCGGTGGCCATCGCCACGGTCGCTGCCTACGCCATCGCCCGGCTGGACTTCCCCGGCAAAAAGACGGTGCTGTCGATAGCGCTCGCCATCGCCATGTTCCCGGCGGTCTCTTTGGTTGGACCGCTGTTCAACATCTGGCGGTCGGTCGGCCTGTACGACACCTGGCTGGGCCTGATCATTCCCTACATGTCGTTCACGCTGCCGCTGTCTTTGTGGACCCTGTCCGCCTTCTTCCGGGAGATCCCGTGGGAGATGGAGGAGGCGGCCCAGATGGACGGTGCCACCCCGTGGCAGGCGTTCCGCAAGGTGATCGTCCCGCTGGCCGCGCCGGGGGTGTTCACCGCCGCCATCCTGGCCTTCTTCTTCGCCTGGAACGACTTTGTTTTTGGCATATCGCTCACATCGACCGACGCCGCCCGCCCGGTGCCGGCGGCGCTCGCCTTCTTCACCGGGGCTTCGCAGTTCCAGCAACCGGCCGGCGCCATCTCGGCGGCCGCGGTCGTGGTGACCATCCCGGTCGTGGTGCTGGTCCTGCTCTTCCAGAAAAAGATCGTCGCCGGGCTCACCAACGGCGCAGTCAAAGGATAAGGAGTACTCCTTAATGGCATCGATAACCGTGAAGAACGTATTCAAGGAGTACGGCGACGGCTTCAAGGCGGTGAACGACATCAGCCTGGAGATCGCCGACGGGGAACTGATGATCCTGGTGGGGCCGTCGGGGTGTGGAAAGTCGACGCTGCTCCGCATGATCGCCGGGTTGGAGGACATCACCGCCGGGGACCTGATGATCGGCGGGGAGCGGGCCAACGAGAAGGCGCCCCGGGACCGCAACCTGGCGATGGTGTTCCAAAACTACGCCCTCTACCCGCACCTGACCGTCTACGAGAACATCGCTTTCCCCCTCAGGCTGAACGGCAAGTACTCCGACGAACAGATTCGCGCCAAGGTCGATGAGGCCGCCGACACCCTGGAGCTGAAGGAGCACCTGGAGCGCAAGCCCAGCCAGCTTTCGGGCGGGCAGCGCCAGCGGGTGGCCATGGGCCGGGCGATCGTCCGGGAGGCCGAGGCGTTCTTGTTCGACGAACCGCTGAGCAACCTGGACGCCAAGCTCCGGGGACAGATGCGGACCGAAATTTCCCGCCTGCAGCGGCGAATGGGGATCACCACGGTGTATGTCACCCACGACCAGACCGAAGCGATGACCCTGGGAGATCGGGTGGCGGTCCTGCGCAAGGGGGTCCTGCAGCAGGTCGACACCCCGCGGGAGTTGTACACGCGGCCGATCAACCTGTTCGTGGCAGGGTTTATCGGTTCGCCCCCCATGAACTTCGTCCCGGCCTCCATCGCCGGCCGGACCGTCACCCTCCCGTTTGTTTCGTTCGATGTTTCCCAGGAGGTGGCTACGGCCCTGGGAGAGCGGGAGTTGATGATCGCCGGCATACGCCCGGAGCACTTCGAGGATGCGGACATGATGGATGAGGGCAAACTTGCGCAGTCGGTGACCTTCACCGACCACGTGGATGTGACCGAGTGGCTGGGCAACGAGCTATTCGCCTACGTGCCGTTCGAGACCACCGCCGAGGTCCACGAAAACTTGAAGGGGCTGGCTCGGGAACTGGACAGCGAGTCGCTGCGCACCCAACTGGTGGTGGCGCTCGACGCCGCCAGCCGGATCGGAGACGGGCAGGACGCGAAGTTGGCCTTCGACCCCTCCAAGATGCACTTTTTCGACCCGGCTTCAGGCGACAACCTGACCCGGGACCTGGCGGTAGTAGCCCACTGAAGGGGGCCTCGTTGCAGGGCCCGGCGTCACGGGCCTGGTGGCGCTCGGCCGTCATCTACCAGATCTACCCCCGGTCGTTCGCCGACGGGAACGGTGACGGGGTCGGGGACCTGGAAGGCATCGTCGGCCGGCTGGAGTATCTGGCGTGGCTGGGTATCGAAGCCGTCTGGATCTCCCCGTTCTACCCCTCGCCCATGAAGGACTTCGGCTACGACGTTGCGGACTTCTGCGATGTCGACCCGATCTTCGGGGACCTGGGCACCTTCGACCGGTTGGTGGAGGAGGCCCACCGGCTAGGGATCCGGGTCCTGGTCGACCTGGTCCCCAACCACTCCTCCGACCAGCACCCCTGGTTCATCGAGTCCTGCAGTTCCCGGGACAACCCGAAGAGGGACTGGTACATCTGGCGGGACTCGCCGCCGGACCGGCCCCCCAACAACTGGATAGGCGCCTTTCTCGGTAGACCGGCCTGGACTTGGCACGCGGCAACCGGCCAGTGGTACCTGCATCTGTTCCTGCCCGAGCAGCCCGACCTCAACTGGGCCAACCCGCAGGTCGAGGAGGCGATGCACGACGTGGTCCGCTTCTGGCTCGACCGGGGAGCCGACGGGTTCCGCATCGACGTGGCCCACGCGATCGGCAAGGATCCGGCGCTGCCCGACTCGCCTCCCGAGCTGGTGCTGGACCCCCGGGCGTCGGTCCACGACGATCCCGCCACCCACCCGCTGCTGCGCCGCCTGAGGGCGATGGTCCAGACCTATCCCCAGAACCCGGTGCTGGTCGGGGAGGTCCACCTGGTGGATACCGTCAAGATCGGCGAGTACTACGGCAACGACGACGAGTTGCACCTGGCCTTCAACTTCCCGGCCCTGTACGCCGACTGGACCGCCGAGGCGTGGAAGAAGCAGCTTGCCGACGCCGACGCGGTGTTCGGACCGGTCGACGCCTGGCCCACCTGGGTCCTCAGCAACCACGACGAGCCCCGCCATCGCACCCGGTACGGCTCGGAGGAGCGGGCCCGGGCGGCGGCGGTGCTGCTGTTGACGCTGAGGGGCACGCCGTTCATCTATGCCGGGGAGGAACTGGGCCTGGAGGATGCGGTGATCCCGCCCGAGCGCAAGGTGGATCCCGGGAACCGGGACGGGTGCCGGGCCCCCATTCCCTGGGATCCGTCTGCTGATCACGGCTGGGGGCCGGACCCGTGGCTGCCCTTCCCGCCGGAGCCGGAGACCCGCAACATGGAGTCCCTGAAGGAGGACCCGGAGTCGATCCTGCACCTGTACCGCCGGCTGCTGAAGCTGCGGCGGGAGACGCCGGCGCTGAACCTGGGCAGCTTCAAGGTACTCGAGTCGCCGGAGGGGACCCTTCTTTACCAAAGGGAGCTCGGAGGCGACCGGATCTTCGTGCTGGTGAACTTCTCCGATGCCGAGGTTTCATTTGGCGATGGGCGGGCCTCAGGTGTTCAGATCCTGGTCAGCACCTACGGCGCCGGCTCAGGCGGCGAAGGCAACATCGATCTCGTTCCCGCCTCAGGTGCCGTGGTGTTCCGATCGGCCGCCCAACCCGGGAAGCCGGCCTAACCGGCGGGAGTTTCGGGGTCGTCGCGCTTGTCGACCTCAATGGTCCACTTGCCGGCCAGCGCCCCCACGGCACCAACCGCAGCCAGCACCGGCGCCGCGATCGCTCCGACAATACCGATGGTCACCGGTATTTCGATCACAGTTTGGCCCTGGTCGTTCTTGATGACTATCCGGCGAACGTTGCCCTCGTGGATCAGTTCCTTGACCTTTTTGACGAGATCCTGGCTGTCGTCAAACTCAAACTTCATCTGACTCCTTCCGTTTGTGGTGGGCCTCTAGGCTACCGGTAGCAATCACCCGGGTTTCGTAGCACGAAAAAGCCCCTGCGAGCACGATGGCTCCCAGGGGCTTCTCCTAGGCGTCCGCTCCTGGAGAACCCAGGGAGACCGACTTTGAACTGCGCGGGCGACGGGCTTCGATCCCGCGACCTTCACCTTGACAGGGTGACGAGCTAACCGTGCTGCTCCACGCCCGCAGTGCTGTCGCCAACTATCCTAACGCTACTCGGGGCCACCCCTGTGGGGAGCATCCGATCCCAGGCACATTTCGACCCCAAGAACCCAGCAAACGTGGTGCAGTGGGCCCCGGATTGACTGTTGCGAGCGGCCGAACCAACCGGCCGGTTACTGCCCACCCGGCGATGGGTGCCACGCCGGGTACGGAATGCCGGCCAGCCGGTTGATCACGTAGCCCTGTGCCACCAGCAGCACGACCGCGACCATCAGGACTGCGATCTGCTGGGGTTCCCGGAGGATCCCCAGGGAGATAATTAGCGTGGTCGCCCCGGCAGGGGGATGCGGAACTCGAAGCCACACCATCGCACCGCTGGTGAGACCCAGCGATAGGGCGGCGGCACCCACCCGCGCTCCGGTGACGCTGGCGGCAAGCGCCGGCAGGGCGTCGGTCAACCCGAAGACCACCAGCGACAGGTACCCGGCGGCGGCGCCGATCAGGTGACCGCCGATGGTATTGCGCGGAGAGGAGGCCGGCAGCATTGGCGTGTAGAACAGCAGAAAAGCGGTGGGCCCAAGCGAGGGGAACACGAACGGCTCCCCGGTGACGTAGGCGACGAACGCCATTGCGCCGATCGCGATGAGCCCATTGACGAAGGCAAACATCCCGAGCACCACTCGAGAGCTGTGCCGTTGCGTGAGCACCGGCAGGCGCATCCGGTGGGCAAGGCCGAACACGATCGCGGCCATGTCCCCACCGATCGGACCGGGTCGCTCCGGTGGATCGGAGGGCGGACTCACCTCAGGTACCGGTAGAAGGCAGCCGCTCCGGCCGCCAGCAGGACCGAGAAACCCGCCGTGATCCAGGCGAGTCCGGCATCATGCGCCAGCAGGGCATCCAGGCCCACCGTCAACAGGAAGATCTGCAGAGAGAGCAGCACCACGACGAACACCCCCACGGCAACCGAGACCTCACGGCTTGCCCGGGCCCTCTGCGGCCGGGGAAGGTGAGGCTCCCGATGCTGATGTCTTGACGGGCTCACCTAGACCTCTCCCCCAGGGCGGCGAGTGCCCACACCATCCCATCCTCCCTCAGCTCCACGTCGATTCGACCCAGCGGCCGTTGCGGCGGCCCGGACAGGACCTCCCCGGTATCGGCGTCGAAGTGGCCTTCGTGGCACGGGCACTCCACTCCCCCAGACTCCGGGGAGAAGTAGACGACGCAACCCAGGTGGGTGCACTTCTGGCTGAAGGCCCGCAGCCGGCGTCCCGGGAGGTGGAAGAGGATGGCGGGGTCGGCTCCGGTCGGATAGTTGAACAGATGGGCCTGGTTCTCGGGCAGCTGGTCGAGGGCGACGATCGGGCGAGGCTCCCCCCGGTTGACCGATCGCAGCGAAGCCCACACCGCAACCCCCACGTTGCCGGCGGCGAAGCCGCCGCACGCTAGGACGAGGTAGCGCACGAACTCCCGGCGGGTCACCTCATCCTCGCCGGCCGACGTGTACGGGAAGTCCCGCCGCCACACCGGATCCGGCGGGGGCGGGGCCTGTCCGCCGCCTTGCGGATCGTTCACTCCCCGGACGCCATCTCATTCAGCCCGAACGGGTCGTCCTGCCATGGGCGCTCCCCGTCGCCGGCGGTGACATCAATCGACCCCGGAGCATCGGCGACCGTGTGCACCTTGGTGGCCACGTACTGGTTGCCGAACCACCACTCGTTGACGAGCGTTCCCTGCCGGGTGGCGGCAAACTCCTCGGGGGTGCCGAACCACAACGCCTCGCTCGGACAGACCGACGCGCACATCGGCTTCAGTCCCACCGAGGAGCGGTCGTAGCACATGTCGCACTTCATCATCTGGTCGAATTCGGACACGTACTTCGGAACGCCGAATGGGCAGGCGAGCACGCAGTTCGAGCACCCGATGCAGCGCGGCTTGAGCGACGACTGCACCACCCCGTCCTCGTTCTGCTTGATCGCGTCGGTCGGGCAGACCTCGGCGCAGGTCGGATCTTCGCAGTGCATGCACACCATCGGCGCGGTCTGGGTGCTGGCCGCCCGGTCGACCTCGTCCAGGTGGATCATCGAGTGGCCCCGATGGGTGCCGCACTCCTCGCACGCCTGCACGCAGGCGTTGCAGCCTATGCACCGGCTCTGGTCGATGACGAAGATGTTTTCGCCGAAGGCATCCTGGCGCGGCGGGCGCGGGGGCGGCTTGCGGCCGATGGACACCGGGACGACGTGACCGGTCATGGCTCCTCCTTCGGTTCGACCAGATCCATCTCCCGCTCGTCGATCACCGCCGAGCCGGGAGGTCCAACCCGCTCCAAGCGCACCGCCGAAACCTTGAACTCGGGAATCTTGGATAACGGGTCGAGCGCCCGGTTGGTGAGTTGGTTGGCCGCCCGGTTGCCGGCCCAGTGGTAGGGGATGAAGATCGTGTCCGGGCGGATGGTGGATACCACCCTGGCGGGCAGCGTCATCGAGCCCCTTCGGGAGGTCACCCTCACCTGGTCGCCGGTCTCGATCCCGTGCCGGCCGGCAAGGTTGGGATGGATCTCACACAGCGGCTCCGGGTACTGGGCGACCAGGGGGCCGATCCGCCGGGTCTGGGTGCCCGACAGATACTGGCTCACCACCCGGCCCGTGGTCAGCCACACCGGATAGTCGGTGTCGACCACCTCCGCCGGGGGCCGGTAGCGCACCGGGTTGAACCTGCCCCGCCCGTCCTCGGTGTAGAAGAGCCCTCCCTCATAGAGGCGCCGGATGCCCGGGTGGCCCTCCTCCGGGCAGGGCCAGAACACCCCGAGCTCCTGTTCGATCCGTTCCCAGGTGATGCCGTAGTAATCGGCACTGCCGCCCTTCGAAGCCACCCGCAGTTCGTCGAACATCTCCCGCGACGAGGAGTACGGGAAATACTTGCCCTTTCCGAGGCGGCGGGCCAGGTCGCATAGGATCTCCCAGTCCAGTCGAGCGTTTCCCGGCGGCGACTTCGACGGGTTGAGCTTGATCACCCGCCCTTCCAGGCTTGTCGACGTTCCTTCGTCCTCCTCGTGCAGCGACCCGGGCAGAACGATGTCGGCGTGGAACCCGGTCTCAGGTAGGAAGAAGTCGATGATGGCGTAGAACTCCAGCTTGTCGAGTGCCTCTTTGGTGAACCTCGTGTCGGGCAGCGAGACGACCGGGTTGAAGCAGATCGACAGCAGTCCTTTGATCTCGCCCCGGTGGATCGCCTCCACGATCTCCTGAGCGGTCAGCCCTTTGCCGGGGATCTCGTCCACCTCACAACCCCAGACCGACGCAACGTAGGCTCGATGTTCGGGGTTGGTGATGTCGCGGTTGCCCGGGAGCTGCTCGCACTTGTGCCCGTGCTCCCGGCCACCCTGGCCGTTGCCCTGCCCGGTGATGGTCGTGACCCCGCAGCCTGGCTTTCCGTACTTACCGGTGGCCAGGCCGAGGTTGATGCATGCCCACACGTTCTCCACCCCCTTGGTGTGGTGCTCAAGCCCGCGGGCGTGCAGCAGCATCCCGGTCTTGGAGGTTCCCCACCACTCCGCCGCCTGCTCGATGCGGCCGGCCGGCACCCCGGTGACCCCCTCCGCCCAGCGGGGGGTGTGGTCCTTGACCGCCTCAGCGGCGGCCTCAAATCCCGTGGTGTGGTTGTCGATAAAGTCGTGGTCCAGCCAGTCCCGCTCGATGAGAACGTGCAGCATTGCACCCAGCAGCGCCGAGTCGGTCCCCGGGCGGAGCCCGAGAAACAGATCTGCGGTTCGGGCGGCCGGCGTGACCCGCGGGTCGGCGAAGATCAGCTTCGCCCCGTTGTCCCGGGCGCGCCAGATCCAGCTGGTGGTAATCGGGGCACACTCGGCGATGTTGGCGCCGATGACGAACACCACCTCGGCCAGCGGGATGTCGCTCCATGGGTTGGATGCCCGGTCAATCCCCAAAGCCTTCTTGTTCGCCACTCCGGCCGACACCATGCACAGCCGCCCGTTGTAGTCCAGGTTGGCTGTTCCCAGCGCCAGCCGGGCGAACTTGCCGATCATGTAGGACTTCTCGTTGTTGAGCGAGACCCCCGACAGCATGGCGAACGAGTCCTGCCCGTGAGCCTGCTGGATCCGGCGGATCTCGTTGACCGTGCGGTCCAGGGCGTGGTCCCACGACACCGTGCGAAACCCGTCGACCGAGCCCGGGTCCCGCTCCAGCGGATCGAGCAGGCGATCGGGGTGGGCGTTCTGCAGGTAGCGCTTCACCCCCTTGGGGCAGAGCTTGCCCTGATTGAAGGGGAACTCGTACCAGGGTTCGAAGCCGACCACCTCGTCATCTTTGACCTTGAGCTTGATGCCGCACTGCTGTCCGCAGAAGCAGCAGTGGGTCTTCACCTCCCGGTCGGCCTCTACCCCGGCGTTCCACCCCCCGGGGGGCTCCTGGTTCAGGTGTGGCCCGTAGCGGGCAACCAGCTCCTGCTCGGTGAGCGGCATCTTTGCCACTATCCGAACCCCCCAACCGCCCGCCCCTGCGCAAAAGCCACCATGAGGCGGCGGCACTTGGGGCAGTTGTCCTGATAGCTACCGCCGCCGCCCTCGAGGTCGTAGTCGAAACCCACCTGCGGCAGCACCTGTTTAAGATCGCCCATCTGCAACTGGGAAGCGAAGGGCTCACCGCACCGGGAACACATCTGCTGCGCCCCATCGGCCCCCTCCCGCTTGTAGTAAGCCGCTCCCAGGTGAGCCGGGCGCTGGAAGATGTGAAACAGCTTGCCGAACGGGATGTACATAAGGCCGAGGATCACCGTGAGGGCATGCACGGTGTTGAGGAAGACGTAGAACCTGCCCCCCATCCACAGGTTGGAGGCGGTCAGCGCCAGACCGGTCACGGACACCGCGAATAGACCAGCGAGGGCCAAAAAGTCGTTCGACCGCTCCACCGCCAGCGCTCCCGGGTCCCGCAACCGGCGGGAGAGGAAGATGAAGACCCCCGCCAGCACCAGCACGGCGGAGATGTCCAGCAGGTGGAAGTTGACCCATCCGACAAAGCTGCGGCTGTCGAAGGTCATAGTGCCGAGGCCGCCGATGAAGGTCCGGTACTGCCGGCCGTTCTGGCCGACCGACTCGAAATGCAACAGCCCGAAGGTTAACGGGAAGGTCACGAGCGCCGCCAGCACGCACCCCCAGAAGATGAGCTGATGCGCCAGCCAGCGGGCGCGGGAGCGGCCCCAGATGAACGACTGCAGCAGCAGCTTGTTGACCACCAGGCCGGGGACCGCCGCGGCGTTGCGAGCCCTGGCGCCCGGCTTGAGAAAGGCACTCCAGGCCCGGCGGTGCAGGCGGGCGGTGGGAGGTCGCCGGAGCCAGATCAGGTATCGGTAGACCACACCGAAGATGGCGAACAGCGTGCCGAACAGGTAGCCGACGAGGGCGGCGTCGAACCAGCGCAAGTTGCCGCTACCGAACAGGGCGATACCGAGTGCTACTGCCACTGCCAGGATGCCCCAGGTAGCAGCCCGTCGATCGATTCTGGCCATTTGGTTGCGACCTCCCGTCGGGGAATGTCTGCTCCAACGTGGTTACCCTAGCAATGGCTCCGACCGTCCGCCAAACCCGGCCGCTACCCGAGGCAGCCTCACGCTCAGGGCCAGGCTGCACTCAGCAGCGGAGTGGGCAGCGGACCGGTTCCACTGTTGGTTAAAGCGAGCACGGATGAGTCACCGGACCTAATGTCCGCGGCTACCGTCACCGACCCGGGCCCGCTGTCGGACGACGAACCGGAGGAGGTCACCACCCGGTAGGCGGGCGGGGTGGGGATCGCGGCATCGGTCGGAGAGGGCAATGCAGCCCGCACGTCCAAAAGCGCGGACCCCGGTTGCTCCCACCTTGCGGTGGCCTCCAGTTTTCCGCTGCGAGTTGGGTTCATCTCGAACGAAGGACACCCCCGCGGGGCGCAGGCTGCGTCCTGGGGGGCCGGGTCCAGGTTGGGCAGCTGGAACAGCACCGCCCGGTCGGCGGCGGTGTAGGAAAGGGCAACCTCCTGCAGGTCGACCAGGGTGGAGCGCCCGGCGAGTGAGATCTCGGCTCCCCTGATACCGGGGGCGACCGGGAGGTCGATTGGACTTCCGGCAACCGGGAGGACGCACAGCCTGCTGGGCGGAACGCTGGCGGGATCGGTGACCGAGCAGACGGTGACCGACTTCAACTCCTGGTCGATCTCGCCGGTGAGGGTGATTCTAATGTTGGGTGTGGAGGGGTTGACGAGAATCCGCACGCTGTTTCCGCCCTTTTCCGCACCGACCTTGAGCCTGAGTCGGTGAATTCGCACGGTGGTCTGGGCGTCCTCGTTGACCGATTCGGCCACGGCGGTGGGGGACACGGACGCTGCTCCCTTTTCCTGGCGGGCTGCTGCTCCGCCGGTGCGTGCGCCACCGCATGCCCCCAGAAGCAGGGTAAGGGTTGCGGCCACTGCTAGGAGATTTCGAAAAGGGACCACCAGGCAAAGCTACCCGGCGCCTCGGGTCGGGCAAACTTCGACCGGCGAACCACGGACGCCGGAGGGGGGTTTAGTTCTTTGAGATCTGGGGAGACTTGCCAGAAGTGTTGTGCCCCAGCAGCACCCGTTTCCTTAAGGAGGGAATCAATGGCGCAGACCGCCGCAAGAGTTGACACCGCAACGCTACGAAGCTACCTGACCGACCACCTTGCAGGTTCGGTCCTGGGTGTCGGGGTTGCCGAAAAGCTTGCAGAGCAAAACGCAGGCAACGAGTTCTTCCAGCAGCTCGTGAAAGACATCAAAGAGGACCAGGATGCGCTCGAGCGCCTTATGGAAAAGGTCGGCGCCGAGGAAAACCCCGTCAAGAGCGTGGGTGCCAAGGTTGCCCAGTCGATCGGTACCGGCTTCTCCGGCGCCGGCAGTTCGGGTGCCGCCGGTGAAATGGGTGGCGTTCGTGAGTGCGAGGGCCTGATGATGGGAATCACCGGCAAACTGTGCCTGTGGACCACCTTGAAGGAGATCTCCGACTCCGACGAGAGGCTGGCGGGGTTCAACCTCGACCGTCTGATTCAAAACGCCACCGACCAGCGCGCCGGCGTGGAGGCCGAGCGACTCAAGATGTCCAGGAAGGCCTTCCTGCGCTGATACCCTGGCCCTAGTGAGGGCCGATACATCAACGCCAGCCGATCCGTGACCTTGCTGGACGATGAGGTCACGGATCTTGCGCGCCGGATCGCCGAGCTGGGCGCCGGCGAGCAGGCCAGGGTCTTCAACATGTCCTGGTGGAGCGAGCGCATGCTGGAGTGGGCGATGGCGCACCCGGTGTTCAAGACACGGCTCTTCCACTTTGTCGACGCTTTTCCGGCGCTTGAATCCGACGACAGCGTCGTGCGCCATTTGGAGGAGTACTTCGAGGGCGTCGAGATCCCATCCCAACTCAAGCTCGGCCTGGATCTGGCCGACCGGGTCCCCCTCGGCAAGGCGACCTCCGCCCTGGTGGCCCGCCGCAACATCAAGCGGATGGCCCGGCAGTTCATCGTCGGCGAGTCGCCGCACGACGCCGAGGACGACCTCCGAAAACTGTGGGGCCATGGGAGCAGCTTCACCGTAGACCTGCTGGGGGAGAAGACCATTTCCTCCGGTCAGGCCGACGCCTACGCCGCGCGGGTTCTGGAGATGCTGGAGGCGCTGTCCGCCTCGACCCTGAACTGGGAAGCGCAAAGCCACCTGGAGCGGGACGACGTTGGGCCCCTGGCGCGGGTCAACCTCAGCGTCAAACCCACTGCCCTGGGTCCCAAGTTCTCTCCGCTCACCGCCCAGGAGGGCCTGGAGGAGGTGAAGGGGCGCCTGAGGCCGATCCTGCGCCGGGCCCAGGCGCTGGGCGCCTTCATCAACCTGGACACCGAGCACTACGACGTGAAGTCCCTGACCTACCGGCTGGCCCGGGAGTTGTGGGGGGAGCCGGAGTTCGAGGGGATGGAGGGCGGGGTCGTCGTCCAGGCCTACCTCAAGGAGTCGGCGGATGACCTGCGGGCGCTCATCGACTGGTCCGCCGCCCGCTCCCGCCCGTTCACGGTCCGGCTGGTCAAGGGGGCCTACTGGGACACCGAAACCGTGGTCGCCCGGGCGGAGGGGTGGGCAAGTCCGGTGTACGAGCACAAAGCCCAGACCGACCTGAACTACGAGCGGTGCGTGAGGATGCTTCACGACGCGCACGGCAGGATCAAAGCCGCCTTCGCCAGCCACAACCTTCGGTCGCTGGCCTACGCGGTGGCCTACGGACGGGAACGAGGGATCCTGGACCGGGGCTACGAGCTGCAGATGCTCTACGGGATGGCCGAGCCCATCCAGCACGCGATTCGCAGCCTGGGGCTGCGCTTGCGGATCTACGCCCCGGTAGGCGAGCTGATCCCCGGTATGGCCTACCTGGTTCGCCGCCTGCTGGAGAACACATCCAACGAGTCGTTCATCCGGCACCGCTTCGCCGAGAGCTGGTCGCTGGAGCAGCTGGTCGCTCCGCCGGCCGCCCTTGACCTGCCGGAGGTGGAGCGCACCACCGCTCGGCTGCCGACCGATCCCGATTCCCCGGGCATTTACGCGCCTGAGGCCTTGGCGGAATGGCGGCAGCCCGGGGTGGTCGAGGAGTTCGGCGAGCAGGTGGCCCGGCGCTCACAGGAGCTCGGCCTGGAGGTGCCGGCGGTCATTGCCGGCCGCGAGGTGTGGACGAGGCGTTCAATCAGCTCGGTCGATCCCGCGGACCAGTCGACCGAGGTCGCCCGGTCGGCTGCTTGCGGACCACAGGAAGCGGACGGAGCGGTTGCATCGGCGCTGGCGGCCTGGCCCGGGTGGAGCCGGACCCCGGCCCCGGAACGGTCGGCGGTGCTGTTCCGTGCCGCCCACTGGATGCGGGAGCGCCGGGGGGAGCTGGCCGCACTGGAGGTGTTCGAGGCGGGCAAGCCGTGGAAGGAGTCCGACGCCGACGTCTGTGAGGCGATCGACTTCTGCGAGTACTACGGCCGGGAGATGCTCCGGCTGGACCGGGGAGGTCTCGTCCAGTCGCCGGCGGGTGAGCGCAACCTGATGACCTATGCCAGCCGGGGGGTCGGGGTGGTTATCGCCCCGTGGAACTTTCCTCTGGCCATCCCGATGGGGATGACCGCAGCCGCGCTGGCTGCCGGGAATGCGGTGGTTCTCAAGCCGGCCGAGCAGACGCCCGGCGTCGCCTGGCAGCTCGTCCGGGCATTCACGGCGGCCGGGCTGCCCGACGGGGTTCTCAACTTCCTTCCCGGGTACGGCGAGGAGGTCGGGCCGGCACTGGTTGAGCACCCGGACGTCTCGTTTGTCACTTTCACCGGGTCCCGGGAGGTCGGGCTGGGAATTGTGGAGGCGGCAGCCAGGCACCGGCCCGGTCAGAGGCAGGTGAAACGGGTGGTGGCCGAGATGGGGGGCAAGAACGCAATCATCGTAGATGCGGACGCCGACCTGGACCAGGCAGTCCCGGGCATCCTCCACTCCGCCTTCGGCTACGCCGGGCAGAAGTGTTCGGCGGCCGGCCGGCTGATAGTGCTCTCCTCGATCTACGACCAGACGGTTGACCGGCTGGCGGAGGCGGCGAAAGAGTTGATCATCGGGCACCCCCGCCGGTCCGGGGTCACGGTGGGGCCGCTGATCGACAATGAGGCTCACGAGCGGGTCCGGGGCTGCATTGAGCAGGGCCGCAAGCAGGGCCGGGCGATCCTGGTTCGCAACGACGTACCGGACGCCGGGTGGTTCGCCGGCCCGGCAATCTTCGACGGGCTGGAGCCCGGCTCGGACCTGGTGCGGCAGGAGATCTTCGGACCGGTGCTCACCGTGCTGAAGGCCTCGACCTTCGACGAGGCGATCCGGCTGGCCAACGACACCGAGTACGCCCTGACCGGCGGTCTGTACTCCAGGCTGCCTTCGCACCTCGAAAGGGCGGCTGCCGAGATGCGGGCGGGCAACATCTATCTCAACCGGCCGATTACCGGGGCGATCGTCGGCCGCCAGCCGTTCGGGGGCTACGGAATGTCGGGTGTCGGCTCCAAGGCCGGAGGGCCCGACTACCTGTTGCAGTTCTTGAACCCACGGGTGGCCACCGAGAACATGCTTCGCCAGGGATTTGCCCCGTCGGAAGAAGCGGGGGGCGTCTGAGGGCGGTTTCGTCTATCTGCGTTCGACGCTCGCGGGAACCGCCCCGGGTTTTCTAAAGTCGAGGGCGGTTTCGCCTATCTGCGTTCGACGCTCGCGGGAACCGCCCCTTGCGGGCGGAGGGTGATACCGGTGAACAGCTTGACCGGGCCCTGGGGGGTGGTGACCTTGAAGTTTTGCATCAACAGGGCGGTCACGACCGCCGCCTCCAGCATCGAAAAGTACTGCCCTATGCACGCCCTGGGGCCGCCGCCGAACGGGAAGTAGGCGTAGCGGGGGCGGGCCTTCTCCCGGTCCGGGGTGAATCGCTCCGGGTCGAACTTCTCCGGGTCCTCCCAAAAGCCGGGATGCCGGTGAGTGGCCCAGGTGCTGCAGAAGACGCTTTTACCGGCCGGGATGTCGTAACCGCCGATGGTGTCGCCGTTCGTGCAGAACCGGGGGATCCCGTAAGCGGCCGGGTACAGGCGCATCGCCTCTTTGATGACCATGGTGGTGTACCGCAGGGCCATCACGTCCTCCAGGGTGGGTTCGGTCCGCCCCTGCAGGACCCGGTCGACCTCGGTGTGCAGATAGGACTGGATCTCGGGGTTCTGGCCCAGAAGGTGCAGGGTGAAGGTCAGCGAGGTGGCAGTGGTCTCGTGGCCCGCCAGTAGAAAGATCAGAACCTGGTCTCGAACCTCTTTGTCGTCCAGGCCCCGGCCGTTCTCCGGGTCGGTGGCCTGCAGCAGCAGGCCCAGCAAGTCCTCACCCTCGGCCGGTTGGGCCCGCCGGGCGGCGATCAGGTCGTCCACCACGTTGTACAGCGCCTGCTGGTACCTGAGGGCTCTGCGGTTGGCGGGGGTCGGCCAGGTCTCGGGAAGCGTGAGCGGGAAGATGGCCCTCTGGATCGCCCGTTCGCTGAGGAACGGGACGGTTTCCCGGATTACGGGGACCGCACTCTCCACGTCGGCGCCGAACAGGGCGGTTCCCACCACCGAGAGGGTGAGCCGGGCCATCTCGTCGTTGAGGTCGACAGTGGTGCCTGAGTCGGCGTAGCCGCCCCATCGCTCGACTGCCTCACGGGTCTCTGCGGCCATCATCGGCACGTAGGAGGCAACCCGGCGGTGGGTGAAGATCGGCTGGATCATGCGCTTCTGGCGCTTCCACTCATCGCCTTCGCTGGTAAGAAGGCCGTCGCCGAGCAGGTGGCGAAGTTCGCTGTAGACGCCGTCGTCCTTGACATATCCGGCAGTTTTGGAGGTAAGGACCTGCTGGATGTGGTCGGGGTGGAATACGCCGAACGCCTCTTCCTGGAACTTCCCGCCCGGGCCGACGGTGAACCGGACGACATCCCCGTACTCGAGCATCGCCCGGTGGACCGTGCCCAGCATGTCGTTTTTGAGGTCCAGGGCAGAACCGAGGAGCGGTGACCCCTTCGGCCCCGGCGCCGTCCGGCGAGCACCCGACTCCTGCAGTTCTTCGGTCTTCACCGCCATGGCGGCCCTCCTAACCACGACATCAGAGAATGCAACATAGATTAACGTCATGTTACGCCCCGGTGGAGGAAAGTCAAGCCGTAGAAGGGAGTGACCTGCTTTGTTTCTGGGTACCTCTGGCTCATGGCACAACAGATCAGGGGTGGAAATCCCCTTGGGTCCCCGGGCCCGATACCCACCAAGACCGATGCAGCGGGGGGCCCGGACTCACCTCTTGACCTGTCGCAGGGCGATTGGAAGGCAACCGCCAAGCGCGTGATGAAGGAGTTCAAGCAGGATCGGGTGACCATGGTCGCCGCCTCGTTGGCCTTCTACTTCTTCCTGGCCGTGTTTCCGGCGTTGATCGCCGCCGTGGGCGTCGTCGGGCTGATGGGGCTGGGTCCCCAGATCATGAATTCGTTGAACGAGTCGATCGGAACCACAATTCCGGGAGGAGCGGGTGAGATCCTGACCACTGTGATCGAAAGCGCCCAGGCGGCCTCAAGAGGCAGCTCCGTGATGGCGGCGATCATAGGTGTTGCGATCGCTCTATGGAGTGCCACCGCCGGCATGAACGCACTTCAGCAGGGTCTGGATGTGGCCTACGACGTCCCCTCGGAGCGGCAAAGGCCTTTCCTGAAGGCTCGGGCCGTCGCTTTGTTGCTGGTTCTGGCAACCGGAGTCCTCGCCCTCCTTCCTTCACCGTTCTTCGCGGCCGACGGGGTGATCTGGTCCGTGCTCGGCTGGTTGGTCATGGTGCTGACGGTCATGACCCTGCTTGCCGTCTATTACTACGTTGCCCCCAACCGGGACAAGCCGAACTGGAAGTGGGTGAGCCCGGGCGGGATCGTCGGCACAGTCCTGTTCCTTATGGCATCGGGCGCCTTTTCGGTCTACGTCGGTAACTTTGCGAAGTACGGAGAGACCTACGGTCCTCTGGCCAGTGTTGTGGTCCTTTTGTTCTGGCTCTACCTCAGCAGCATGGCCATCATGCTCGGCGGCGAATTAAACGCCGAGCTGGAGCGGCAAACCGCCATGCGGGAGGGCCGGGTTTAGGGGCGGTCGTTGCCTGCGCCCGGTGCAAACCGCTAGGGTCGGAATATGAACCCCGTCGCCGATTGGCCAACGCTTGCCTTCGACGATTGGGCCGACACCAAACACACCCTCCACCGCTACGTGCAGACCGTCGGTAAGATCCGCATGGCCCTCGCGCCCTATCGAAACCACTGGTGGCACGTAACCCTCTACGTCGATACCCGCGGACTCACCACCGGGCCGATGCCCCTGCCCGATGGCCGCGCGGCTGAGATCCGGTTTGATTTTGTGGACCACCGTCTGGTCGTTCTCACCAGCGATGGCGAAGACCGCTCGTTCACCTTGCACCACGGCCTGGCGTGTATGGACTTCTACCGTCAGACGTTCGACGCGCTGGCGTCCCTGAGCATCCGGGCCGGCATCCACCCGGCCCCTTTCGATCTACCGGGGCCGCTGCTTTCTGAGGACTCCGATCACGACGCCTACGACCCGGATGCGGTCCATCGCTACTGGACCGTCCTGCGCCGAACCGCTGAAGTCATGGACCGGTTCGGCGGCCGGTTCATAGGAAAGCAAAGCCCGGCCCACCTTTTCTGGCATAGCTTTGACCTTGCGATGGCCCGTTACTCCGGCCGCCCCGCCCCGCCGCGTCCGGGAGCCGACCCGGTCACGGCTGAGGCGTACTCCCATGAGGTGATCGCTTTCGGGTTCTGGCCGGGTGACGACAAGGTGCCGGCGCCGTCGTTCTACTCCTATACCGCTCCCGCGCCGCAAGGCCTGACGGACCAGCCCCTGCAGCCCGCTCCGGCGTTTTGGAACGAGGAGGCGGGCACCGCCTATCTGCCCTACGACGACGTTCGCAGCGGCACCGCACCGGAAAGAACCCTTATGGAGTTCTTCGAGAGCGCCTATCTGGCCGGGGCGACGACCGCGCGATGGGACATCGAGGCCTTCACCGCTTCCCGCGATTTAGAGGAGAAGAAGACATGAAGAGATCCAGGCTGCTCGTCGCATGGTTGATTTTGCTCCTGCCCCTGACGGCAGCCTGCGCCGGCGAGGACCCGGTGGTTGCGCCGTCGCCCACCGTCTCCGCCACGGCTGCGGAATCTCCGGCCGGGGACCCGCTGATCCTGGGAGAGGGGTCGACGGGGACCGGGATCGAGTACACCCTGGTCCTGGTGCCCGGTGACCCGGTATGCGTCCAGTTGCGGCAGACCAACGGCGAGGGCGATTTCATGCTCTGCGACGAGCCTTCCGGCCAGGATTTCAACGGCGACCAGAGGCTTCGCTACGCGTTCGGTGGCTTGAACCCGGAACAGGTTCCCAAGTTTGTTATCGGCATCACCGCCGAGGACGTGGAGCGGGTAGAGGTAAACCTGGCGGAGGGTGAGAGCCCGGCGGTGGCCACCCAGTCTTCACCGGCGGTGCCCGAACGGCGGTTTTTTGTTGTGATGCTCAGCCCGGAGCCGGCGCAGCATGTCCTGGCGGTCCGGGGCCTGGATGCCGCAGGTTCCACGGTCGCCGGATTCAGCCTGGGTGAGCCGGGGGAGGGCTCGCCATCGCCCTTGCCCACCGGGTGACCGGCGGGCTCAGGTAAACGCCACCATCAGCCCAGCCGCGGCGGCCGGCAGAACGGCGTTGTCGACCCCGCCCGCAAGCACGCCCTCCAGGGCGGTCAGGATCAGTGCCGCCGCCAGCGCCGCGGCCATCGAGCCGGTATGCAGACGCCCGGAAACGGCCAGGGTTCCGGTTGCCAGGACCGCAGTGGACACGAAGAAGACGGCACTGCCGGTGAATGTCTTGTGTGCCCCGAGGACCGAATATCCGCGCCGGCCCCAGCGGCCGCCGGCCAGGGCGGCTAGAGCGTCGCTGACCGCCATCACCAGCACCCCGAAGGTGTAGGGAACCGTAGCGGGGAACAGTGCCGCCGCGAGCCCGACCCCCAGCGGGAAGTACACCTCGCCCAGGGTGGTCCTTTCCGCGCGGTGGACCGAGGCGAAGATGCCCAACTTGCGGGAAACGACCATGAAGGGGATGAACAGTACCGCCACGACGACCACCGACCGGAAGGTCATGAACAAAGGCAGGAAGGCCGCTAGGACGCCGCAACTCAGATGAGCCAGCTTGCGGGCAAGCTCCGCCGTGGCCCGCTGGCGGCGGGACAAGACCTCAACCACCGCAAGCAAGCCGATGAACCCGGCCGAGGCGGCCAGGATAGCGGCCGGCTCCACCGCTATGTCCTTTTCTCGAAAACCCGCTCCGCCGCTTCAACGTCGGCGGCGGATCCGACGATCACCGGCACCGCATTGACCGCCGGCACCGGGGACTCAGGTTTATTTGCCGGTGACCGGCTGATCCGTGGCAAACCCGCCGCCGCCGAAGTTCTTCATTACCACCCCGTCGTTACGGACCATGTCCTTGCCGCACTTGGGGCAGGGCTCGGTGCCGGATGAGTCGTCCTCCATCATGTCCAAACCGCAGTCCTCGCATCTAAAGTTAGCCATCGGTGCTCCTTCGCAGCTCGGTGTCCGTCTGCAAATCATGCCACTTTGTTTGAGTCCAAACGCTTGCCCCGACCCGCCCGGCGGGGTCATTGTGGATGAAGACGACTATTTTCAAAGGAGGCGGCCATATGGTCAGCGACGCAACAAGAGGTCCGGTCCGGCGTCTGACGGTGGTGGTGTTTGCCGCCCTTGCTGCGGTGGGGTGTGCGCAGGATCCGGCGCTCGAGGAGTCCCCGACGCCCTCGGTGACGGCGCCGGCCTCCCCAACCGCCCAGACCTCGCCGGCGCAAACCTCAACCGCCTCCCCGGCACCGCAGCCGGACAAGCTGACCAGCCCTGAGGGACGCCGCCCGTCACCTGTTCGACGCCTGGAAGGCCGGTGACCGCACCCTGGCCCTGAGGTTCGCCAGCGAAGCCGCGGTGGAAAACGTCTTCTCCCGTCCTTACACCGGCCCGGACCCGGAGTTCATGGGGTGCGATCACGAGGTCGACCACTACTTCTGCCGGTTCCGTTACGAGGGCGGTTCCACGACCTACCGGGTGGATGGCGGAAATTCGGCGGGTTACGAGGTGACCGAGGTGACCCAGACCGCCGACTAGATCTGGGTCCGGATCCGGATCCGATCCTTTGCCGCCGCATCCAGCTGCTCGAGGGTCATGTCGAATCGTTTCTGCAGCAGGCGCACTGCGATCTTTTCTCCCTGATTACGGTTGACGAATTTCCGATGTCCCCATTCAAGGTCCTCCAGTTCCTCGTCGGTCTGCTCGGCGGCGAACGACTCCGGGAAGTCGAGAACCGCCGGCTCCCCGAACCGTTCGGTCAGGTGTGAGAACGCGGCGCCGCTGATCGCATAGTCGGCGTGCGACATGTTGGGAAGACCGGCCCACGATTACCATCAGGGACTCCTCCTCCAGCACGCCGGGATCCCGGCGGATCAACTTGTCGACCCCTATTATGGCAATCAATAACTCCTTGAGTGCGCCGAACTCCGGCGGCCGGGCGTCACTGTTCTGCCGATATCTGATCCCTTCCCCGCCTTCGGCTTCGAAGACGAGCCGGGACTTAAATCGTTATCGTGGGTACTGACATAGCCACCTCCTTTCATCCGCTGATCACCCCCCGGTTGCCAACTTCCCTCGCGGATCTCCTAGGAGGGACCCGGTTTGTTCGAGACGCCGTTGTTATGCAACTGACTATGGCAATCTCTGCATTGTTAGTGCTGATCAGCCAGTAGGACCCAGCTGGAACCTCGAATGGAGTGAAATCATTCTCTACTACGCGAAAGTTCACCAAAGCATTGGACGGTCGGTTTCTCACAGCATCGAAGTCCTTCGGAGACCCCTCACCGACGTATAGACGTGTCGTTCCGACCTCGGATTCGCCGACATGACCGTGGCTGAATCCATACGCCGTGGCGTACAACTCTCCCCCTGTGGTGGTGAATCTAGCGGGCTCACCCCATGGCTGCCCAAGTTCAACCCGAGCCATTCCACCCGGACCGCACTCAGGAACTAGGCCGGTCTTCTCGGGATCATCCCCGCATCCGGAAAGGAACAACAAGATCGCGAGCGCCCACGCTCCCCTCGTTCGCGTTCGGTCCCTCCGTGGTTTGGTCACGGGCCTTCATCCAGATTCAGCGTCTCTGAAACCACACTACCCGTGAGACGACTCTTCACGGTTACTTGCAGCGAATCTGAAGCTTGGTCAAGGATCGGAAGGTGAATAAGTACACCGGCCGTCAGCGTCGGCATTAAGCGTAATGAACTCATCGATCCCACCGTAGGAGACGTCCACCTTCTCAACGCCTGGGTTGCCTTGCCCGTCTTCAAAGCAGCACACGTAGATACCATAGGTTTCGCCTTCAGTTGGTGAACCCGGATACCTAACCAGCTGCTCACGCCCCACGCCGACCCCACCAGCACCAATTCCATTCAGCCGAAACGCATGGACCCCTGCTGGAGCACTCGGCATCGTGACCGTGGCCTCAACTACACCGGATTCGTTGGCCACCACCGAGCCCAGAACGGTGGGATCGGAGTGGAGACTTACGTCGACTTGGCTGCCGGGGCTGAAACCTCCGGCCAAAATGGTTACTGGGCTTCCGGCCGTTGTGTCGAAAGGAGCATTTCTGAAGCCCTGTCCGTCGAAGGTCGGTTCACTGGCTGATTTAAAGGCCGCTTGCGAACCGCACTGCTCCGAGCCTCCGTAGGTCTTTAGCACTTCGCAAGCCTGAATAGCGTGGCCCTCGAGATGGGCACACCTCAATTGAGGGGTAGTCGCTGCGCTATAAGAATTGCTCTATACGTACGGGGACAGTTGACGTCACCTTAATAGATACGATCGTTAACTCCTCGAGTGGAAAGCCCTCTAGCTCCACGTTGTCTAACCCTTTCGTAGCGACGAATTTGCAGTTTTTGTCCTGGTTATTCGCCGAAGAGTCTCGAACCTCATCCACCCATCCGCTCATCAGCTCTCTTGCATCATTGCATGTTTCTTTGACGCCGGAGGAGGTCTGCCAAACGATTTTGGCTTCAGGGAACTGATCTGCCCTGCCCCCAGAGGACCTCGTCGTCCAGTTCGATGAGGCTGGGAAACTTTCTGCTACGCGAAGCTGGAGCTCGTAGGGCTCGCGAAGAAGCTTCTCCCTAAGGTCAAGGGCCGAATTGGCCATGAATATCGATGGGATCGCTAGCAAAAGGGCAATAGCGGCTGCCCAAATGCGCAGTCTTCTGTAAATGAGTCCAGCGCCGACGACCATTAGGCCAAGCAAAACAAGGCCAAGAGGAAAGTAGAGCTTCGAAGTAACTACTTTGCCAACTTCGTCGGCGTAGCTGACGCCTGGCTCGGAGAGGATCACAATCGACCGCACCATTGCTCGACCGGTCAAGAATCCGGAGATGAGAACCACCAGAGCAGAAAACGCCAAAGCGGCCCACGCAGCATCGAAGCGCCGGGCTGGCGGCGCGATTCCTCCCGAAGTGATCATGGCTGACTCTCCTCCACCACGCTTACTAGAGCGGAATGCATCATTGAGTAACCGAGGGCATTCGGATGAAACGTTCTGTCGTCAGCTATGAGGTTGACCCACGCTGGTTCAGGTTGATGAAGTGCGTCATAAACGTCCTGAGGATCGTTGTTAGGCGTCAGTCCTGTGATCCACTCTTCGGGATTACAAACCTGATGATCATCGAACAGACCTTCCCCGATAATGGCTGGCTCAGAGGAAAAGCCGCCACTTACTAGCTCGCCCCCAGATCGCACGATCTGGATGTTTTGAGCGTAATCCTCTGCGTTCACCGTGCTTACGGCGTCAATGATCACTGCATTAAATTGGGCGAACCGCGCACGTAGCCAATCTATCTCCTCAACACTTAGTAGCCCATCTCCCATGCACCGAACCGGTGCTATTCCCGGGGGAACGGGAACTGGCACGACATCGATTCTTTTGTTCTCATTGGTGAACATTTGAGGGTACGTAAAGACAATCAACTTAGCTTTCTCAGCCTTGTTGAGAATGTCTCTGTAGACGTCGGTCAGGTCATCCTCCATGCCGGCTATCTCAGTCGTTAGGTCCCGCGGTCCCCCAGGCTCGAACTGGGGTCGGCAGTCTCCCGGCCGCAGGCATGCATCGAGAACGTCGATCCAACGCAGATCGTTTCCACCCACCGAGATTGTCACGAGTTCGGTGTAATCCGGCAGGTCTTGGATCTGGCCTGGTATTTCAGTGGTCCAGTTACCTGCGCATGCCTTGAACTCAAAATCCCAGTCACTTTGACCTGCAGCGAGGAGCGGCCCGTATGCCTTACTCGATCTCTTGCAGTCGTCGGCGTTGTTGTCCCAATCATAGGGACCAGCACCCTGGCCCGAGGAGAACGAATCACCAAGCGCCCAATAGGTGAACTGGTGAGGTGTGATGGGTTCCGAGGGCAGTGAAGGTTCCCCTTGACCGAGGTCGCTTTCGGCAACGACAGTGAACGTATACGCCATCCCATTAATGAGTCCGGTCACGTTGCTGGACGTAGCGTCTGGATCACTGATGGATAATCCAGCACATTCACAGACCGGATTGGAAATGATCGTGTAACCGGTGAGAGCGGCTCCATTCATAAGCTTCGGCGCATCCCATTCGATTAGAGCCGACGCGATTCCCGATGAACCTCGGACGTTCGTCGGTGCTTCCGGAGGCTCACGATCCGTCTCCGCCTGAGCCGGGAGTGATCGGTCGCCAATTCCTCTGCCATTTTCCGCAACGATTTCAAGCGTGTAGGTTGTAGCCGGATTCAATCCCTCAATGATCGTTGCGTATGTGGTGCCAGAGACTGATTTCCCCGTGCACTGGGAGCAGCTCGGAGAAACCTCTACTTTGTAAGCCGTAATGGGACCTCCATTGTCGCCAGGTATCCCATCTCTGAGGGGTGGCGGGTCCCAGCTGACCGTCGCTCTACGCAGGCCGCCAGATGCCTGGACGTTCACAGCCGCGAAGGGCTTTCCCGCAAATGACCCGCTGTCGGAGGCAGGTGAGTGATCACTGATGCCGAACTGGTTGGACGCCTGGACGGTGAAGAAGTACGGAGTCCCGTTAATCAGCCCGCTTACAGCCATCTGGGTGGTGGATGCTCCAACCGCTTCACTTCGAACGATCGCCTGCGTTGTCTCCCGATAGATGTTCACGGTATAGCCGGTAATGGAGCTGCCGTTGTCGCCGGGAATGCCGTCTCTGGGTGCTGGCGGAGACCACGAAACCGTGGCTTCCTCACCAACGATCGTCGCGGTCGGCTTGGCCGGCGCAAACGGCACGCCGAGCGGGCTGACCGTGTTCGACTGGGCAGACTCCGGACTGGCAACGATAAACAGCGTTGTAGCGATCACTTTGAAGTAGACCGGAGTTGCGTTTGGAAGATCGGTGATCGTCGCCGAGGTCGTTGCCGAGGTCTTCGGGGGACCGACCACAGCGCCATCAGATGCTCGGTAGGTCTTCACCGTATAACCGGTCACCAGCGGGAGGATCCCGCCGACTGAGGGGGCATTCCATGTGACCGTGGCCTCCCCGTCGCCCGCGGTAGCTTGAACGTTGGTCGGCGTGAGGATGTCCGCCGATTGAGTTACCGCATTTGCCGAGGGGCTTGAGGCAGCACCGGGCGCAAGGATTCCGCCAATTACGTTCATCGCCGCAACCACAAACTTGTAGGTGTGGTCAGCAAGCAGGCCCTCGAAGTGCGCCGTGTTGGAGGACAAGCAGCTCCCCGCGCACTCAATCGGCGCCGGGCTTGGGCCGCCCCCCTGGTCGATCGCGGTGATAAGCATCTTGGTGATGGGTGAGCCGCCGTCGTCTGTCGGAGAGGTCCAAGTGACCTTGGCCATCTCAACCATACCGGTGCCAGTAACGTCGGTGGGAGCAGACGGACGTTGCGCAGCAATGACTACAACTGCGTTGGTTCCTGCAGCCGTCGCACTGTGGCTGACGGTGTTGGTGGCATACACGTAGAACCTATAGGTCGTGCCGGCCGTCAGATCGTCGAAGAAATCCTCCGTGCAGGTTGCGCAGGGGGTGCTGTATTTGTTCGCGTACTCAAGGGCCCCATTGGACAAGACCCTAAAGACGTAGACGACGTGGACGCCCATGGTGGCGCCGCCGGTGCTCGACGATAAGGTCCAGCTCACTTTGACTCTACCGTCGGGCTGAGCGGTGGCCACTGCGTTTGTCGGAGGACTTGGAATGGTCTTGGGCGTGACCGTGTTGGTTGTTGCTACCGTCCCCCATTGTCCGGCGTTGTAGGGAAAGATGTAGAAGAACTGGCTGGCGTTGGGCAGACCGGTGAAGCTGGTGGAGGTACAAGGCCCCGGGCTACATGAAACGGCCTTGCCGTCCCCCGATGGAGTGTTGTTGGCGTAATAGGGGTACACGGCATAAAGCAGCACCGGCGACCAGGGGTTTGTTGGTGCGGCGCCCCAATTGACCGTGACTGTTCCGTCCGGGTTGGCGGTAGCCGTCGCGTTTGCGGGTGCGCCGGGGACGCTGGCGCCGGGAACCGTGATCGTGCGGCATCCACCCCCTAGCAACGGGTTGGTCCCAGAGCCCGCAATATTCATGCCGTAGAAGCAGACGTTGTGGGTGCCGGGTGCGGCCGAGATCACGGCGCTGAAGCCGTGATTGTCGCCATAGCCGGGATAGTGGAGCCCAACGTCGGGGCGGGAGGTGTTGGCGTCGAGCACAACAAGTTTAGAACCCACGTAGATGTGGACCTGGGTCGAGGCGGCGGTGTCTGGGTCGATGACCCAGCCCCTGACCCGGATTCCTCCCGCAACCGGAGTCGACTCGTCGACGCTTCCGATCGGGTCACCCGTCGGGCCGGCCGTGCTGTAGTCGACCGACAGGTAGGGACCATTGCCGGCCTCAAACGACAGGTACTTTTTGTACTGGTTGTTGTCGGCTTCATTGGGGGCCCTGAACGAGAACGATCCTGCAGTCTGTCCTTCGGCAGCCATCTGCGCCACCTGCGGGGTGACCACCCAGTGGGCCAGGCGGTTGGGACACGCGCCGCTGTGCCAGCCTCCGGTCGCCTGGTTGGAGTCGATGGAAGCTCCCGGGAAGGTCGTCATCGACGATCCGCTCCAGGGCTGGGTCACCCGGTAGACCGGGCCCGGACCGACGTTGCAGTTCCATGAATGCTCTTCGACGGCGTACAGGGTGGCGGAGTTGATTTGTTTGCCCGCCAGGGGTGCGGTATCGAAATGAGCGTAGGACTGCCCGATATGAACCCCGCCGTCGTAGGTGCCGACCTTGAGCTCGGGGTCGGCTGAGTTGTTGCGGGTGAAGTTGCGCATGACGTAGGTGTCATCGCCCCAGGTTCGAACCGCATGGATCTGGGGGTCCACGGTGACCGGCCAGACCCTCTCAGGGCTGCTGAGCCACTCCCGGCCCCGGTCTAGAGAAACCTCCAGCGCCACCCCGTCTTTGTGCGGGATCAGCGCATAGTCCACTGCGGTCGACACCGCAGACTCACCGGAGCGGGGGTCCAGGTTGGAGTCGAACATGAATCCATGGGGGGTCCGGGCCCACTCGTCACCCTTGGAATCCTTGTAGACGACATCGCCGTTGGCCTCGATCGAGGCCGTCAGGCCCTGAAGGATCAGAGGAAAGACAAACCGGGTGGGGGCATCGGGCGAGGAGAGGATCAGATCCTCTTTCAGGCCGTTTCTTTGTGAGGTGAGCCGGACATCGGTGAACTTTTTGACGTTGGAGTAGGTGACGGCGTCCTTGGCGACCTTGCCTTTGACCTTGGCGGCCTGATCGATGCCGAAAGAGACCGAGTGCGTGGAGTCGAGCTGAAGCTTGGCAAGGGTTTTAGCATTGGAGTAGTCCGCGATCTCCAGCCCAAAGCTGTTGGCCTTGTTCTTCAGCTTGCCTCCGGCAACCGGGGTAAGGGTGGAGTCGATCTCGACCCACTTACCATCCTTCTCAAAGTTGACGGCGTCTGAGTACAGGCGGGTCTCGAACTGGCCGGGCTTGGTGCCCGAGAAGGTCCTGGACGAAGCCGTCCGCTTCTCGATCAGTTCTTTGTTGGGGGTCCACGCCTCAACCGGAGGCGGGGTCTTGGACGGTTCGATCGGATACGCCTTGGGCGAGGTATCGGTGACATCTGGGGGCAGGACCAGGGCCGGCGCGCCTTTGGGCAGGGACTTCGGTGAGCTAACCTGGGTCGGCTCTTCAAGAGCCGAGGCCGTGGATGGGGTTAACCCCAGCAGCATCGACATCAACATGATCATCAGCGTGATTCTGCTGATCTGTGCGCGTGAGGTTGAAGCCCGGCGATACTTCCTTGGCATGAAACGCCCCCTGTTCCAATTATTGGTTGCCTACCTATCGGCAGGAAAGGCCATACCTAAAGGGTGCGCCCAAACTTTGGTAAGAAACAGTGCCGAATGGCAGGTGAAATGTGGTCCATTCGGACCTATGGGCGGAGCGGGCCCGACCTACTCTCAGAAATTCGTGTCTGCAGTGTCTCAATGTCCAAAACCTGTTCGTTCCGAACAGGCGCTCTTAGACCGCGTCTCAAAAGCCCTTCGTTTTTGCAATTTGTCCTTATTCGTTGAGGGCTGAAACCCAGCACCGAACGACCGAGCTAGTCGCTTGCCAACCTTTCCCGGGGGCTTGAGTAGGATCGCTAGGAATCGACAGTGTGTCTGGGTCAATCTCCTCCTGGGCCTTACTTAAACGGTCATAAGCCAGATAAGCGGTACCGCCGACTGCGATAACGCCGACCACCACCCAAGCTGCTGGAGTCAGCGTTCACGGAGCAATTATTGCCGCTGGGACCATTCCTGTTAGATCGGAGCAATTAACGGGGTCACCGAAGCTGGTCATAGCTGTTGGCTGAGCCGCCGGGAACGGGATCGACTTGCAGGAACCGGCCCATTGTGGGGTCGTACTATCCGTGACTTATGGACCATGTGGCCCGTGCGAGAATGGGTTTCACCAGAATGAGCATGCTTCGGCCGCCATGAGGCAACCGATAATCCAGCAACCCCGCTCGCCGAAACATGCTGCAAATTCTAGGCGGTTGCCCACCGGATTTGAAGGGCCAATCTACGTGCGATAGTTGGGCGATGAACAACGAAATCGAGGTCGTTCACAACCCGGCCGCCGGACGCTATCAAGCGGTGGTGGACGGGCTGACCGCCGAGCTCACCTACCGCCTGCAGGGGGACCGGATGCTCGCAACCCACACCGGCGTGCCTCCGGCCATCGAGGGGCGGGGCATCGGTTCCGCACTGGTCCGGGCGGCGGTGCAGGATGCCATGGCCCGGGACCTGACCATCGTGCCGTTGTGCTCGTTCGTTGCCGGCTGGCTTGACCGGCACCCCGAGGTGCAGGTGAAGAGGGAACGATAGCGGTGGCCGACGGTGACCTGGTTCTTCGCCCGATCGGACAAGTCGAGTCGACCCTGGTCGACCCGGCAGATGCACCCAAGCAGGGCGATGAGGGAGCGCCGGACGCCTCGATCGTATTCGACCAGGAGTTCGGCCAGGGTCTCCGCAACCTGAAGCCGGGCGACGACGTGGTGGTGCTCACCTGGCTCGACCGAGCCGCCCGGGACGTGCTGGTGGTGAGGCCCCGCAGCGACCCGGCGCGGGCGGAGCAGGGCGTGTTCAGCACCCGGTCCCCGGCTCGCCCGAACCCCATCGGGCTGCACCGGGTGAAGATCCTGGCACTCGACGGGCTGCGGATGAGGGTCGGCAGCCTGGAGGCCGTGGACGGCACCCCGGTGTTGGACATCAAGCCGGTGCTGCGGGGGGTCGACGAACGCTGAACGATGCGGACGCGATAGTCGTCGGCGCCGGCCACAACGGGCTGGTTGCCGCCTGCTACCTGGCCCGGGCGGGCCTGTCGGTCCGGGTCCTGGAGCGCCGTCCGGTGGCCGGCGGCGCTGCGGTTACCGAGGAGCTGATGCCCGGCGTCCGGGCCTCCACCGCCTCCTACGCCCTGTCGCTGCTGCGGCCCGACATCTACCGGGACCTGGAGCTCGCCCGCCACGGGTTGAAGTTCACCCCGAAGGATCCTCAGCTTTTTGTCCCGCTGCCCGACGGCCGGCACTTCTTTGTCTGGCGGGACGCCGCCCGGACCCGGGAGGAGCTACAGAAAATCCACGGACCCGACGCCGACGCCTATGTGCAATGGGGCCGGTTCTGGGAGGAGGCGGTGGCCGTGCTCCGGCCGTTCGTCGAGAGCACATCGCCTCCTCCGCCGGCGGAGGTCGAGCGGGAGCTGTCTCGCCGGGGCCGGTCCGACATCTGGCGCCTGGCGGTGGCCGGCAGCGCCGCCGGTTGTGTCGAGGAGTTCTTCGCCTCCGACGAGGTCCGCGGGTGCTTTGCCACCCAGGGGATCATCGGAACCCAGGCTTCCCCCCGGGAGCCCGGCACGGCGTGGGTGATGGCGTACCACGCACTCGGCGGCGAGCTGATGGGCGCCACCGGCACCTGGGCCTGGGTGAAAGGAGGCATGGGGGCGCTCACGCAGGCGCTGGCCGCCGCTGCGGCGGAGAACGGGGTGGGCATCGCCACCGGCGCCCCGGTTGATGAGGTGCTGGTCGACGGCGGCCGGGCGGTAGGGGTGAGAACCTCCGACGGTACCGTGCACAGTGCCGGCCTGGTCCTGTCGAACGCCGACCCGAAGCGAACCTTCCTCGGCCTGGTGCCCGAGGGCGCCCTGGAATCGGATTTCCGCCGCCGGGTGCAGGAGTGGCGGATGGACGGCGCGGTCGTCAAGGTCAACCTGGCCCTGTCCGAGCTGCCCGACTTCAGCGCTCTGCCCGGAGGACCGGGCCCCCAGCACCTGGCGACCACCGAGATCGCACCCTCCTTCGACTACCTGGAAGCGGCGGCCGCCGATGCAAAGTCCGGCCGCTACTCCGCCCGGCCCTTCATGGAGGTCTTCTGCGCCTCGGCGACCGACCCGACGCTCGCCCCGCCGGGCATCCACGTGGTTTCCGCCTTCACCCAGTACGCCCCGGTGGGCCGCTGGTCGGCGGAGGAAGCGCGGGAGTCCGTGCTGGCCACCCTCGGCCGCTACGCGCCGAACGTGGCGGATGCCGTGCTGGCCTCCCAGGTCCTTGGGCCGCCCGAGCTGGAGGAGCGCTTCGGGCTGACCGGCGGCGACATCTTCCACGGTGCGCTGATGCCCGAGCAGAGCTTCGGCGACCGGTTCTCCTACCGGACCCCGCTGCCCGGGCTGTACCTGTGTGGATCCGGCGCCAGCCCGGGCGGGTGCGTGATGGGAGCGGCAGGCCGCAACGCTGCAGCAACGGTGCTGGAGGACCTGCGCGCCGAAGACAGATAGCGGAGACGGACGGGAATCGAACCCGCCCACCGGCTCATCACCGGTGCACTGGTTTTGAAGACCAGGAGAGCCACCAGGCCCCATTCGCCTCCGTAGCCAGGATAGTCGGAATAGTGTTTTTCGTGCCCCGCGCCGAACGTTCTAGGTTGAAGGCCGGATTTTTCGGGACCGATTGCCGGATTTTTCAATTTGGGTCTTCTCAACTGTAGGTGCCTTGATGTAAAAACCTAGGTAGTCACTTCCCCGGCGGGCACTTCCCCACGGTTGCCGAGCCAAGGGGGAAGTTCCATGTCCGCATCACCCACCGTCCTGGTCGCTTGTGACGACCTGATCCTGCTTGATGAGGTCATTCGTCACCTCGAAGAGATCCCCCACTGGCGGCTGGTCCGCTCGGTCCGCACGGTCGATGAGCTCCTGGAGCAAACTTCCGAGCCCGACTGCATCCTGATATCCGAAGGTCTGGCCGGCGAACTCTCGGAGAACCCACAGGCGGGCAGGCTTACCGCCGGGCTGGTGCTGTTCGGCCGCCGGGAGGCCAACCAGACGCTCCGGGCGGGGCTAAGGTTGGGGGCCAGGGGGTTCGTTCTGTGGCCGGACGAGTGCGACCAGCTGCGGGGGTTGGTTGAGAGGCAGGTGCCGGCTGCAGTTGACGAATCCTTTGCCTCGGGAAACCTGCACGCGGTGTGGGCCCCCAAGGGCGGCGCCGGGGCGTCGGTTATCGTCGCCCACCTGGCAGGGGCTTTCACCATTGCGGGAAGAGGCACGGTGCTGGTGGATCTCGACTTGGACCACGGCGACCAGACCGCTCTTTTGGGGGCCGAGGCGGGAGTCAAGACCGCCGGTGACCTGCTCCGGGTGGCCGACGAGCTGTCGCCTCAGGTGGTGCAGAGCGTCCTGTGGTCGCACCCCCTCGGGTTTCGGGCGATCCTGGCGCCCGGGCGCGCCGGCGAGACCGCCGGCGCGGACCCCGGCTCGGTCCGGCGGGTCCTGAGCGCGGTTCGTCAGGCCGGCGAACAGGTGGTCGTCGACCTTCCTTCGGGCCTTAACCCGGTGGTAGGGGCCACTCTGCCGGAGGCAACCTCGGTCTCACTTGTTCTCACTCCGGACCTGCTGGGCCTGCGCCGAGCCAGGGACCTGATGAAGGGATTGCGCGCCGATGGATTGGCGTCCGACCGGGTCAACGTGATCCTGAACCAGGCCGGTGGGCCGGACATCACTCCCAAAGAGGTGGAGGCGGTTCTCGGCGTCAGCGCGGTGAGTCGGGTCAGGGCCGATTACCAGATCTACCGGGCGGCCAACCGGGGGGAGCTGAGTCCATTGGGTTGCAAGCTGCTTGCGCCGCTCGCCGGGCGGCTGGCGGAGGCCGGACGCCCGGCTGCGGATCCGTCGGGCACACCGGGAAGCCGGTTGGATAAAGGTGCATCACCCGTTTTACAAGAGGGCTGGCGGCCTCTCCCCGCTCCTCTGCAACCGGGGCGGGTTCGGGCGAAGGTTCGCATCCGCGGTTAGCGAAGTCGGCTTCTAGGCGGGGTTAGATGTCAGAGCACAACGGCAGCAGCGATTTGAAGGAGCGGGTTCGGCAGCGTCTGCTGAACGAACGGGACCCGGCCCTGTTCGAGGGCAGCCAGGCGGACAAGCGCCTGAACCTGCGGGAGGCGGTCCGCAGGGTCCTCGAGGAGGACCGGGAGATCATCCCGGGCTGGGAGATGGCCAGTCTGGTGCGCCAGATCTCCGACGAGGTCGTCGGGCTCGGGCCGCTGGAAGAGTTGCTGCGGGACGCCGCGATCACCGAGGTGATGATTAACTCGCCCAGCAGGATCTATGTCGAGCGGGCGGGCCGGATCGAGCGAGCTTGGGTGACCCTTGAGTCCGACGCCCAGGTCCTCCACCTGATCGAGAGGGTTATCGGCCCGCTCGGGCTACGGATCGACGAGTCGCAGCCCTACGTCGAGGCCCGCCTTCCCGACGGCAGCCGTCTTCACGCCATCATTCCGCCGCTGGCCATCCACGGACCTGCGGTGACTATCCGGCGCTTTTCGGCCCTGCCCTTCACCTACGAAACCTTGTCGGCCAACGCCACAATGACCCCGCCGATGGTCAGGTTCCTGGACGCCGCTGTTTCTGCCCGGATGAACATGGTCATCTCGGGCGGCACCGGAAGCGGCAAAACCACCCTTTTGAACGTGCTCTCCTCATCCATTCCAGAGCACGAGCGTCTGATCACCATCGAGGATGCCGCGGAGCTGCGGCTGGCCCGGGAACATGTCGTCTCGCTGGAGGCGCGCCCGGCGAACATCGAGGGCCGGGGTCTGGTCACCGTCCGGGACCTGCTGCGTAATGCCCTTCGGATGCGCCCGGACCGGATCATTGTCGGAGAGGTCCGGGGCGGTGAGGCGCTCGACATGCTCCAGGCGATGAACACCGGTCACGAAGGGTCTCTGTCCACCTGCCACGCCAACTCGCCGGCGGACCTGCTCGTGCGGCTGGAGACCATGGTGATGATGGCCGAGCTCGGTCTTGCACCCGGCCCGGTCCGGCAGCAGATCGCGGCGGCACTCGACCTCATCGTCCACACCAGCCGGCTTCAGGACGGCTCCCGGCGGGTAACCCGGGTGACCGAAGTTCGGGGTTTGACCGAGGACGGCCTGGAACTGGTCGACGTATTTCGCTTCCGTCCCGCCGGGCTTGACGATCAGGGCCGGGTCTACGGCCGGGTCGAGGTAGGCGAGCCGCCGCAGTGCCTGGAACGTTTCGAGGCCGCCGGTGTCCAGCCGTTCTGGGGCGAAGACTGATGGACGTTGTAGTAGCGATCCTCGCCGGAGCAGCACTGCTCGGAATCCTTGCCGCCCGTTGGTCCTCCCACCATGCCCGCCGAAGGACACGGCTGCTGCAGCGGCTGGAGGTCCAACCGCCGGGCCCGGCGCGGCGGGCGCCCGGAGGTCCCTTGCTCGAGGGCTGGGCGGTGAAGGTTGCCGGAACCAAGTGGGGTGCCCGGCTGCAGGCCAGGGCCGAATCCCGCCATCCCGGCGTTCCCTTCTCCGATGTCATGGCCCTCGGACTTGCGATGGGACTTGGCGGCGGCCTGTTCGGGCTGTTCTTCTTCGATGGGATGCTCGCGGCCGCCGGCACCGCTCTGGCGGCGCCCTGGGCGGCCGACCGGTTCTTTCACAAGTTGCACGGTAACCGCGCGGCCCGTATCGAAAAGCAGCTTTCCGAGGCTCTGGCGCTTCAGGCCAACGTGCTTCGGGCCGGCCAGTCGCTTTCCCGGTCGCTCAGAATCCTCGCGGAGGAGACCCGGGCGCCGATGAAGGAGGAGCTGGAGCGGATGCTGGCGGAGGTGGAGCTGGGCCGGCCGATGGAGGAGTCGCTGGAGCGGTTTTCGGCCCGCATTCCCAGCCGGGACGTCGACATGTGGGTGACCGCAATGCTGGTGCACCGGCAGACCGGCGGCAACCTCGCCGGGGTGATGGATCTTTCGGCCCAAAGGGTCTCGCAGCGGCTACAGCTCAGAAGTGAGATCAGGGCGATGACCGCCCAGGGGCGCCTGTCGGGCATCGTTGTGGCGGTTGCACCGCTCGCCTTTTTCTTCCTGCTTTCGATGGGCTCCCGGGAGCAGATGGAGTTCTTGTTCTCGTCGGCACTGGGGCTGACCATCCTGATTTCAGGCCTGCTGATGAACGTTGCCGGCATGATCTGGATCCGCCACGCATTGAGGGTTCGGGTATGAACGAGTTCCTGCTGGCGATCCTGAGCGGCGCCACGGTTTGGCTCGCTTCAAGTGCACTGCGCAGGCGGGATCCGGTGGTTGCCGGCCGGGTCGCCGTCCTCGCGGGCGGTGCGGCCGGCCGGCCGCAGTTCAATCCGGTCCGGGCGGCTCTCGGCTGGCTCGGGCGCACCTACCCGGGGGGAGGGCAGGAACATACCCAGGGACTGCTGGACGCCGCCGGAACGAGCCGGATTTCGGTGGAGACGGTGAGGGGCGTCCAACTGGTCCTGGCCGCCGTAGGGTTCATGGGTGGCCTGATCTTCGGCCCGGCGGCTGTCGTTACCTCGCCGGTGGGGGCGCTGGTCGGCTACCGGATTCCCCGTACGGTTCTAACCTCGCGGGCCCGGACACGCAAGAGGGAGATGGCGGCGGCCCTGCCCGATGTCGTGGATCTGCTGGCGGTGTGCAGCCACGCCGGACTGAACATCTCGCTCTCGCTGAAGCGGGTGGTGCAGCGGACGCCCGGGCCGCTCGGCAGGGAGATCCAAAGAGCGCTGGAGGAGATTGAGCTCGGCGTACCCCGAGCTCAGGCACTTCAGAACCTGGCTGGGCGCAATGGCGTGCCCGAGCTGGAGGCGCTGGTCCGGGTCCTTCTCAACTCGGAGAGGTTCGGCACGCAGGTGGCGGCGTCGCTGGAGACCTTCTCTGCCGACGTCAGGGGACGCCTCAAACGTTCCGCCGAGGAGCAGGCCCGTAAGGCGCCGGTGAAGATCCTGTTCCCTCTGGTCTTTCTGATCCTGCCCGCCTTCATCCTGTTGACCGTAATCCCGCTGCTGGTCAGCGCCTTTCAATCGATGGATCTGTGATGTCACCCCCGATGCCCAGGTTTGTTTGTCACTTTCCCAGTCATGCACTTCCCGTTTCAGGTTTGCCAAGGAAGGAGTAAGCAATGGATCGAGTTCGAAGGATTCAAAGCCGTGTCTACAACGTTCTGTGCAGGCTGAGGTGGGAAGCGGGGCAGACCACCGCCGAGTACGCCCTGGTACTGCTGGCAGCGGCAGCGGTGGCCCTCGTGCTGATCAATTGGGCGAGGAGCGACAACAGTGCCCTCACGGAATTTTTTGATGGGGTTATCGGAGAGCTCAAAGAGAGGGCCGGTATTGGAGACGGAGGAAATTAGTCACCGACTCCGGTTGATCCCCATTAGGGAGGACGGGCAGTCCACCGTCGAGTTTGCCCTGGTGCTGCCCCTGGTTCTGATACTGATCCTCGGTCTGTTGCAGGTAGGGGTTCTGGCCCGGGACCAGATCATGGTGCAGGGCGCCGCCCGGGAGGGCGTCAGGGAGGCCATCGTCACCCCGGACCAGGGGGCCATCGCGGCTGCCGCCCGGGATGCAGCTCCGGGATTGAAGCTGGATGTCCGGGTCACCCGGGGGACCGAGCGGGGAGACCCGGCCAAGGTCGACATCAGCGCCCCGCCGGCGAAGCTGCCGATAGTCGGCGAAATCGTCGGAGGCCTCAACCTCACGGCCTCGGCGACGATGCGTATGGAGAAGTCGGACAGTGCCGCGCAGTAGGTTGTGGTCCGCCGACCGGGGCAACGCCAGCGTTGCCGTGGTCGGCGGCGCGGCTATGGTCATGGTGTTCCTGCTCGGGTTGAGCGACCTGGCGGTGTACTACATGGCGCGAACCAAAGCTCAGACGGCCGCCGACTCCGCTTCCCTGGCGGCGGCCGCCGAGTTGATTCCCGGCATCGGCGAGGATCCTGAGGGCAAGGCAAGAGAGTTTGCCGCGGCCAACGGCGCCGAGTTGACCGCCTGCGACTGCGCCCCCGGCGGCAGCGTGGTGCAGGTCACCGTGAGCGTGCCGGTGAGCATGTCGCTGTCCGCCTTGTCTGACCTGAAGGAGGTGAAGGCGAACTCCAGGGCTGAGATCAACCTGTCCGGCGCCGTTCCGTAGGGCTTAGGCTTTGGAGGATGCCCGAACAGCGTGACTACGCGGCCAAGCGCCGCTTCGACGAAACTCCCGAGCCGCCGCCGGAGGTGGCCGGCGACGTCGATCCGGGCAAGGCGCTGCCCGGCCGGACCTTCGTCATCCACCAGCACCACGCCCGCAACCTGCACTTCGACCTGCGGCTGGAGATGTACAACGGGAAGACCCCGGTGCTGGTCTCCTGGGCGGTCCCCAAGAATCTGCCCATAGAGAAGGGGAAAAGAGCACTGGCGGTCCACGTTGAGGACCACCCGTTCGAGTACGGCGGCTTCAGCGGGTCGATTCCGGCCGGCAACTACGGAGCCGGCGAGGTCCGGATCTTCGACGCCGGGGAGTACGACCTGACCGAGCAGGCCCCGGGCAAGCTCACCATCCGCCTGAAGGGAAACCGGCTGAAGGGCGTGTGGCATGTGATCCAGACCAAGGGCGGAAAGGAGTGGCTGATCCTGCTGAGCGCCTGGGAGGGTGACCAGCCGGATCCGGTCCCCACCGGCCCCCCGATGACCCCGGCCGGGACCTCGGAAGCGTTCAACGACAGGGCGTGGGCTTTCGAGCCGAACCTGGAGGGTCAACGATCCATGGCGGTGTGCGAGTACCGGACCACCAACCTGCTGCTGCCCTCGATGCAGCCGGTGAGGGTGCCCGGCATGGACCGGCTGCACGAGCGCCTGGTCGCCCGCAACGCAGTCCTGGACGGGGTGATCGTGGGGACCGGCAAGGACGCCAAGTTCATGGCGGTGGACCTGCTGTACCTGGACGACCGGTCACTCACACAGGAGCCCTATTCCCGGCGCCGGGAGCTACTGGAGGCGGCGGTGGTGCCCGGGGGTCTGCTGGGGACCTCAATCTCAATCCCCAAGGACGGCAAAGCCGTGCTGAAGGCTGCCAAAGGACTGGGACTCGCCGGAGTTATCGCAAAGAAGCTGGATTCGACTTACGAACCAGGTCCCAGCCACCACTGGATCAAAGTCTCTTAGTAGATCCCGTCGTCCTTCACCCGGTTGTAGGTGTCGCCCGGTGCCAGGAACACCACGCTGGCCCCGCCCGAACTGCCGGTGGAACCGTTGATGGTGATGTTCTGTAGGTTGGCCGGGTCGATCTCCCGCGCCAGCAGGGCCAGCTTGACCGCCTCGCTCAGCGGGATGTCCGTCTTCACGTGAACCCGGGCCGCCCGGATGTAGTCGAAGATGCGGTGCGGGTCGGCTGCCTCCGCCCGGAACTTGGCCAGGGAGGCCAGCATGAACAGCCCCTGATTGTCGGTGCGGCTGAAGTCGCCCCGGGGGGTGTCCTTGCGGTTCCGGCTGAACGCCAGCGCTGCCCGGCCGTCCATGCGGATCATGCCCGGCCGGAAATCGGCGCCGGAGGGGGAGTCGTGCATGTCGTAGGGCACGTTGACGTCCACCCCGCCCAGGTCGTCCACCAGGTTGGAGAAGTGGGTGAACTCGGTGGTG
>JAJCYE010000109.1 GCA_029263075.1 Actinomycetes bacterium
AACATGGAGGGGTTAGAGGAGATGGACTCCTCCGCCCTCGGATCCCTTGTGAGAATTCACGCCAGAACAAGAGACGCGGGTGCCGAGCTCGCGCTCGCCGCCATCCGGCCAATGGTCTACATACTTTTTGAAGCGACCAGACTGAATCGGGTGTTTAAGATCTACGACACCGAGGCGAACGCGATAGCCGCACTCTCTTAACCCGGCCCAAAGCCGCTCAGGGGCCGGCGACGACGGCCTCGCCCCCGAGCAGCCGGATCAACCGGCAAGCCCCGATCCCGGCTATCCTGGCGGTATGACTTCCCCCATATCACTCATCGAGTTCCCCGCCGACGACCCTGCACGAGCCCGCCGATTCTGGACCGAGGTTCTGGGCATCCAGCTTGAGGACCGCAAGCCCGGTGAGGGTGAAGGCTGGCAGACCCACGAAGGACAGGCGGAGTTCGGTCTGCATGAGCGAGGCAAGGGCCCCGGAGACACCGTCTCCATCCCCTACTTCTCGGTCCCAGACCTCCCCGCAGCCCTGGCCAGGGTCCCCGAATTGGGGGGTACTCTCATCCACCCCGGCGAGAAGTGGGCCATCTGTAGGGACTCCGAGGGCAGCCCCTTCGGCCTGACTACTCCCTAACCGATACCGGGATCCTGCCGGTTCAACAACGCCGGGTCAGGACTTTGCCGGTTCCGATGGCAGCGACGGCAGCCGTGAGCCCTGGGATGCAGGTTGGGCGCTGCCCGAGGTCATTCCCGAAACTCCTCCGCCACAGAGATTTTTCAGAGCCGCGCCGGCAAAGTTGACCATGTCCTTGCCGCAGCGGGGGCAGGACTCTGGTTCGCCCTCGTCGTCGGCATCCATCATCACGCCGCAGCCTTCGCAGTTCCAGTTCGCCATCTGAGGCTCCCTTGAGTTGGTACTTCTCGGTTGGACGGTCCCCTGAAGGGTAGCGGATCCGCAGAGCCGGGTAGGGTGATGCGGGAGGAGGCCGGGATTCATGGCGCCAACGGACACAACCGACCCGGGCTTATCGGCATATTTTGAGATTCTTTAAGGACTTTTTTCAGAATTTTCTCCGGAGCCGCCCTTTGGCCGCGGCGTTTTTACTCCTGACCCTGCTCCCGGGGTGCTCCGGCGAGCCGGCGCAGGCTCCAACGCCCACGCCACCGGCGTCCACTTCCCCCCTGCCTTCCCCTCCGGAGTCCCCGTCGCCTTCGCCAATCCCATCCGGCACCCCGGCGCTGGACACGGCCCAAGCCGTGGCCTCGGAACTGATCGCCGCCGAGCTAGCCATCCGTTCGCCGGATACCGACCCCCTGCTCCTGCCCCGGCTGGGACGGATTCAGCAGGCCGCCTACCGCGCGGCCGTGGCCAACCCCGATTTCAAACAAGCGGTACTGGCGCAGGCGCCGGCCGGTCTCCGGGACAACCTGGAGGCAAATATCCGGGCTGGGGAGCAGCTTAGGCGCCTCACCCGGCCGGGAACCAAACTGCCCGACTGGACCATTGTCGAACCGGCGCCCGCAGCCGAACTGCGCCAGCACTATCGGGATGCGGAGGCCGAATTCGGCATCCCGTGGGCCTACCTGGCCTCGGTCCACCTGATCGAGACCCGCCTGGGCCGGATCCGGGGCAACAGCTCCGCCGGCGCTCAGGGGCCGATGCAGTTCCTACCCTCAACCTGGGCGGCCTACGGAAAGGGCGATATCAACAACACCCGGGACGCCATTTTCGGAGCCGCCCGGTACCTCAAGGCTTCCGGCGCACCGGGGAATATGAACAAGGCGCTTTTCGCCTACAACCACAGCCAGCTCTACGTCGATGCGGTGACGATCTACGCCCAACAGATGCTTGAGGATGAGAGAGCCTATTTGGGCTACTACAACTGGCAGGTCTACTACCGCCTGCCGGACGGGGATGTGCTGCTCGAGGCGGGAGCCGTGCTGCCCTAAATAGCCGGGAGACCCCAGGCGGCCATTAACCCAGAAGAGCCGGCAGGTCCTGGCCGTAGCCCCTGACGAAGTCGGCCCCGCTCATCCGGCTCTTGCCCTCGGGCTGAACCTCTAAAAGCCGGAGGCCACCCGATCCGGTAGCCACCACGGGTCCCTCGTCGCCGGTTGAGAGGGTGCCGGGGACCCCTTCGGACCGCCCCGCGGGTGCGGCGCTCCAAACCTTTAAACGCTTGCCGTTCAGTGACGACCAGGCGCCGGGGCGCGGGTTGAAAGCCCGGATGCGATTGTTGACCGTGACGGCCGGCTTCGACCAGTCGATGCGGGCATCCTCGGGGGTCAGCTTGGAGGCGTAGGTCACGCCCTCTTCGGGCTGGGGCACCGGGGATATGTCCTCCAGGCGGTCCAGGACCGCCGGAACCAGCCGGGCACCCAGCGCGGCCAACCGGTCGGCCAGCCGGCCGGAGTTGTCCTCGGGGAGGATCGGCTCCTCCACCATCTCCAGCACGGGTCCCGTGTCCAGCCCCGGATCCATTTTCATGATGGCCACTCCGCTGTTCGGGTCGCCCTCCAGGATCGCCCACTGGACGGGGGCGGCGCCGCGCCAGCGAGGCAACAGGGAGAAGTGGACGTTGATGCAGCCCAGGGGCGGCGTTTCCAGCACCGCCTTGGGCAGGATCAAACCGTAGGCAACAACCACAAAAACGTCGGCGTCGAGGAGCCTGAGCGGCGCCTGGGCCTCGTCGGAACGCAGAGTGGGAGGCTGGAGGACCGGGATGCCGCACCTGACCGCCAGCGTCTTCACGTCCGACGGCTGAAGTTTCATACCCCGGCCCCGGGGGCGGTCGGGGGCGGTCACGACACCGACCAGCTGGTGGTGGGAATCGATCAGCGCCTGAAGGGTGGGTACGGCGATGCCGGGGGTACCGAAAAAGACGACCCTGCTGCCTACCGTGCGACCTCCTGCTGTTCCCAGGTCTCCGACAGGTCCCTCAGGACCCCGAGAGCTTCACTACGCAACTCGGGGGGTAGGTGATCGATAAAGAGGATGCCGTCCAGGTGATCGATCTCATGTTGAATAATTCGGGCGGTCAGGTCCCGGGTCTCGAACTTGACCGGTTCTCCGGAATCATCGAAGCCCTGCACCAGGATCCACTCAGAACGCACCACAGGGTAGGTGATCCCGGGCATAGAAAGACAACCTTCGTCTCCCTCGACCTGCCCTTCCCGGTCCAGGATCACCGGGTTTGCCAAAGACCCCTTTTCGAGGTCGTTCTCCCACACAATGATCCGCTTGAGGACGCCCACCTGCGGCGCAGCAAGTCCTATGCCCGGGGCCTGTTTCATCGTGTCGGTCATGTTGCCCATCAGCCGGCGGGCTTTTCTATCGACCTCGTCCAGCTCTGCCGCCCGGGTGCGGAGCACCGGGTCACCGTAGAGCCGAATCGGGAGTATCGCCATTTACGCTTACCAGTCCTTGGGGTCAACCTCGACGAGGACTCGTTGAGGTGCGGTTGAAACAATCGTACCCAAAGGATCAAGGATAGTCTCAAGGTTTCGGGTCTTGAGAAGAGTCTCGTACCCCAGGCTGCCCCCCTGCGCCGGGCCCAGGACCCGAGTGGCCTCCAGTTCGCGCAACCGGTCCAGCAACCCGGGGGCCGGATCGGGGCACTGCAGACGAGCCATCGCCATGTACGGAGGAGCATCGGCCAGCCGGCGGGCCTCCATCTCCTTGCGAACGAAGAACTTGTAGTCGCCGCGCACCAGGGCCTCAATCCCGTGGTGGTCGCCGGTGTGGACCTCCAGGATCAGGCGTCCCTTCGGACGCCTCCCCCCCACCAGTCCGGCAAGCGCCCACAAGGAGGCGATGGAGTCTTCTGCCGCCCGGCCCTTGGGCTTGGAGAAGTACCCGTCAACTCCCAGAGCAATAGCGACCGACACCGCAGGCCGGGGGACGTCGGCCAACCCCGCTTCGGTGGCGATCACGACGTCGGCGGTCAGGGCCGCCTCCAGCGCCCCCGGGTCGTTGCCCAGGCCGGGACGATCGGCACGGGCCACCCGGGCGCCGGGCACAACTTTGGCCAAGAATGACATAAGCTCATCCGGTCCCGGTCCGGAGGCGGTAGCCCGGATTCGCGGCAACAGGATAATTGACCGTTCGCCTCTTTTTTTGGCGTCCAGGATGCAGGCAATCGCCCGCTGCGGCAGGCCCCGCCGGGGCGGGGCAACCACTTCGGTGGCGGGCCAGGCGGTCCGCTCCTGCAGCCGGTCGGTTTCTTCCACGCGCCACGGAAGGGGGGCCGTGACCGGCGCCGGGGTGTCGACGTCGGTCCAGTAGGCCGGGTTCAGCGACGGCGTGGGGGTGGCCGCGACCAGGCGGGCGCCGGTCACGGATGCCCGGACCTCTGCGACCACGCGGGCGTCGTAGTAAGGGGACTGCTGCTCTTTGAACGAGGGGTCGTGCTCCTGGTGCAGGACGATGGCCCCCAGGGTGAACGCCGGGGCAAAAAGGGCGGCCCGGCCCCCCAGGACCAACCTACGGCGACCCGACGCAACCTCCCAGAGGGCCTTGGACCGCTCAGCCGGGTCTACGCCACTGTGGACGACCGCCGCATCGTCGGGAAATCTTCCGGCCAGCTCCCCCAGAACCCTCGAACCCTCCCGCACCTCCGGTACGGCAAGGATCACTCCCCGCCCGGCGGTCAACTCCCCGGCGATCAGGTCCGCATAACGCTCCAGGGGATCCTCTCCGGGTTTCAGCCGCCAGAGCACCCGCTCGACGGGACCGCGGGGCGCAGGCGCAGGCACCTCAGGCCAAAGCGCACCCCGGCGGCCCAACCGGTCGGGGGTAAAAAGGGAGAGGAACGAACTCAGCGGATGGACGTACCGCCGGGCCAGGATCCGGGCCACCGCCAGAAGATCGGCGTCGAACACCGGTCCCCGCCCGCTGACCGCGGCAATCGGCGCCACGCTTGCCGGTACGTCAGATACTTCGCCTGAGGGGCCCAGGCCGGCATCGAGGTTCACCACCCAGCCCCGCACCCGGCGGTTGCGCAGAGGTACCCGGACGATTGAACCGATCCGGACGCGCTCAACCAGATCCGGAGGAACGGAATAGGTCAGCTCTTTGTTGAGTCCCCAGACCGAGAGGTCAACGATTACTCCAACCAGCACGGGCTACCGCGCCGGGGTTAGAGGGCGGCGGCGGCCTTTGCGAACTCCTCGGCACGGTCGGTCCGCTCCCAGGTGAAGTGCTTCTCGGTACGGCCGAAGTGGCCGTACGAACTGCTGTCCTTGTAGATCGGCTTGCGCAGGTCAAGGTCCCGGATGATGGCCGCCGGGCGGAAGTCAAAGAACTCGCCGACCAGCTTTTCGAGCTTGTTGGGATCGACCTTAGCGGTGCCGCGGTCCTCCAGGCTGATGGAAACCGGGTGGGCAACCCCGATGGCGTAGGCAACCCGGATCTCACATGCATCCATAACCTCGGACGCGACCAGATTTTTGGCTACATAGCGGGCAAAGTAGGCGGCGGTCCGGTCGACCTTGGTCGGGTCCTTGCCGCTGAATGCGCCCCCGCCGTGGCTACAGAAGCCGCCGTAGGTGTCGACGATGATTTTGCGTCCGGTGAGGCCGGTGTCGCCCATGGGGCCGCCTATCTCAAAGCGGCCGGTCGGGTTGACCAGGAACTCGATGTCCTCCGACCACAGGCAGTCCGGGACGATCGGCTTGATCACGTACTCGATCAGGTCGGGCTTCAAAAGGGTTTCGATGTCCACCTCGGGTTCGTGCTGGGCGGAAATCAGGATGTTCTCGATGCCTACCGGCACCCCGTCTTCGTACTTGATAGAAACCTGGGTTTTGCCGTCCGGGCGCAGGTAGGGCATCCGGCCGCTCTTGCGTTCCTGGGACAGCCGGTGCGCCAAGCGGTGGGCGAGCCAGATGGGCGTAGGCATCAACTCGGTGTCCAGGTCTGGACGCTCCTTGGCCGCAAAGCCAAACATCATGCCCTGGTCGCCGGCACCGAGCGTGTCCAGGTCGTCCTCGGCTCCAGCCTTCGCCTCGTAGGCGGTGTCCACTCCGAGCGCAATGTCGGCGGACTGACCCTGGATCGCCAGCAGCACTCCGCAGGTGGATCCATCCAGGCCGAACTTGGCGTTCGTGTAGCCAACCTCGTTCACCGTCTCCCGGACGATCTCTCGGGCTTCGATGTAGGTGTCGGTGCTGATCTCGCCGGCGACGATCACCTGTCCGGTGGTCACCAGGGTCTCGCAAGCCACCCTGCCGTTGGGGTCCTCGGCCATGATTGCGTCCAAAATTGCGTCGGAGATGCGGTCCGCCAGCTTGTCGGGGTGGCCTTCCGTGACCGACTCGGACGTAAACAGGTAACTGCGTGACATCGAGGCTCCTTTTTGAGCGAAAGTTAGAGGTCTATAGGACGGTTCCGTCCCAGCCTCTCCCGCGATGGATCTAACCAGGGCACAGGGACCGCCTTACGCTATCGCTGAATCGGAACCAGCGCAACGAAGGCCCGCTTAAACCGGCTCGGCCCCTTCATTTCCCCACCGCCAACCGGCCGGCGACACCATCCAGAACCCGCCGGGCCAGTTCCTTCTTGCTCACCAGCCCCAGGTCATCCAGGTTGCCGTCCCGGTCCAGGATCAGCGCCTTCAGGGTAGGAAGCCCTACCCCAGAATCCTTCGCCCCCACCAGGTTGGCAACCACCAGATCCAGGTGTTTGCGCTCGAGCTTGCGGACCGCGGCCTCTTTCAACCCCTCGGTCTCGGCGCAGTATCCGACAAGAACCTTCAACTCCGGCAGGCCTCCGGCCCGGCGGCTCTCCCCCACCTCGGCGAGGATGTCCGGGGTGGCCTCAAGCGCCAGGCGGGGTGGGCCGTCCGACTTGGAGAGCTTTTGTGTCCAGTTTCGGACCGGCCTCCAGTCCGCCACCGCAGCCGCCATCACCAGCACCGACGCGGACGAAACCGCCCGGGCAACCGCAACTCGCATCTCGGCTGCCGTGGTGACGTTCACAACGGTCGCCGCGTCCGGCGGGATCAGGTGGGTGGGCCCGGTAATGAGCGTGACGCGGGCGCCCCGGCGGACCGCTTCGAAGGCCAGTTCGTACCCCATCAACCCGGAAGAGGAATTACCGATAAAACGCATGGGGTCAATCGGCTCGCGGGTCCCGCCGGCGGTCACCACCAACGAGCATCCGCCGAGCTGCTCCCGGCGGCCCAACTCCTCGTCGACCGCACGGATGATGTTGTCGGCTTCGGCCAAGCGGCCGATCCCCACGTCCGGCCCGGCCAGAGCCCCGACCTCCGGGCCGACCATCCGGATCCCCCGGCCGATCAGGACGGCGACGTTGTGCTGGGTTGCCTCGTTTCGCCACATTTCCGTGTGCATCGCGGGCGCCATAACTATCGGGCAGGCTGCCGACAGCAGCAGGGCGGATATCAGGTCATCGGAAACGCCATGGGCGCTTTTGGCAATGGTCTTGGCCGTGGCAGGGGCGATGAGAATCAGGTCGGAGGTCCTCCCCAGATCCGTGTGGGCGATCTCGGAAGGCGCGGCCGGGGGGAAGAGTTCGGATCGGACCGGGTTCCCGGTCAGGGTTGAAAAGGTGATGGGACCAATGAAGTTCATGGCCGACCGCGTCATGACAACGTGGACGTCGGCCCCCGCCTGCGTCAGGTCCCGGGCCAACCCGGCTGCCTTGTACGCGGCGATGCCCCCGCAAACGCCGAGGGCAATTTTGCTGCCGGCCAAGTTTTTGTGAACCATCTGGCTGCCTAAGGAGGACAACCCGGCGGTGGGGCCGGGACGCGCTGGCCGTACTGCCTACTTGATGCGGGCCTCTACCTCCGGCGGGCGCTCCCAGCCGAACTTACCCTGGGCGACCTCTTCGAGGGCGACAGACAACGCCTTGGCGTTGTCGCCCAGGCCGGAAACCTGGGGCGGGACGAAGTCCCGGATGCCTTCACCCAATTGGTAGTAGTAGGAGTTGATCTGGCGGGCACGCTTGGCGGCGAGGATGACCAGCGTGTAGCGGCTGTCGACCTTTTCCGCGAGCTGTTCAATTCGGGGATATATCAAAGGGTTCCTAACTTGAAAAAAGAGCGCCTAAAAAATTAACGGCTGTCCATCAAAGCTAACACTTCTTTGACGGCTTGTTCCACCTCCACGTTGACCACCACACCGTCGAACGAACCTTTTTTGCGCAATTCGTCGTAGGCATCGGAGATCCGGCGGGCCTGAACGTCCTCTCTCTCGGTACTCCGCTTGCGCAGGCGCTGCTCAAGAATCTGCATCGACGGAGCCTCGATGAATATCAACCGGGCACCGGGCATCGCACTCTTTACCTCGGCTGCTCCCTGAACGTCGATTTCCAAGATCACGTCAGAGCCTGCGGCCAGCATGCCCTCGACGATCTTGCGGGGCGTCCCGTACATGTTGCCATGGACCTGCGCCCACTCCAGGAACTCTCCCCGGTCACGTCTCTCGACGAACTCCCGTTCGGAAATAAAGAAGTAGTGCACGCCCTCCTTCTCCATCGGCCGGGCGGGCCGGGTGGTGCAGGAGACGGCTAGCCGCGTGTTGGGCCGCTCCTCCAGGAGGCGCTGCACGATGGTTCCTTTGCCTGCGCCGGAAGGACCCGAAAATATGAACAAGCGTGACTGGGCGATTGAAGAAACTCCTTCAATTGAGGCGGACGCACTGAAAAAGGACAGCCTAACCGCTGATTTGGACAATGTGGTGGGGTTCGAAGCGATTATAGGTCGCGAAAGTCGCGCCTGGAAACCGACCCTGGTTTGGCTTACAATTTCACATAGCGTGGCCGCGGGGCCACATGTTTTCCAGCGTCTCGGGGTAACCTTACACAGTGAAACTGGGCACGCTCAACTCCACCCTAAAAGCATGGTCTAACTTCAGGCTGATGCTTGTCATCGGCAGTGCGGTCACCGTGCTTTCCCTTGCCCTGGGTGCCGTAGTGGTTCAGGCGGCACTTTCCGACGACACCGATTCCAGCGAACCCGCGCCAACCGCGCAACCCGCAGGCGAACCCGAAGTCATCCCGCCGGCCGCTGGGCCCGACGAAGGTACCCAGCCCCCCGCAGACACCAGTCCCCCGGCTCAGGCGGGCGGGACCCTGCCGGTCCTGGACGGCAGTGCCGATTTCCGCATCTCCTGCCCGGCGGGCGATGTCACCAACAACCAGAACACCTGTCTGGTCGAGTCCTTCGGTGGATTTGCCCAAAGGGTCGAACTTTCATGCGCCGGCCTCCCGGCTAACCTGAGTTGCTCGTTCACCCCGTCCTCAGTGGTTCCCCGCGCCAACGGGTCCACCACTTTCCGGTTGGAACTGCAGGTGGGCAACGTCCCTCCCGGCAGCTACGTCTTCGATGTCGTCGGGCGCAACGGCGCCAAGACCCGGTCATTCCGATACCCGTGGGGAGTCGCCATCCCTCAGGTTGCAGTGGATCCGCCGGCCCCCGCTCCTGCCCCGTTGCCGGGGCGACCCGCTCCCACCGCGCCATCGGCGCCCCCACTGGAGCCGACCTTCTCGTTCACCTGCGGGTCTTTGAGTGATAGCGCCAAGGTGCCATGGTCGCTCGGAACAGACGGAACCACGGTGAAGATCAACTGCTTTTTGACGCCCTTGAACGGGTTCAAGGAGTCCGTCACGTTCACCTTCACCCAGCCCGACGATCTGGCCAAGCCGGACACCATCAGCTTCATCCTCAATCAACTGCAGTTGAAGAACCTCTTCGATCTGAGGTTCGAGTTGACCGAGACCGTCAAAGGACTGACGGCCGAGCAACTGGAAAAAGGCGTTGACTACCCCTTCGAGGTCACCGGCACTTCCGCCAGCGGCAAGAAGTTAACCAGACCAGTCACCCTTACCGTCACCAAATAGCGCCTCCGGTCTCCCGACCTGCAGCCGGATCTAAATCCGGTGGGAAGTTTCCCCAAAAGTCTTGCCCGTAGCGCCACGGCGCGGTAAACACTCTCCATCCCCGATCCGATTGCCTCCGGGACCCCAGCGAGGCGCCGTCCGTGGAGGATTCGATGAGACCGCAAAGCGCTTTCCGCCCCCTGGTCGCCATGGCAGTTGCCCTGGCCGTGATGCTGGCACCTACTTCGTCTCTGGGCGCCCGGTCGCCGGCCGGGTCCAAGATCACCCGGCCCCTGGCGAAACAACTGCAGGACGCCGGGCAGGCCACGTTTTGGGTTCGGCTCGGGGAGCAGGCAGACCTGGCCGGGGCGGAAAAGGCATCGGATCGGACCGAGCGGGGTGCTTCGGTGGTAGCCGCCCTCCAACAAACCGCGTCGCGCTCACAAAAAGGCCTGATTGACGCATTAAAGGCCGAAAAGGCCGAGTTCCAGCCGTTCTGGATCGTCAACGCCGTCCGGGTCACCGGATCCGCAGCCCTGGCGGACAGGGTGGCGCGCCGGACCGAGGTGGCGGCGGTGTCCGAGGCCCAGAGCTTCCCGGCGCCGGAACTCACCGTCGCCGACGCAAACACACTGGCAGCCGTCGAGTGGGGCGTCTCGGCCATAAACGCGGACGACGTGTGGTCCACCTTCAACAACACCGGCGAAGGGGTGGTGGTCGCCGGCATCGACACCGGGGTCAAGTTCGACCACCCGGCCCTGGTGAACCAATACCGGGGGAACGTCGGCGGTGGGGTTTTCAACCACAACTACAGCTGGTGGGACCCCGCCCGCATCTGCGGGATCGCCACCGCGCCACCCTGCGACAACGTGGGCGTCGGCACCTACACCATGGGCACCGTGGCCGGAGATGACGGCGCCGGCAACCAGATCGGGGTTGCACCCGGCGTCAAATGGATCGACGCCAAAGGATGCGAGACGAGCAGTTGCAGCGATGCCGCCCTGCTTTCGGCGGCCCAGTGGATCCTGGCGCCCACCGATGTCAACGGGCAGAACCCCAAGCCTGAGATGCGGCCGCACATCGTGGTGAACCCGTGGGGCGGGGGTCCCAACAATCCCTGGTTCGGCCAGGCGGTCAACGCCTGGCTGGCGTCGGGCATCTTCCCGGTCTTCATGGCGGGCAACGCGGGCCCCGGGTGCGGCACGGCTTCGTCACCCGGCGACTACCTCGGCTCCTACTCGGTGGGCGCCTTCGACGAAGCGGGCGAAATCGCCGACTACTCGGGGCGGGGGTCCGGGGTGGCGGTGGTCAAGCCGGATATCGCAGCGCCCGGCCACAATGTCCGCAGCAGCATCCCGGCGGGCAACGGCTATTCGACATTCAACACAACCGCATCGGCCGCCGCCCACGTTGCAGGCACGGTGGCTTTGCTGTGGTCGTCGGCACCCTCGCTGAAGGGCAATGTCGCGGCCACCAAGACCCTCCTCGACGACGCCGCCACCGACGTCTCCGACCTCACCTGCGGAGGTACCGCCGGCGACAACATGGTCTGGGGCGAAGGCAAACTCGACGCCCTGGCCGCGGTCGAGGCCGCCCCCCGATCAGATCCCGCGCCGTCCATTTCGATCAACGACGCCACGGTGGACGAAGGCCAGTTCGGGGTCCGGGTAGCGTCGTTCACCGTCACCAGGGCCGGGTCCAGCGGCGGGGTTTCGTCGGTTCAGTTCCAGACCACGGACGCGTCGGCATCGGCTCCGTCCGACTACGTGGCCATTCCGCCCACCACCGTCTACTTCGGCGTGGGCGACACCACCAAAACGCTGGGCGTACAGGTGAAGGGTGACCTGGCCGCCGAACCGGATGAGACGTTCAACATGGTGTTGTCCAACCCGTTCAACGCAACGATCTCCGATGACACCGGCGTTGGGACCATAGTCAACGACGACTCCGGGACACCGTCACAGTTTTCTATCGACGACGTCTCGGTTGTGGAGGGCGACTCGGGAACCCGGCCGGCCCGCTTCACGGTTTCCAGGTCCGGGTCAACCGAAAGCGCGGCTGCGGTCAGGTACTCGACTTCCGCCGGCACCGCGACCCCGGGCACGGACTTTAGGTCCCGGGCCTCCACGCTTTTGATCTTCTCCGCCGGTCAGGCCAGCAGGACCGTGGACGTCCTGGTCCGGGGCGACCGGGCGGTCGAGCCGGACGAGACGTTTAACGTTGACCTGACCTCACCGCTGGGGGCATCTATCGGCGACGGCGTCGGGGTAGGGACCATCGTCAACGACGACACCGGCTTTTCCGTTGACGATGTCCAGGCGACAGAGGGGGATTCCGGCACCAGTAGCCTGACCTTCACCGTAACCAGGTCCGGCGACTTGTCCGGGACCTCAACGGTGAGGGTGAAGACCAGGACCACCTTCTCCGCCAACGTGTTGGATTACGTGACCGTTCCTCTCACCACCTTGACCTTCGGCCCGGACGAAGCCACCAAGCCCGTGGCGGTCACCATCAGGGGCGACAACACGGTTGAGGGAGACGAGACGTTCGCGCTGGTCCTCTCGGCCCCGGTCAATGCTCGGATTACCGACTCAATCGGAATCGGGACGATCCTCAACGACGACTGATCGGCGGGAGATCCGGTTCGGCCGGGACTAGCCCAGTTCCGCCAGCACTCCTTCGGAAGCCCGGATCGGATCCGGCGCCCCGGTAATCGGTCGGCCGACGACGATGTAGCTGGATCCAGCCGCCACCGCCCCCGCCGGGGTCATGATTCTCGCCTGGTCCCCGGCGTCGGATCCCGCGGGCCGGATCCCCGGCGTAAC
>JAJCYE010000110.1 GCA_029263075.1 Actinomycetes bacterium
CAGGGCAGGGTCTGGTGCTCGGAATCATCGACGCTGCGGGTACTGCGCTCTGCAGGTAAGGTGCCGATCTACCAGCGCCGCAGCAAGCCCAAGAGGCTAAGACCCGAAGTCGATGACGCCCGTCCGAATCAGACCTGGCGCGGTACAACCGCCATGGCATGGCTATGCCGATTCCGGGAAGCGGACGCCAAATCCCCTGCAGCGTAAGCGACGACACAGAGCTTCAACAGTGCCTCCAAATGCTAGTCGCCGAGTACCGGTTCCAGGGCGGGACTTTGCGACCCACCGTAGTCGCTGGGACCGCCTCGGACGTGGGTTTGCTAGCTCAGGCGACTCTGGAAGCCGGTGTACCAATCGATGCATTGGATATTAGAAGCGTGCTTGTCGGCGGTTTTGTTCATACGGGGCTTCGTCAATTCCTAACAAACGTCTTTCAGGGTGCCATGCTCGTGGAGAAGTACTCACTCTCGGAGATATTCGGAGGAGCAACCCGGACGTCAACAGCTCCTTGGTTCAGCCTAGATCCCTACGTAGTCGGAGAGGTTGTTGATGAGCGGGGTTCTGCGGTTGAGCCGGGGGCCGTTGGAGAACTTGCGCTTACGGAGTTGTTTCCCTTCGTCCAGATGCAACCCCTAATACGCTACAGGACTGGGGACATTGTTATGCGGCTCGAGGACGATGAGAGTGGCTTGCGGTTTGAATGGTGGGGAAGAGAGGACACCTGCCTCCGAATCAACGGGGCATGGGTAATGGGCTATCGTTCCCTTGCCGACTGGTTGTCTCAAGAAGAACTTGTTGCCCGGCATTCTCCCCGGCCCAATTTACGTACATTGGCGAGTGGCGACGTCGGCGATCCATGCTTTACGGTTGGTGTCAATCCGGAGGACGGCACCATCTTGTTGGAGATTGGCTTGCGCATCAATCCATGGTGGGCACGCGACGCGACAACGAGCTTCGTCCACGACCTCTGGTTCGCCCTTCGAATCATGCTCAGGGGCTATTGCGCCCATACGCGCTTACGGCTAGGCCTTTGCCATTTGCTGCAAGCAACTGACGACTTTTCGAGCCTAACCGGTAAGCACACGATCTTTCTGACTCCCAAGTGGCTTTTGTCAGATCCCCCCGAGCTGCCTGATCTGCGCCATCCAGTGGGCACCACCGAGGACTGACCTAGCTCCCCGACGCCGATACAGGGTTGGTGCACCGAAACTGCAATAACTATGGACGTTGGAGGTCAGGGCAAGAGACGACAGTATGGAAGTCGCTCAGTGGGTCAATCCTGGCGACTAGTTTGCTCAGGAGTTCAAGCTTGCCCGTGACTTTGGCAATTCGGCCCAGGAATATGGAGTGGTCTTCCGACGGCGCAATCCTGTCTGGCCGCTCTCGGCCTACTTTGTCCGCCAGCCTGTGGACCTCTGCTTCTTTACTGACCAGTATCACTGTGAAGAAGGCTCTGCAGACCGGGCAAAAGTTGGTTTTGTGATTGAACCGCCACAGCAACGTGGGTATCGCCGGGTTCTTCATAATCTCGAGAATGATCTCAAGCTTGCCGGCTAAGTTGGCCATCCTACCGAGAAGATATGCTTGGTTGGAGGGCCTATCCTCGTCAAGCAGTTCTCGCCGTGTCTTGTTCGACAGTTCCATCGCGTGCTCGTACTCCTCGACAAGCAGAGCGATGAAGTCGGCTCGACAGTCTTCGCAGACACCGTTAGCTGATTGGAGTGCCATCCGTTTGACCTCAGCTTCTTCGCGGCTCGTGATTGGAGCCGCTGATAGAGCAAACGTTGGCCGACGCGACGCGCATAGCGACCTTCCCTGAGCCTATTGCTCATTTACCTAAGATCGCGCCGTCGTACCACATGTTGGCAGCGAGATCTGCCTCCCCCTTGCGGCCCTGGAACTTGCGATCCAGCAGCTCGAAGGTGTTTCTTCATCGTCTAGAAATAGGCGGGTCTCAGTTCGTCAGTGCCCTTTTCATACAGCAGGTGTTCCCAGCTGCTCGAGGTCATCGAACGCGGCCTCAACGCACTCGATGGCGAAATGATACTTCGTGACGATCCGAACGAAAAACATTCCAACGGTAGGTTCTTGAGTAGGACGTCACAACCTACCCAGCAACCCTAGCCGTTGCGCTCCTCTCCAAGGACGTGAACAGTGGAAACTCTGCTTCCAATGGAATCCCGTTAGTTTCACTCACTATTTGTTTGCGGTAGCGCAATCTCCTACGGGTCGTGGTTCGTCCTTTACGCGATCATTGCGGTCATTGTCGGCGGCGTCCTGCTCACCGGGGGAGACGGGTCTCCGCTGGGCGTGGCTATCGGCGCCATCACCTACGGCTTCGTCAGCGTAGGCGTCTACTACACGGGCTGGAACACTAATTCGCCCAAGCTTTCCTCGGCGCCCTCCTCCTGCTAGCGGTGCTCGCCAACAACTACTTCCGCAAGCTCGCACTTACCGTCCGCTGAAAAGGCCATCGGATCATGCCTGAAAACCCGGTGATGGAGTTCCACTCGGTAACCAAGCGATTCCTGGGCAAGACCGCCCTCCAGGATGTCTCGCTGAAGCTGTTTGCCGGCGAGGTACTGTGTGTCCTGGGGTCGAACGGCGCCGGAAAATCGACCCTAATCAAGATTCTGTCAGGAGTCTACAGGCCCACCACGGGGAACGTGCTCGTCGGCGGTCAGTCCGTTACTCTCGACAGCCCGCAGGAGGCCCGCGCTCTGGGAATCGCTACCGTGCACCAGGAAGTCGGGACCATCCCACTCATGAGCGTCGCGAGGAATTTCTTTCTCGGCGCTGAGCCCACGATGAGACTGGGACCGTTCCGCCTGCTAGACCTGAAGGCGGCCGACCGCATCTCGGTGGAAGAGCTGCGTAAGATGGGCATCCAGCGGGTCACGGATGGACGGCAGACCGTAGGGACCCTGTCCGGCGGTGAGCGGCAGGCGCTGGCGATAGCGCGGGCCGTGTACTTCGGAGCGAAGGTCCTAATCCTCGACGAACCTACCTCCGACCTCGGCGTATACGAGGCCGATCCCCGATCTGCCACCTTTGCCGTTGTTGCTCAAGATCGAGTAGATTTGTCGGAAAGGTCGGGCCCACCACTTCCAACATCGCCCGTTTCCAAGCATGCCCAATGACGATCCGATAACCGCCGATAACCTCACCGGCCGCCGTTTCTACCGATTCCTGGAACTCACCCTTGCGCCCTATCTGCGCTGGGCCTACCGGGTCGAGGTGCACGGGGTGGACACTTTCCCCACCGAGGGCCCGGTCATCGTGGTCGCCAACCACCTATCGTTCTGGGATTCTTTCTGGGTGCCGTTGTGTGTTCCCCGGCGGGTAGTTTTTCTGGCCAAGGCCGAATACTGGGATAGCTGGCGGACCAGGTGGCTGGTCAAATCGTTGGGCATGATCCCCATCCGTCGTGACATTCGGGCCAAGAGCCTGGCGGCGCTGGAAACCGGCATAGAGTTCTTGAAGTCCGGCGGCGTTTTGGGTCTGTACCCGGAGGGGACCCGTTCTCCCGACGGCCGTCTTTACCGGGGCAGGACCGGGGTCGCCCGGCTGGCGCTGGGTTCGGGGTCGCCCGTGGTGCCGATTGGTCTTATCGGCAGCCGTGAGGTCATGCCCAAGGGTGCCAAGTTCCCCAAGTTGCGGGGACGGATAACTGTGAAGTTCGGGCCGCCGTTGACCTTCGAGAAGTACGCGGACAACGACAACCCGCGGGTTGCGTTGCGCGCAATGACCGACGAGATCATGTTCGCCATCATGGAGCAGTCGGGCCAGACCTACGTGGATGAGTACGCTTCCCGGGATGCGGCGCCCAAGCCAACATCGGATGAGGTTCGCATTCCCTCCGAGGAGAAGCTCGGCTAGATCTCCGCATGACCTCCGAGCGGAACTTGGACGACCACCGGTTTCGGATCCCGGCGCTCGACGACCGGACCCTGCATGAGGCGATTGCGGGTTCGGAGTGGGCCTGGGTGGCTCTTTACCGCAAACTCCACCCCTCCGTTGCCGCCTACCTGCGTTCCCGGGGAGCCTCGGACCCCGAGGACCTGACCGGCGAAGTCTTCTTGCAGGTCGTACGTTCCCTGCCCCGCTTCTCCGGTGACGCCGCCGGCTTCCGCTCCTGGGTGTTCGTCATCGCCCACAACAAACTGAACGACGAGCGGCGCACCCGGATGCGCCACCCCACCGAGCTTGTAGCGGAGTTCGACGAAGCCAAGCCGGGCGCCGTCGATGTGGAGAACGAGGTCCTGGGAACCATGGGGGCCGAACGCCTGCGCAAAGCACTCGGACGGCTCACTCAAGATCAGGCCGATGTGCTCCTTCTACGCATCTTCGGTGGCCTCAGCTTGCAGGAGGCGGCCTCCGCCTTGAACAAACGGCTGAGCGCGGTCAAGTCCCTGCAGCACCGAGGACTGGCCGCTTTACGCCGGGAACTGGCCCCAACCCGTATCCCGGACGAGTCCCGCCGCAATTACCTGTATGAGAACTAGATGACTGAAAACCCAGACCCCACCGACCAGCGGTTCGAGCACCTGCTCCGCGAGCAGATGCCTCCTCCCGCGCCCGATGAACTATCGGACCTGGTTTACGACCTCCGCCGTGAATACGCGGTCGCCCTGCCGCCGGAGGTGCAGAATCGCCAAATCGCCGCAATGGTAGCCGCCGGTAGAAAGGCGGCGGCCGGGGCGCCGGGGCCCCTGCGCCGTAGTTTGGATCGATACTGGTATCGCTTCTCCCAGCGTTTCATCGCCGGGTCCCTGGTGAGCAAGGTGGTCCTGGCCGCGTCGTTTGCCGCTGCGGCGACCACAGGCGTGGCGGCCACCGGCCATCTCCCCTCTGAGATTCAACTGGCGGTTTCCCGGGCCGCCGCGGGAATGGGTGTTTCGATTCCTGCGCCGGAGCCCCAAGCGGTGGAGAGCCAGACCCCCGAACCGCCCCCGGCCCCGAAAATACCGGCACCAGGGGCGGTGCCGTCGGCAACGGCTCCCCCGGCCCCACCCGTCCCGGTCGTGGGTAGTGCCAGCCCCGCGCCGACCCCCTCAACCACGCCGTCCAACGCCTGTGCCGGCATGATTCCGCAGGCCTCGCCGGCGCCGCCGACCCGCCCGGGAAACCCGGACCTCGTGGCCGCTATCGGGGAGTTGGCCGAAGAACAACTCCAACTCGACGCCCTGCTGGAGTGCCTGGTACCGCCGCCCGGGAACCCCCGGCCCGTCCCCGCGGGCGGGTTGGGATCGGCGGGTCTCAGCGAGTTGTTGGAGCGGTTGCTGAAACCCCAGGCCTAGGGCGGGGCGTCCGGGATCCTCCTCATCGGCGGGGAGTTGCCGCGTTTGCGCCGGGCCGGGTACGGTTAGGGTCAATCAGGCTGCCCGGGGTCCCCGGGTATGCGCGCCTAATGAGCCAATGGCGAAGTCACGAGTGAAGAAGGAGTACAGATGCGCGTAGGAGTGTTGACCGGCGGCGGCGACTGTCCCGGCCTTAATGCGGTTATCCGGGGAATCGTCCGGCAGGGGATCAACAACTACGGCGACGAGATCGTCGGCTTCCGCTACGGCTGGAAGGGTCCGATTGAGAACATCACCATGCCGCTCACCCTCGACAACACCCGGGGCATCCTCCACCGGGGCGGCACCATCCTGCGCAGCTCCCGCACCAACCCGTTCAAGATCGAGGGCGGCGTCCAGAAGATCCTGGACAACATGGAGGCCAACAAGATCGACTGCCTGATCCCCATCGGCGGCGAGGACACCCTGGGGGCGGCCAACAAGCTCCACGCCGAGGGGGTATCGGTGATCGGGGTGCCGAAGACCATCGACAACGACCTGTCGGGCACCGACTACACCTTCGGCTTCGACACCGCGGTGAACATTGCCATGGAGGCCATCGACCGCTGCCACTCCACCGGTGAGTCCCACGACCGGACCATCGTCGTGGAGGTAATGGGCCGCCATGCCGGCTGGATTGCACTGCACGCCGGCCTGGCCGGCGGGGCCGACGTCACCCTGATCCCGGAGTTCCCCTTCGACATGGACGAGGTGATCTCGCACCTGCAGCACCGCCACTCCAAAGAAGGAGTGGACTTCTCCATTGTCGTGGTTGCCGAAGGTGCGGTTCCCAAGGAGGGCGGAAGTTTTGCCACGGTTGGCGACGGCGAGCTGGACGCCTTCGGGCACGTCCGCCTCGGCGGGATCGCCCAGGCCCTGGAGAAGGAGATCGAGTCCCGGACCGGGTTCGAGACCCGCTCCACGGTTCTCGGCCACATCCAGCGCGGTGGCAGCCCCACTGCGTTCGACCGGGTTCTCGGCTCCCGGTTCGGAGTTGCCGCCATCGACGCCATGCACGACGGCGAGCGGGGCAAGATGGTCGCCCTGCGGGGCGCCGACATCAAGCTGGTCGAGCTGGCGGAGGCGGTGGGGACCCTGAAGGTGGTTCCACCCGAACTCTACGACGTGGCCAAGGTCTTCTTTGGCTGACGACGTTTGTATCCACCCGCAGCCGTCTAAAATTGAACATGGACTTCCCCGGACGGTGCTGCCGTGACGCCTGACCGACGGGTGGTCGACCTGCGGTCCGACACCCTCACCACCCCCACACCCCAGATGCGCGAGGCGATGGCCTCGGCGGTTCTGGGCGACGACGTCTTCGGCGAGGACCCCACCACCAACCTCCTGCAGGAGCGGGTCGCCGAGCTGTGCGGCGTGGAGGCCGCCCTGTTCGTCCCCTCCGGCAGCATGGGCAACCTGGTTTCGCTGCGGTCGATGGCCAGTCCGGGCGACGAGGTCATCTGCCACGCCGACGCCCACATCTTCAACTACGAGGTCGCATCCCTGGCGGCGGTAGGCGGTATCCAGGCCCGGCCGGTTCCCGGGCACTGGGGGGTGCTGGACCCGGAGAACATCGCTTCGGCGGTGCGACCGGCCTTCGACACCTTCCCCCGCAGCACCGTCCTGGCACTGGAGAACACCCACAACCTGGCCGGGGGCACCGTCTATCCCATCGACGACATCCGGGCCGCCCGCAAGGTGGCCGATGAGTACGGCCTGAAGATCCACATGGACGGAGCCCGCATATTTAACGCGTCGGTGGCCAGCGGGGTGCCGGTGGCGGAGTACTGCTCTTTGGTCGACGGCCTGACCTTCTGTTTCTCCAAGGGCCTGAGCTGCCCGGTCGGATCGATGGTGGTCGGCTCCAAGGAGTTCATCAAGCAGGCCCATCGCTATCGCAAGATGCACGGAGGCGGGATGCGCCAGACCGGCGTGCTGACCGCGGCGTGCCTGGTGGCGCTGGACACCATGATCGACCGCCTGGCCGACGACCACGCCAACGCCCGCCGCCTGGCCGGCGGGATCAAGAAGATCAGCGAGCACGCCACCATGCCGGTCAACGTCCAGACCAACATGGTGCTGGTCAAAACCGAGCAGCTGGGGTACTCCACCTCCGAGTTCGTGGACGCCATCGGGCTGGAGGGTGTGAAGTGCCTGGCCTACCAGCGGGGGACCGTGCGCATGGTCACCCACAAGGACGTCTCCACCGAGGACATCGACTACACCCTGGACCGCATAAACGCCATCACCCGGTAGTCCCTCGGGTCCTGCGGCCGTCCGGCATGCAGGGGGAGGCTTCTTGAAATGAGCGGATGCGAAGAGCCGGGGACTAGCGGACGGTGAACTCCGCAATCTCGCCACGGCTGTAGTGACGATCAGTGCCCTCGGGACTGAAGTTGGGATCATCGATCTTCTCGGGGGTCGACCCGACCGGCAGGTAACAGATCATGGCATAGCGTCCGGGGGCAAAATCCTGGATTCCGTAGTCGTCGGGGGTGCCGTCGGGTCTGATTTCAAGGTGACCGATGAGTTCGAGGAATTGGGCGGCCACGGGACTCTGCGGACCGAGATCGAGCAGTTCCTTGACGGTTCTGGTCGCCGACTCGTCAACCGCGAACAGCGTGGCCTCGTGTACTTCGCTGCCAATGTTGTCGAAGTCGAGGCTGGTGACCCCGGCCTCCAGCTCCGCCGGCATTCCGGTGTAGGCGTACTCGTCCAAGGTGATCTTGACCTGATTCCAGTCGCACCTCTCCACATCGAAGGCATGGACGGTCCCTGAAGCTTCGAGATGTTCCGGCCGGTCGAGGAGGCTGTAGTCGCCCTCGTCGGCGAGGGAGATCAGGGTGCCGTAGAACACCCGGGCCGCATCGAGAACCTGTTCATCGGCTCCCTCCAGCGCGTCGAGCGCCTCTTCGGCAAGAGGTTTCATCTCCTCCGCTGCGAACTCTTTCATAATGGCTCGCGCCTCCTCCTCCGTGTCGGCGGATGCCGGGGGAGAGGCACTTTGAATTTCCTGAATCACGGAGCAGTAGCCGTCGAGGTCCGGCCCTTCTGCGCCGGCTTTTTGCTCGTTGCCGGAGCTGCAGGCGCCTACGGTGACGAGGAGCACGACCGCAATGACGGCGGTCGGAAATAGTTTGCGGGACTGGATCTTCACTCGGCTCCTCGCTCTTGGCTAACCAAGAATAGACAGAAAGCCCGGGCGAGTCGATGGCTATGGCAGGCGGGGCGCTTCTACCCGCTCGGCGTGGAAGCTGGTTCAGGCGGAGCGGGCGGCGTCGCTGATCCTAGGGAATGGCTCGATGGAGAAGATGACCTCCACCGGCAGGTCGAAGAACTCGGCGATCCGCAGGGCCAGGTGCAGGCTGGGGCTGTACTCGCCCCGCTCCAGGTAGCCGATGGTCTGGTAGTGAACCCCCAGCGCATCGGCCAGCTCCCGGCGGGTGACTCCCTGCTCCGCCCGCAGCAATGCGATGCGGTTGTGGACGGTGTCGCTTACCTGAGCCACTGGCCTGCCTGTTCCCGGGCGGCCTCCACAGCTGAGCCGGACTGTTTTTGAGCCATCCGCTTCAGCACTATCGGCGCGACCACAAGACCGAAGACTGCCCACAATGAAAGGACCCCCACGGTCTCCAGGGTCCGCCACGACCCGGTGATCTCCACCGCGGCCGCCGCGTCCGGAAGGAACGCCGAACGCATGCCGAGGGCCATCCAGTACATCGGGAAAATCTGCGCCACCACCTTCACCCACCCCCACAGGGAGTCCATTGTGGTGAAAATGCCCGAGATTCCGGCGAGCAGCAGGATCGGAAACATGCCCCAGGTGCCCACCTTCTGAACCCCCGGAACCAAAGAGCCGATGATTATCCCGATCGGCAGGGTTGCCAGCAGGCCTAGGACCACCACCCACAACATCGTCAGCCAGCCGGAGACTCCCTTGTGCATCAGGTTGTCGAAAAGGAAGAAGCTCGGGATCAGGATCGACGCTAAGGAGGGAACCAGGTTCGCCGATTGGTAGGTCAACTGGCCGGTGACGTAGCCCAGCATCCCGTGGGGGACCGCCTTGGAGCGAAGCAGGGTGCCGTCTTCGCGCTCCATTGCCAGCGAGTAGGCCGGCCCTATCACTACGCCGAAAGCGATCATGGCACCGAGGATGCTCGGCATGGCGAATGACGGAAGAAGCAGGTCGGTTCCCTCGATCTCGGTGTTGCGGCGGAACCACAGGTAGGCAAGGATCCCCGCCGAGGTGATCAGGTAGAACATCTGGTCCTGTGGGCTGCGCAGGCTCTGTTTGAGCTCGGTCCATCCCCGGCTCAGACCAACCCGGATCGCGTGCATCTTCGGGTTCATGGCGTGACCGCCTCTTCGGCATCGGCTCGGTTGTTTCGGTCGAAGGGGACAATTACCTTGTCCCGCCCGCCGGTCTCCTGCTGCTGGACCATGGTGATGTAGGTGTCCTCCAGGCTGGCCCGGCGGACCTCCAGGTCCTGGATAAGTTCGCCGTGCTGCAGGAACAGGTTGCGGACGTACCCGGTAGCGTCCGGGGTTGAGTGCACGAAGTGTTCTCCCTTGCAGCTCCACTTCACCTGAGCTTCACCGGCCACCTGGCGCGCAAGCTCGTCGGCACTTCCGTCTGCCACTATGCGACCGCCGGCGAGGATCAGGATCCGGTCGGCCAGCCGCTCTGCCTCGTCCAGGTCGTGGGTGGTGAGCAGGATGGTGGTGTCCTCAAAGTCACTCAGCCGGTGGACCAGGTCGTGGAATTCCCGCCTTGCCTGGGGGTCAAAGCCCGCGGTGGGCTCGTCCAGGAACAAAAGCTCCGGCCGGCCGATGATCCCGATCGCCACATCCAGGCGCCGTCGCTGACCGCCCGACAGGGTGACGATTTTCTGATCCGCCTTCTCCTCCAATCCGACCATCTCGATCAGCTCGTCCACGTTGCGCGGCCGGGGGCGGTCGGGGGTGGAGTAGGGCTCGTAGTAGCGGCCGAGGTGGTTCAGCAGGCGGCGGGGCGTCCAGCGGGGGTGGTCACGCCAGGATTGCAGAACGACGCCGGTGCGGGCTCGCCAGTCCTCGTTGCCCTTTGCGGGGTCGGCCCCCAGAACCTCGATCTCGCCGGCGGAGCGGCCACGAAAGCCCTCGAGGATCTCGATGGTGGTGGTCTTCCCGGCGCCGTTCGGGCCCAGGAGGGTGACCACCTCGCCCTTGCGGATATCGAAGTCGACCCCATCCAAGACCACCACGGTGCCGTACGTCATCCGAAGGTCCCGCACCCGGACTACGGTGTCGCTCCCGATCATGAACTTATCCCCCTTACCCCTAGGGGATAGTACGACTACCTAAGAGATAGTACAAGTACTACATTTGTTCGGCCGCATCGAACTCCGGCGGGTACCGTACTTTGCCCTTCATGTTTTCGGTGTAGGCAGACAGCGTCTTCACCATGAATGCGTCGTCGGGGATGTCCGGCCAGGGCGAGGTGATCCCCAGCGTGCTCGCCCGGACAAATCCGAAGCGCGGGTAGTACTCGGGGTGGCCCAGGACCACCACCAGCGGCTCGCCGCGTTCATCGGCTACGGCGAGGCCCCGCCGGATCAGCGCGCTGCCCACCCCCCGGTTCTGAAATGCGGGGTATACCGACACCGGCGCCAGGGCCAGAACCTTGACCGGCGGATCTGACTCCAGGGTGATGTGGGTGAACATGATGTGGCCGACCACCACGCCGGACTGGTCGGCGACCAGGGACAGTTGAGAGACGAAGCCGTCGGTCTCCCGCAGCTTGTCGACCAGATCGGCCTCCGCCCTGCGCCCGAAGGCGGCGGTGACCAGGCGGCGAACCTCGGGGTGGTCCCAGGTGGTTTCTAGGCGAATGCCCACTATTCCTCCAGCAGCTCGCCCAGGTCGCGGGCGTTTTGGACCGCGTAATCCTGGTAGCA
>JAJCYE010000111.1 GCA_029263075.1 Actinomycetes bacterium
GGGCAGGAGAGGCACTTTTGGGTGCCGCTGTAGACCGCGTCGATCTTCCACTCGTCCACCAGCAACTCGACGCCGCCCATGGAGGTGACCGCGTCGACCAGCAACAGGGCGCCGGCGTCGTGGACCAACTTGGAGATCTCGACCAGGGGCTGGTGGGCGCCGGTGGAGGTCTCGGCGTGGACGATGCCCAGCACCTTGGTGTTCGGGTGGGCCGCCAATGCCTCGGCCACCGCGGAGGGCTCGATGATCTTGCCCCAGTCCTGCTCGATGGAGTGCACGGTGGCGCCGGCGCGCTCGGCAACATCCCGCATCCGGGTGCCGAAGACCCCGTTGACGCACACGATCATCTCGTCGCCGGGCTCGATCAGGTTGACCACGCACATCTCCATGCCGGCCGAGCCGGTGCCGGAGGTAGCCATGGTCATCTCGTTGGTTGTGGAGAAGACCTCCCGGATCATGGCGCGGGTCTCGTCCATGATCTTCAGGTACTGCGGGTCCAGGTGCCCGATGGTCGGGGCGGCGAGGGCGCTGAGTACCCGGGGCGAGACGTCGCTCGGGCCGGGGCCCAACAACACTCGTTGCGGTGGGGTGACGGGGGGAACGTTAAAGGACATTTTCAGGAAGCTCCAGACTAGGGGTGATTTAGACCTTTTGGCCCATAACCGAGGCCATTACCTCGCCCAACTCTGCCGGGCTGGTGGCAACGGCCATTCCTGCCTGGCGCATGATCTCGGTCTTTTCTGCTGCCGTGTCCCCGAAGGCCGACACGATGGCGCCTGCGTGGCCCATCCGGCGCCCGGCGGGAGCGGTCAGTCCGGCGACGAAGCCCACTACCGGTTTGGTCATGTGCTCCTTCACGAACGCGGCCGCTTCGGCTTCCTGAGGTCCGCCGATCTCGCCGATAAGCATCACAGCGTCGGTCTCGTCGTCCTTCTCGAACCGCTTCAGCATGTCGACGAAGGAACTCCCGTTGATGGGGTCCCCGCCGATGCCGGCGCTCGTGGAGACACCCAAGCCGTACTTGGCCATCTGCGCCGCCGCCTCGTAACCGAGCGTCCCTGAGCGGGCGACGATTCCGATCCGTCCCTTGGTGTAGATGTGCGGGGGCATGATGCCCAGCATCGCCTTGCCCACGCTAATGACGCCGGCGCAGTTGGGCCCGACAACCGTCATCCGGTAGTCCGGCGGGTACCGCAGCAGGTAGCGCTTGACCTTCATCATGTCCTGGGTCGGGACGCCCTCTGCAATGACAACCGCAAGCTCCAGCCCGGCGTCGGCCGCTTCCATCACTGCGTCGGCGGCGAACGGCGCCGGGACGAAGATCTGGGTGGCGGTGGCCCCGGTGGCCTTGACGGCTTCTTTTACGGTGTTGAAGACCGGCAGGCCCAGGTGGGTTTGGCCGCCTTTGCCCGGGGTGACCCCGCCCACAATTTTGGTGCCGTACTCAATGGCCTCTTTGGCGTGGAAGGTGCCCTTGTCCCCGGTGAAGCCCTGGAAAATGACCTTGGTGTTCTCGTCGATGAGGATGCTCATACCCGGGCCCCCCGCTGTGCGGACTTGAGTGCTTTAACCGCGGCCTCGGCCGCGTCGGAAAGTTCTTCGGCGCTGGTGATCGCCAAGCCGCTCTCGGCCAGGATGCGCCTGCCCTCCTCAACGTTGGTGCCGGCCAGGCGGACCACCAAAGGCACCTTGAGATTAACCTCGCCGATCGCCTGGATGATGCCCTGGGCCACCCAGTCGCAGTGGTTGATGCCTGCGAAGATGTTCACCAGGATCACCTTGACCTGGGGGTCGCTCATCACCAGGCGGAAGGCGTTGGCCACCCGCTCCGGGGAGGCGCCGCCGCCGATGTCAAGGAAGTTGGCCGGTTCGCCGCCGGCGTGTTTGATCAGGTCCATGGTGGCCATGGCCAGCCCGGCGCCATTGACGATGCAGCCGATTTCGCCGTCCAGGCCGATGTAGCTGAGGCCGTGTTCGGCCGCCTCGACCTCCCGGGGGTCCTCCTGGGTGTAGTCGCGCAGTTCGTTGATCTGCGGGCGACGGAACAGAGAGTTGTCGTCGAACGACATCTTGGCGTCGAGCGCCAGCACCTCGCCTCTTTCGGTGACGATGAGCGGGTTGATCTCCACCATGCTGGCGTCCAGGTCGCGGAAAGCCCGGTAGGCGCCGTTGATAGCGGCAACCGCACCCTTGACCTGCTTGCCTTTGAAGCCGAGCCCGAAAGCCACCTCGCGGGCCTGGAAGGCCTGGATGCCGACCGCCGGCTCGATGACTATCTTTACGATCGCCTCCGGCTTGGTGGCAGCCACCTGCTCGATGTCCATGCCCCCTTCTGCGGAACCGATGATGGTTACCCGCTGCAGGCCCCGGTCCAGGACCAGAGCCAGGTAGATCTCACTGGCGATGGGAACCGCCTTCTCGATGAGCACCCGGTGGCACACCTTGCCGGCCGGGCCGGTCTGGGTGGTCACCAGGACGTTGCCGAGCAACTCATGGGCGGCCGCCTGCACCTCGTCCAGAGTCCGGCACAACTTGATGCCGCCGGCCTTTCCGCGGGCGCCGGAGTGGATCTGCGCCTTTACCGCCCACCGCTCGCCGCCGATTTCTTCGGCTAGCTGCACCGCTTGAGCGGCGGTGTAGGCAACCATGCCGGTAGGAACCGGAACGCCGAAGCCCGCCAGGATGTCCTTGGCCTGATGCTCGTGGATATCCATCAGGCGTTGGCCCCGGTCAGGGATGCCTTGAGCTTGATCTCATCGTCCAGGCGCACCACGTTTTCAGCCATGCGGGCCGAGGCGGCGTCGATCATCTTGCCGTCGAGAACCGCGGCGCCCTTGCCTGCAGCGGCAGCCTCCTGGAGTGCCACCAGCATGCGGCGGGCCTTGTCCGATTCCTTATCCGACGGAGTGAAGACCTCATTGGCGCCTTCAACCTGCGACGGGTGGATGGCCCACTTGCCTTCAAAGCCCAACGCGGCCACCCGCTTGCCGGCGGCCAGGAAGCCTTCGGGGTCGCTGATGTCGCCGAACGGGCCATCGATCGGGCGCAGGCCGTAAGCGCGGCATGCGGTGACCATGGCGGAGAGGTGGGCGTGCCACTGATCGCCCGGGTAATCCGGGTTCAAACCGCCGATGTTGACGGTACGGGCCCGCAGGCTCGCAGCCAGGTCGGCAGGACCAAAGTGCATGGCTTCCAACCGCGGGCTGGAGGTCGCAATGGTGTTTACGTTCGCCAGGCCCAATGCAGTTTCGATCAGGACCTCAATACCGATGCGGTGGGTCATCTTGAACGCCTGCTCGATCTGGGTGAGCATGGCGTCCACCATGTAGACATCGGCGGCTACGCCGGTCTTGGGGATGAGGACGATGTCCAGCTTGTCCCCGGCCTGTTCCACCAGGTCGACAACGTCCCGGTACATGTAGTGGGTGTCAATGCCGTTGATCCGCACCGACATCGTCTTGCCGTGGCCGCGCCAGTCCATCGTGTTCAATGCCTCGATGGTGTTCTTGCGGGCCTGTTCTTTGTCGTCGGGGACTACGGCGTCCTCAAGGTCGATGCAGACGTAGTCTGCATCGCTCTCGATTGCTTTGGCGAAAAACTTCATCTGAGAACCGGGAACCATCAGCATGCTCCGCTGAAGACGCGTCCGCACTGGCTCGTATCTAGTGTGACTCATGGCTAGGAATCGCTTTCTATCGGGGATCCATGTCCGGGCAGCTTTGATAAAGCGGCAAAGGGAGGACAGAGAGCAAATCCTATCGCAATCCGACCGGATTGGGAGGGCGCCTCGCCCGAGCGGCCCTAGCCGGGGTTGACGTAGAGGGTCAGTTGCCGGTCCAGTTTGGAGATGGTGAACTCCGAAGATCCTTCGAACGTCTCGCCGTCCCGGGCCAGCCTGATCGCCGAACCGTCCACCGAACGCACCTTCAACTGCTTCACCAGGGTGTGTTCGTAAACCCGGCAACTTCCCAGGGTGCCGCTCAGCACCGCCACCAGCAGGCGGGTACGGGCCCAAGGGGCGGTTCCGTCCACGATGCGGACATCCAAAAGCCCATCGTCCAGGCGCTCCCGCCAGCTGGGGGCAAATCCGCTGGGGTGGTACCGGCAGTTGCCCACGAAGATCATCCACAACGACCTGCGCCGTCCGTCGATCTCCACCTCAATGGGGTCCGACCTGCGAAGAACCTTGAACAACGCGACCACCACCGCGGGCCACTTACCGATCCGGTCCTCGAGTTTCTCCCGGGCGTCGACCAGTTCGACGTAGCTGCCGAAGCTGGCCGTGTTGAGGAACACTCTTCCGTCGATGGTCGCCACGTCCATCGCAGCGGCGTTGCCCTGCTTGATGGCCCGGATGGTGTCGTCGATGGAGTCGATCCCCAGGTCCCGGGCCAGGTGGTTCAACGTCCCTGCGGGGACCACGGCCAGGGGCTGATCGTTGTTAACGGCTACCTCCGCCGCCGAGTTGATGGACCCGTCGCCCCCGGCGATGCCCACGGCCCGCGCCGATGCGGCCTGCTCGAACGCCTCGTCCCACTCCTGCGGGGAGTCGACAACCAGGACCTTCGCCCGCGGGAGGGCCTCCTCGATCTTCTCGTCCGGCGGCCGGGCCACGGCTGAGCCGGCCGAGGAGTTGACCACGAACAGGATCCCGTCGCCGTCCTCCGAAACCAGGGTCTCGACCCGGGTGTAAACCGGCCGGACTTTTGCCGGTTCCCGGCTGGCTACCGGCCACATTCGGCGGGTGGCGAGGGAGAGGGCAGCACCGGCAGCCGCGCCAAAAATCACGTCCGCCGGGTAATGCACCCCGGCGTAGACCCGCGAAGCCCCCACGCCGGCGGCCAGCACCGAAATCGGGGGGCCCAGAACAGGGATTTCCTGAGCGACCCCGGTGGCGAAGGCGGCGGCCGATGCCGCGTGGCCGGAAGGGAACGAAGAGGAGATGGGCTGACGGCCGTGGCGGCCCCGGATGAAGTCGCCCACCGGACGGTTGCGCCGGGCTACCCGCTTCACTCCCTGGTTTACCAGGACCGACGTGAAGCCAACCGACAGCAGTCCTCGCAACGCAGCCCGGCGTCCCCGCCTCCCGCCGGCCGCCGCGAGCAACGCCGCGATAGCCATCCACAGCTTCGACCGGTCCGCGGAACGCCCCAAGGGGACCACGACCCGATCCAAAAGTTCGCTGTTGATCCCAGAGAGGCGACGAAAGGTCAGGTGGTCCAACTCAAGCAGCTTTTTGGGGAAACGGGTTCGTAGTTCGGGTGCGTCGGGCACTGGGGCTTCCTCTCGCTTCGGGGCTTGCAGGTTGTTGGCTCTGTCTGTACCCGGTTGGGGAGGAACTACTCCGGAGGTGCCGAAGAAGGCGGGACATCGGTGTCCGCACGCTTGTCTTTTCGCCGCTTCCGGTAGTCCACGAACAGCACGATTGCCACCGGGATGAGCACGAACAACCCCTCTTCCCCGGCGTGCATCAACTGAACTCCACCCATAAAACAGAGTTTGACACGCGGGCTGGTTTAGCCCCTGAAACAATCTGGGTACGGTGCCGGCAGGATCACCTAACGGAGGGAACAAAACATGGGTCTGGTAGTGCTACTCCTGATTCTTGCTCTGATCTTCGGCGGCGTCGGCCTGTTCATGGAGGGGCTGAAAATCTTGCTGGTTATCGCCGGCATCTTGTTGATCTTCGGCCTGCTCACCGGCTACCGCTCGTACGGCCGCCGGGGACTGTAACCCCCCGGCCACCCCAAGCCCAAGGCCGGCGGCGCTCCAGGCGCCGCCGGCCTTTGACCACTCAGGAGATCCGCGAAGTTGTCTGCAGCCGCAGCCGGCGCCACCACCCCTGAAGACACCATGCGCGGCATCGCCGGCGGGTTCGTTCTGGGGGTTCCACTGGTCTACACCCAGGAGGTCTGGTTTCACGGGGGGAACCTTTCGCCCTTTGACATCCTGGGCCTGCTCGCAGCTTCGTTCTTGCTCAACCTCGCCCTATCCACCGTCGTCGGGTTTCACGCGGGGCGCACCAAACGACCCTTTGAGGACGCGGTCGTCGGTTTCGGGCTCTCCTTTTTGATCTCCGCGTTCCTGTTGGTTCTGCTCCGGCGCGTCGACCTGGAGATGGCCTTCGGCCCCCGCCTGGGGATCATCGCCCTCTCGGCGGTCCCCATAAGCCTGGGGTTCGCCTTGGGCAACTCGCTCGCCCCCCGGGAGGGCGGCAAACTGGAAGAGGGATCCGGGGGTGGGTTCGGCGACCTTCTTGCGGCGGCCGGAGGCGCCGTGGTGCTGGTTCTGAATATCGCCCCCACCGAAGAGCCGCTCCTCCTGGCGGCAGAACTCGGCAGTATTCGCCTGATAGGTCTGGTGGCGGTGTCGCTGGCCCTCTCTTACGTCATGGTCTTTTTCGCCGAGTTCGGCGGAAAGGGGGGCCGGATCAACTCGAACCACCCAATCCACACTCCATTGGTCGAAACCGTCCTCGCCTACCTGGTGGCGCTTGTCGTCTCGGCGGGACTCTTGAGGGCCTTCGGCGAGCTACCGGCGATCGACGGGTCGACGCTTGCCAGGTCCGTGGTCCTGGCTTTTCCCGCCTCCCTGGGGGCGGCTCTCGGCAGGCTCCTGGTATGAACCCAACTGACGAGGCGCCATCGAAGACGCGGGGCAACCTTTTCTCCCGGGAACGAACCGCGTTCGAGTGGGCCCTGCTGTTGGTGTCGGCCGGCGCCATCGGCACAATCGTGATCGGTCTGCTCATCTACGCCGGCAACCAGGCGGGAGGCGAGGCGAAGTTGGTGGCCGGCTTCGCCCGGGCGGGAACCGACCGCAACGGCGGGCCGCAGTTCGAGGTCACGGTCCGCAACACCGGGGGTTCGGGGGCCGAGCAAGTTGTTACCGAAGTTTCGTTGGGACAGGACACCCGCCTGGTCACCATGCTGCGCATCCCCAAAGACGACGAAGCAAGCGCGATTGTCACCTTCCCGGCAGGCAGTTCGGGGGACCCCGAACTTCAGCTCTTGAGCTACAACCAACCGTAGAGGGCCTCCCGACCCATATCTAAACCTGCCGACCAGAGCGCCGCGAGCCATTTTGGTACAAACTGGCACTGTGAGAGTCGTTGTGGCGGGAGCCAGCGGGTTCGTCGGCCGGAAACTGGTACCGGCGTTGGCCGAGGCCGGGCACCACGTGGTCGCCCTCTCCCGTAGCGCCGATCCCGCCAACAACCGCGACAACGTCGAGTTCCAAGCCGTAGATGCGGCCGATACCGACA
>JAJCYE010000112.1 GCA_029263075.1 Actinomycetes bacterium
ACGCCTACGCCCACTGGAGCGTCGCCAAATTGGGAGTCCGCCGCCAGGCGATCTGGCATGCACCACTGGTCCTGCTTCCCCTGCTGCTCCTTCCCATCTCAGTCCCCGCCGGGTGGGCTCCCCCGACCGACGGAAAGCCTGCGGTCTGGCTGCTGGGACTGCTGGCCGTGGCGCTGGGTCTACCGTTTTTCGTCCTGAGCAGTTCCGCCCCGCTGCTTCAGAGATGGTTCGCCTCCACCGGCCACCCCTCGGGCAAGGATCCCTACTTCCTGTACGCCGCCAGCAACACCGGCAGCATGCTGGCCCTGCTCTCCTACCCGTTCCTGATGGAACCGGCCCTGCCGCTCAACCTCCAGACCAGGGTGTGGGCCGCCGGATACGGGGCCCTGGCGTTGGGGACCCTGGCCTGCGCCTGGGTGGCGGTAAGGGGCCGGGGCAACCAACCCGCAACGGAATCACCGGGGGAGACAGTGGCGGCCGTTTCGGGGGTGGGAACGCCCGGTGGGGAGACGGTGGCCGGTTCGGGGGCGGCACCGGTTTCAACCGCCGAGCCGGAGGCCCTGGGCGTCTCGGCCGCCCGGCGCCTCCGCTGGGTGGCGCTGGCCTTCGTGCCTTCGGTCTTTATGATCGCCGTCACCACCCACCTAAGCACCGACATCGCCGCCATCCCCCTGCTCTGGGTGCTGCCACTGGCGATATACCTGCTGACCTTCATCCTGGTGTTTTCGTCGGGCAAGTCTTTCCCGCTGGTCGGGGCGACCCGCCTGTTGGCGGTCGTACTGATCCTGTCGGTTCTGGTCCTACTGAAGGACGACGACAGCCTGCCGCGCTGGGTTGTCCTGGCCGCTCCCCTGCTGGGACTGTTCATGGTCTCGTTGAAATGTCACGCCCGGCTGGCCAACGACCGGCCGCCCCCCAGCCACCTCACCGAGTTTTACCTGTGGATGTCGGTGGGGGGAGTCCTGGGCGGGGCCTTCGCCGCCCTCCTGGCGCCGGTGGCCTTTAACAACCTGCTCGAGTACCCACTGGCGATTGTCCTCGCCTGCTTTTTGATGCCCCGGCTTTCGGAGAAGGCCGCCGACCCGAAGCGGGAACGCCTGATACTCGGGGCCATTCCAACTGTTTTTATGCTCGCGACCGTGGGGCTGATCCTCGGCATCCAAAACTGGCTCCCATTTGCCGGGCGGATGGTGGCGCTGACCGTGGTCCTGGGGTTCTGCACCCTGCTGGTGACCCGCCCCCTGAGGTTCGGGCTCGGCGTGGCGTCGGTGATAATCGGCGCCACCATCGCCACCGGGCAGGCCGCCGTCCTCTACGCGGACCGGACCTTCTTCGGGGTACAACAGGTGATCGTGGACGGCGGCCGCTTCCACCGCCTGATGCACGGGACCACCCTCCACGGCATCCAGAACCGGGAACCCGACCAGCGCCTGGAACCGCTTTCCTACTACCACAGGGAGAGCCCGGTAGGACAGGTGATGGCCGAACTGGCCGTGGCCGGCGCGCCCCGGATCGGCGCGGTGGGGTTGGGTACCGGCTCGCTGGCCTGTTACGCCCGGCCGGACCAGGAGTGGACGTTTTTCGAGATCGACCCGGCGATGGAGAGAATCGCCCGGGACCCGGAGCTTTTTACCTTCCTGTCGGACTGTCCCGGCGAACACGAGGTGGTCCTGGGGGACGCCCGGCTTTCGTTGCAGGAGGTTCCCGATTCCCAATACGGCGTACTGGTGGTGGACGCCTTCAACTCGGACTCCATCCCGGTCCACCTGATCACCCGGGAGGCCATGCAGCTGTACCTGGACAAGCTTGCTCCGGGCGGGGTCATAACAATCCATATCTCCAACCGCTACCTGGACCTGCGTCCGGTCCTGGGGAACCTGGCAGAGGAGCTGGGATTATGGGCGATCCACGGATCGCACCCGGTGTCGGCGGAGCAGAAGTTCGCAGGCAAGTCCCACTCCGACTGGGTGGTGCTCAGCCGCAACCTGGCCGACCTGGGCGCCCTGGCAGACGACCCGAGGTGGACCGCTCTGGACGGCGAGCCCGGAGCCAGGGTTTGGACCGACGACTTCTCGGACATCTTCTCGGTCTTCCGCTGGCGAACCGGCTGAGGCCGGACCGCAGGGGCGCTGCCCGGAGGCGTTAAGATCGAGCCCATGCCAGATTTCAAGTGCGCCCAGTGCGGCCAAACTTTTACCCTGACCCAGCAGACCCTGGACCGTTACCCCGGTTGGACCCCGAAGCAGTGCATCAACTGCAAGAAAGGGAAGCCGGCAAAGGCGGCCATGACCTCCGACCCCAACGACGGCCTGTTTACCGACGGCGCCTGCAGCGGGAACCCCGGCCCGGGCGGGTGGGGCGTGGTCTGGGTGCGGGACGGGCAGATGGTGGCCGAAGCCAACGGCGGCGAAGAGCACACCACCAACAACCGCATGGAACTCACCGCACTGATAGAGGCCTATCGGATGCTTCCCGCCGACTCCACCGAGACGATTTGGAGCGACAGCACCCTGTGCGTACGGACCATCAACGAGTGGGCCGCCGGTTGGGAGCGCCAGGG
>JAJCYE010000113.1 GCA_029263075.1 Actinomycetes bacterium
GCTGCGCTACATGGGCGCCGTGGGGACCGGGTTCAAGGATTCGGACCTGATGAGTGTAAAAGCGCGGCTGGAGCCACTTGAGACGCCGCTAAGCCCCTTTGTGGGCAAGCTGCCCAACGGCGTCCGGTTCGTCCGGCCGGAGCTGGTGGCCAAGGTTGAGTACCGGGAACTGACCAGCGGGAAGAAGCTGCGGGCCCCGTCGTTCAAGGGCCTGCGGGACGACAAACGACCCGACGAGTGCCTACTGCCGGAGTAGAGCCCAGAAGCTAAGCCGACTTCTTGGCTGCCGACTTTTCTTTGCTCTCGTCCTTGCCGGCTTCGGCGGCTTTTGTCTTTGCCTTGGTCGCTTCCACGCTGGCTTTCAGGGCCTCCATCAGGTCCAGGATCTGGGTGGGCTCCTTCGTCGCCTCGACCGCAACTTCCTGGCCCTCGATCTTGGCCTGAACCGCGGCTTCCAGGCGTTCGCGGTAGGTGTCGTGGAACTCGTCGGGCTGGAAGGTGTCCGACAGGTTCTCGATCAGGCTTTTGGCCATCGCCAATTCCTGAGGCCGTATCTCCACGTTCTTGTCCAGTTCGGAGAAGTCCGGGGTGCGGATCTCGTCCGGCCAGTTCATGGTCTCCAGGATGAAAATGCCATCTTTGACCCGCAGGGTGGCCAGACGTTCTTTCTCCCGCAGCGTGACCTTGGCGATGCCGATGCGCCCCGACTCGTTCATGGCCTTTTCCAGCAGTTTGTAGGCTTTGACGCCGGAGGGTTCGGGAGCTACGTAGTAGGGCTTTTGGAAGTAGACCGGGTCGATCTCCTCCAAAGGCACGAAGGCAACAACATCGATCGCTTTGATGCTGTCCGCGGGGATGGAATCCATCTCCTCCTCGGTGAAGACGACGTAGTTGCCCTTCTCGAACTCGTAGCCCTTGACGATTTCGTCGAAGGAGACCTCGTCACCGCAGACGCTGCAGAACCGCTTGTACTTGATGCGTCCGTTGTCCTTGCCGTGGAGTTGGTTGAAGCGGAAGTCTTTCTCCTCGACCGCGGTGTACAGGCCCACCGGAATGGTGATGAGGCCGAAGGTGATTGCGCCCTTCCAAATTGATCGTCCTGGCATAACGAGCCCCTTCAGTTTTCCCGGCTTAAAGCTTACCCCTCAGCCCGAGCATCAATCCGGACCCGTCTGTATATCGAGGTGAGGGCCCAAAACGAAAGCCCTAGAGTTCTTTGCGCTGGACCAAGGCGAAGGTGAGCAGCACCGTCGCCACCAGGTAGGAGACCGCCCACGCGATCCTCAAACCGTTGCTCTGGATCAGCATCATGCTGCTCGCGCCCACCAGATCCCCGCTCTGCTGGATTTGGTCGAGGGCCAGCGGCGAGATCAGCCGCTTGGGGGTCAGGTACCACAAAGCCGTCACGACGGCACCGAACGCGCCCCCGACCCGTCCGGTGGTCACGTATAGGTAGAGGGTGGAGATGGTGTTGGACGAGGTGTAGACGAAGAATCCGACGAAGGCGGCCAGGACCGGGTTCTTGACCAGGGCCGACATCAGCGTGGTGATGCTGACAAGCAGCATCAGGTTGAACGCCTGGGTGGCCCAGTGGCCCCACAGTTGCCAGCCGAGATCCCGGTTTTCGATCAGGTTGACCCCTTGAAGAAGGGCGGCCAGCAGGAAACACAGCCCCACTACCAGCGCCATGCTCGCCAGCAACCGGCCGAGGGCGTACTGCCAGCGGGCGACCGGACGGGCCAGCATCAGCATTGCCTCGCCGTCGGAGAAGGGGCGCCCTATGTTGTTCATGGACACCGCCACCGCGGCCAGCGTCGCCATTCCCTGTAGCAGGGTGAGCGACAGCACGGTGGCCAGCCCCACAGTTGCGCCGATCAGGTTGGCGCTCAGATCCTGGTTGAGGCTGACGTACACCAGTCCCAGCCCGGCAAGAAGCGCCATCCCAACGAAGAACAACACCAGCTTGCGCCGCACGTGTTCGGTTACGGCGGCCCGGGCGAGGGTGATGACCGTTTTCAACTTCCGGCCTTCTCGATAAGGTCCACGAACACGCTCTCCAGGTCCTGGCCTTCGGGCACCAACTCGTCCATAGGCCCTTTGACCACGATCCGCCCCTTATGGACGATGGCGGCGTGGTCGCAGAGCCGTTCGACCTCGCTGAGCAGGTGGGAGTTGAGGATCACGGTCGCCCCCCGCTGCTTCAGCTCGGCAATCTGGTTGCGGACATCCCGCCGCCCGATCGGGTCCAGGTCGGCAGTCGGCTCGTCCAGCAGGACCAGCCGGGGCTCTCCCATCAGGGCCTGGGCCATGGCCAGGCGCCGCACCATGCCTTTGGAGTAGGCCTTGACCCGCTTGGGGGCGTCGTCCAGGTCGGCGGCGATCAGGCGTTCGTCGATGATCCCGTCGAGATCGGGGGCGGGCAAGCCGATCAGGCGACCGTGGAGCTTCAGGACCTCCCGGCCCGACAGGTAATCGGGGAAGCGGGGGCTCTCGGGGACGAACCCCACCCCCCTGCGGGCGGCGGGGGAGCTGACCGGCTGCCCGAACAACTCGACCGTACCGGACGTCGGCTGCAGCAAAGCCAGCAGGCATTTCACGAAGGTGGTTTTGCCGGCCCCGTTGGGCCCGAGTAGCGCAAAAACCTCGCCTTCGCCGACCGTCAGGTCGATACCGTCGAGACCTCTTTTGGACCGGGGGTAGTGCTTGACGAGCCCCGAAACCTCTACCGCTGCCGTCAAGGGCGGTTAGGCCCGGCCGTCCAGCTGATCGAGGATCTTGTCCAGCGGCATCCGTACGCAGGTGAAGATCGGGACATCCCGGGCGGTGTAGGCCGAAGACTCCGAACCGCGCAGCTCCTCGACCAGATCCAGGAACTCTCCCAGGGACTCGCCCTCAAACGCCACCACGAATTCCTGGTCGTCCAGGCCGAACGAGTACCCGGTGTGGATTGCAACCTCCGGGTATTTGTGGCCGATCTTGAAGTGTTCGCCCATGATCTTGCGGCGCTCTTCGAAGGGCAGCTTGTACCAGGCCCGCTTTTTGTCCAACGGGTAGATGAACAGGTAGCTGGAGCCGTTGGGGCCGGCCGGCATGTTGAACTCCTGGCCCTCGTGTTTGTGGCCCTTGAGGTAGGCGGACTTGCGGGTCATGCACAGGTAGGAGTAGCTGGGTGTCAGCGCCCGGCCCAAGGCGGTGCCGTTCAGGGATGCCTGGAACGCCTGGATGCCCTCGGGGCTCTCGCCGATCTGCCAGAACAGCAGGTCGCTGTCCGCTCGCAAGCCCACGGTCGAGTAAGGGTGGACGTCGATGGGGGCCGCGGCGACGGTTTCGGCGAACTCCTTTTTGTGCATCGCCCGCTCCTCATCCGGCAACTGCCGCCATGCGGGGTCGACCTTGTAGAGCGAGTAGCGCATCACTTTTCTGCCGTCAGTCTCCATTGCTATCCAATCCTTTCCAGCGCCCGACCGGCCGCCGTAACCACATCGTCAACGTGTGCGGCACTGTGTGCCGCACCTACAAATACCGCCTCGAACTGGGAAGGCGGCCAGTAGACGCCCTCCTCCAGCATCGCATGGAAAAAGCGGGCTAACCTTGCGGTGTCCGACTGCCGGGCGTCGTCCAGATTCGTTACCGGGCCGTCCTTGAAGAACAGCGTGAACATCGAGCCCACTCGCTGGATGACCGCCGGGATGCCGGCCCGCCCGGCTGCCTCGGCCAGTCGTCCGGTCAGGTCTTCGGTCAACCGGTCCAGGTGGGCGTAGAGGCCGGCGGGGTCGTCGGCGCCTTTGGGCTGGGCGGCGAAGCGCTGGATCCCCCGGATGGTGCCGATTCCTGCGGCCACACTCATCGGGTTCCCGGCCAATGTGCCGGCCTGGTAGACCGGCCCGGAGGGGGCGATCTGCGCCATCAGGTCTTTGCGGCCCCCGTAGGCGCCGATGGGCAGCCCGCCGCCGATCACCTTCCCCAGGATGGTGAGGTCGGGGTTGATGCCGAACATACCTTGGGCGCCCGAGTACCCGACCCTGAAGCCGGTGATGACCTCATCGAAGATCAGCAGGGCGCCGTGTTCTTCGGTGATCCGGCGCAACTCCTCCAGGAATCCGGGAGCCGGGGGGACCACCCCCATATTGGCCGCTACCGGTTCTACGATCACCGCGGCGATTTGGTCCCCCTGGGCGGCAAATACCTCCCGTACGCCGGAGAGGCAGTTATAGGGGACCACCATGGTGTCGGCCGAGGTGCCTTTGGTGACCCCGGGGGAGTCGGGCAGGCCGAGCGTCTCGACGCCCGAACCGGCCTGCACCAGCAGGGCGTCGACGTGGCCGTGGTAACAACCGGCGAACTTGAGGATCTTGTCCCGCCCGGTGGCGGCCCGGGCCAGGCGGAGGGCGCTCATGCTTGCTTCGGTCCCCGAGGAGACGAAGCGGACCATCTCCACCGACGGGAGGGCGTCGATCAACATCTTGGCGAGCCGGGTCTCATTGGGCGTTGGGGCGCCGAAGGAGGTGCCGCCAAACCCGGCGTACATCGACCGCATCACCTTGGGGTCGGCGTGCCCCAGGATCAGCGGACCCCAGGAACTGAGCATGTCGATGTAGCGGTTGCCGTCGACGTCGGTGACCTCGGCGCCGTAGCCGGCCTTCATAAAGACCGGGGTGCCGCCCACCGACCCGAATGCCCGGACCGGCGAGGAGACGCCACCGGGCATCACTTTTTGGGCGGCCCTGAACGCCTGCTCCGATCGCCGTCGTTCCGGCGGAGCCCCCTCGGGGTTTTGGGTCATCAAGAGTGCTCCAACCAGCCCTCTTGCATCCACCCGGCGGCGTCGAGCGCGTGGTACGAGATCACGAAGTCGGCCCCGGCCCGGACCATCGAACCCAGGATCTCCAGGGCGGCCCGCCGTTCGTCCATCCAGCCCCGTTCGGCGGCCGCCTTGACCATGGCGTACTCGCCGCTCACGTTGTAGGCGCTGATCGGGACGTCATAGCGTTCCCGGGCCGTTTGGATCAGGTCCAGGTTTACCAGTGCCGGCTTGACCATGATGATGTCGGCCCCCTCCTCAAGGTCCCGTTCGATGCTGAGCAGGCCCTGGCGGGTGCTGGCGGGGTCGATCTGGTATCCCCTGCGGTCGCCGAAAGCGGGGGAGGAGTTCGCCACCTTCCGGAAGGGTCCGTACATCGAAGATGCGAATTTGGCGGCGTAGCTCATGATGCCGGTGTCGACAAAACCCTCGTCGTCCAGAGCCCGGCGGATCGCACCCACCCTGCCGTCCATCATGTCGGACGGGCTCACAAAATCGGCGCCGGCCCGGGCCTGGGAGACCGCGGTGCGGGCGATGACCTCGACCGAGGCGTCGTTGAGGACCTTGTCGTCCTCCACGATGCCGCAGTGCCCGCTGTCGGTGTAGCCGCACAGGCAGGTGTCGGCGAAAATCGCCATGCCCGGGGTGGAGGACTTGATCTCCGCGATCGCTCGCTGCGCCGGCCCGTCCGGGGCGTATGCCTGGGAGGCCAAGGGGTCTTTGTTTTCGGTGACCCCGAATACCAGTACGCCGGGGATTCCCAGCGACTCGGCTTGTTTCGCCAGCAGGCCCACCCGGTTGGACGGCCAGTGGAAGTGGCCGGGCATTGACTCCAGGGGGATCTCTTTTTCGGCTTCGTCCGAGACGAAGATGGGCAGGACGAGGCGCGAGGGGTCCAATCGGGTTTCGGCGACCAGTTTGCGGATGTTCTCCGACTGCCTCAGGCGCCGGTAGCGCTTAACGGTCATTTATTGCCGGGCTCCAGGACGGGCGGTTCTGTTCGTAGCCGCCGATCTCGTCCTGGCGCTGCATGGTCAGTCCGATGTCGTCCAGACCGTTCATCAGCCGGTAGCGGGCGAAATCGTCCAGCGGGAAGGAGGTCTCGATCCCGGCAGAGGCCACGCTCACCATCCTCTTCTCGACGTCGATCGTGATCTGGGTCGACGGGTCCTTCTCGACCAGAGCGGTGATCGCCTGCACTGTTTCTTCTGGGATCTGAACCGGCAAGAGGCCGTTTTTTAAGGCGTTGGCCCGGAAGATGTCGGCAAAGCTGGAGGAGATAACCGCGTAGAAGCCGGACTCCTCGAGTGCCCAAACCGCGTGTTCCCGAGAGGAGCCGCAACCGAAGTTCGGTCCTGCCAGCAGTATCGAGCCCTGCCGGTACTCCGGGCGGTTGAGGACGAAGTCGGGGTCCTCCCGCCAGGCGGAGAACAGGCCGTTGCCGAAGCCGGTGCGCTCTACCCGTTTCAGCCAGACGGCGGGGATGATCTGGTCGGTGTCGACATCGCTGCGCTTGAGCGGGACGCCTTTTCCGATGACCTGGGTTACCGGTTCCATCGTTATCGCCCGTTCAGATCGGTCGGGGAGGCGAAGTGCCCGGCGATGGCCGTCGCCGCTGCCACCGCGGGGGAGACCAGGTGGGTGCGGCCGCCTTTGCCTTGGCGCCCTTCGAAGTTGCGGTTGGAAGTAGAGGCGCACCGCTGGCCCGGGCCGAGTTGGTCGGGGTTCATACCCAGGCACATCGAACAACCGGCGCCCTCACGCCACTCGAATCCGGCGTTCTCAAATATGCGGTCCAGGCCCTCTGCTTCGGCCTCGGCTTTGACCTTCATGGATCCGGGGACGACCATCGCCCTCATGCCGTTGTGGACGCGGCGTCCGGCGACTACCTCGGCGGCGGCCCTCAGGTCCTCCAGCCGTGCGTTGGTGCAGGACCCGATGAACACCGCGTCGACAGGGATGTCCCGGATCGGGGTTCCCGGGGTCAGGGCCATGTAGTCCAGGGCCCGGCGGGCCGCCTCTTTCAGTGACGGGTCGGTGTAGTCCTCTGGGTCGGGGACCCGGTCTTCAAGGCCCACGGTCTGGGCCGGGTTGGTTCCCCAGGAGACGTAGCGGCGCAGGTCGGCGGCGTCGATCACGATCTCCCTGTCGAATACCGCATCGTCGTCGGTACGCAGGGTGCGCCAGTCGTCCAGCGCCCGCTCCCAGTCCGGCCCCTGCGGTGCGTACTTGCGGCCCTGCAGGTAGGCGAAGGTGGTGTCGTCCGGAGCGATCATGCCGGCCCGGGCGCCGCCTTCGATCGACATGTTGCAGACGGTCATCCGGCCTTCCATGGATAGCTGGCGGATGGCCTCACCCCGGTACTCGATGATCGCCCCGGCGCCTCCGCCGGTGCCGATGTGGGCGATGATCCCCAAGATCACGTCTTTGCTGGCCACGCCCTCTGGGAGCGACCCCTTCACCGTCACCGCCATGGTGGCCGGGGTGATCTGCGACAGGGTCTGGGTGGCCAGGACGTGTTCGACCTCGCTGGTGCCGATCCCGAAGGCCAGGGCCCCGAAGGCGCCGTGGGTAGAGGTGTGGCTGTCGCCGCAGACGATTGTGATCCCGGGTTGGGTCAAACCCATCTCGGGACCGATCACGTGGACTATGCCCTGGCCCGGGTGACCCATGGGCAGCAGCTTGACGCCGAACTCTTCGCAGTTGCGGCGCAGGGCCTCGATCTGTTTGGCGGAGATCGGGTCGGCCACCGGCAGGTTCAGCCCGGTGGTCGGGACGTTGTGGTCCATGGTGGCGATGGTCAGGTCGGGCCGGCGGACCTTGCGGCCGGCCAGGCGAAGCCCGTCGAACGCCTGCGGTGAGGTGACCTCATGGATGAGGTGCAGGTCGATGTACAGCAGATCGGGCTCGCCCGGGGCGCGGTGAACCACGTGCCGTTCCCAGACTTTTTGCGACAGCGTCTGACCCATGGCTTAAGGAGACTCCTTGGATTTACGGGGAAGTTAGGCCGAAACCTGATCCAGTGTAAATCCTCCCGCCACTCGTCAGAGTTTCGGGCTGCGCAGGCCTACCTGGGAATGCCGAGAATCGGTATGGGTCCGAGGGGGAGCCTCCTCGGGTTGAACGCGACCGTCCCCAGAGCCAGTTCAACATCGCTCAGCGCCGGGACGTTGGCCCGCATGTAGTCGAGTTCCCGGCTGATGTCGCCGATCCCGTTGGTCACTCCTCCCGGGATCCCCAACTCCACCGTGCTCAGGACCCCCAGGGCCCGGCCCGATTTGTCGAGGAACGCGCTGCCCGAATCGCCCGGGATGCCCGGGGTGATGTTCAGGGCGGTGTGGCTCCAGCCGGCGCCCCGGTCCCCCTGGCTCAGACCGATTTTGGGGCTGAGGAAGGCTAGGCCGAACCTGAGTGACGAGTTGCCGTAGCTGAACACCCGTTGGAAAAGGGGTGCTCCGGTCGTGTTGATTCCGGTGGGCCCTCCCCAGTGGGGGATCGACGGGTTGACCTTGTCGTGGTCGGCCGGGTCCAGGCGGACCAGAGCGAAGTCGTTGTACTGGCAGACGTTCGGGTCGGTTTCTCCCTGGTCCTGCATGGTCAGCCAGGAGTTGTAAACCATGGTGCCGGGCTGTGAAGCTCCGTTAACCTCCACCGGTGTCCCGGCGGGCAGCGAACCCGCGAGACAGCCATCGGTCGTGGTTGCGCCGCTGGTGGAGGAGCAGTGGGCTGCCTGACCGATGTAGATGTCCGAGTCGTCAAAGAAGATGAAGTTGGCGGTGCACTGGCCGCCGGCGGTGAAGACCATTACGCCCGGCTTGACCGTTGCCGTCCCCGCCGGAGCCCAGGTCGGATCGGCCATCGCCGGCGCCTGTGGCAGCAGGGCTGCGACAAGGGTGAACACGACGATGGGGAGCACGCGCTTGTGGCGCCTGCTGGTCGACAGAAGTTTGATGCGCACGTGAACCTCCTTGATCTCCGAACCCGCCTGGTGCTCTACATGATCTTTCAGTCCCGCCGACCAGTCAACACCTGGAGTGGTGACCCGGCTACAAATCGATCTTGCCTTCGTCGTCTTGTGGCGCCGGTCACCGGCCGGTAGATTTCGCCCGAGACCGACGACCGGAGGTGGGTTCATGAACTTTCAATCTGGAGGAGCCGTCGTACGCAGGAGCTTGATCGGCCCGGCATTGTTGATCGCCTTCTGCCTGGTGCAGTGGGTCGCGTTGCCCGGGGTGGCGCTGGCCCAGGAGACCGACGAGACGACCGGTGTAAAACTGATCGACCTGACCCCGGGCAACGCGATGGTCCTGGTGATCCTTGGTTCAATCGGCGTCGGATTCGTCTGGTTTGTCCCGATGCTCTACGACATGCACCGGTCGTATAAGCGCCAACTGAGGGCCTGGGAGTCGCTGGCCACCAGCTACCTGGAGAGGGCGGGACAAGAGCCTTCTCTGGCGGAACTCAAGCTGCTGCTGCCCCAGATTTCCAAGCCGCCCCGGGGGATACCCGGGCTGACCCGCAGCCTGTTTGCTTTTACCGTGCTGACGGTGATTGCGGTTTCCCAACTTGGTTTGACCTTTTTTAACATCGAAGGCGCCGCGGACCTTAGAAAAACCATAGTCACCTCTTTGCTGAGCGTGTTCGCATCGATTACCGGTTTTTATTTCGGCCAGCGGGGCTCTCAACACGAAGAAGGGGCGCCCTCCCAGCCTGAGCCCAAGCCGGGTGGGTCCGCGCCGCCCCCCAAGCCCACGCCCGGCTCCTCATAATTGTCGGTTACCGATAGGCTTGGCCTATGAGTGAATCCTGGTTGAACCGAAACGTAAAAGTCGTGCAGTTGTTGGATCCGGACCGAGAGGTTGCGGGCACCCTGGGGTTGGTACAGGACCCCAAGGTCGGGGAGATTGCAAAGGTCATCTACGAGTACCCGGCGCCCGATAGCAAGGTGAGCCTGGAGAAAACGGACATCACCGGGGGGACCATCTGGTTCGCCGACTTCTCCCGCGAAGAACTGGAACTGGTCGACTAGCCCTCCCAACACCCGCCGATCTCCTTGACACCGGCTACATCAAAAGCGCACAGTCCAACAGACACCGGATAACGGAGGTTGGACCGCTCGATGGGCACCGAAGACTGTCCGCTGTGCGGCGCGCCGATGGAAGTGCGCAACTCCGCTCCCTGCGAGCAGTGCGGCGGCGACCCCGAGTCATTGGACCGGTTCGGTGCCCGTGACCAGACCTACCACCTCGTACGGGTCCTGGGTGGCGCCGAACTGATCCTATGCACCGGCTGCATGCTTGATTTCGGTTCGCTCGACCCCAATTTCCTCGGCCTCCCGGTGGGGACCCCTTACGGTTTTGAACACATGGAGATCGTGCGGGAAATCAGCGCACCGGCCATCCGGGCCGACAACTATTGCCCGGAATGCGAGTACCGGCTGAAGTTCCTGCGATTCGTTAAAGAGGTCCGCTCGCCCGCCGACGGCTAGGCCCGGCCGAACCAGGACTTCAGCGCTTCAACCAACCCGGCGATGTCATGCGCCGTTGCTTCGGTGGTTACCGCCAGCCCCAGTTTCCGGCACTGGGCGCTGGTCGCCGGGCCGATGCTGCAGATGACCGTCCCGGGCCCGGGACGTTTGTCGTTGCAGGCCTCTACAAAGCTGCGGGCTATCGAAGCGCTGGTCAGGGCGACCGCCTCCACTTCGTCCAGCGCCTTGTGCACCAGGTCGACGTTGCATACCTCGGTCCCGTACGCATCGATGCGGGTCACGTCGAAACCCCGGGCCTTAAGCGACTCGTCCATGTCGGTGGTGGCGATGTCCGCCCGGACCAGCAGCACCCTGGCGGGGGGGTCGGGAAGTTCATCGGCCACCCGTACCGAGGTGTAGGAGGACGGCATCCACTCCACTGCGACTCCGTGGGACTCCAGCGCCCGGCGGGTCCCCGGCCCGATGGCGCCGACCCTCTCCGGCAGGGTTGCCAGGTCTGACCCGGTCTCCTCCATGCGGGCCATGATGCTTTCAACGCCGTTCACGCTGGTGAAGATCACCCAGTCGAAGTTGGGCGCCCTGGTGATTGCCTCGTCCGCTTTGGTCCAGCTCTTCGGGGGGACGATTCGGATGGCGGGGACCACAACCGCCGTAGCCCCTTCGGCCTCCAGCCTGCGGGCCAACTCCCCCGCCTGGTGCTCCGGGCGCAGAACCAGCACCCGGATCCCGTCCAGTGGCCCGCTCAACGGTCCAACCCCAACATCTCCGCAGCTCCCTGCTCAATCAAGTTTTGGGCTACTTCCTCGGCCATCGCCAACCGGCCGGAGATCGGGCCGCGGGCGACATGGCGGATCTCCACGCCACCGTCGGAGGAGATTACCCGGGCCTCCAGGACCAGGATCTCGCCGTCGGACAGCCCGTATGCCGACACCGGCAGCATGCAGCCGCCTCCCAAATTGCTGAGGACCGCCCGCTCCGCCTCAACCTCGCCGGCGGTGGCCGGGTGGTGCATCAGGGCAACCAGTTCGGCAACCAGGGGCGCATCGGTCCGGACCTCTATCGCCAGCGCCCCCTGGCCGGGGGCGGGCAGCGCCATGTGGATTGGGATCAAATCGTCCGGTTCGATGCCCAGCCGGAACATCCCGGCGGCGGCCAGCATGGCGGCGGCGTACTCGCCGGCTGCGACCCTGGCGATCCGGGTGGGCAGGTTCCCGTTGAGGGGGACCACGTCCAGGTCCGGCCGCAGGTGGCGCAACTGTGCCTTTCGGCGGGGACTGGAGGTCCCCACCCGGGCGCCGCGGGGGAGGCCGTCGAGGGAGTTGCCCACCAAAGCTTCCCTGGCGTCTACGCGGGGTGGGATGGCCCCAACTCTCAGGCCTTCAACCGGAGCGGTAGGCAGGTCCTTCAACGAGTGGACGCCCACGTCCACCTTGCCGTCCAGGAGGGCGTTTTGGATCTCTTTGACGAAGATGCCGTCGCCCAGGTCCGGACGGTCGGCGGTCAGAACGGGTTTGGAGTCTATGACCTCCAGAACCACCTGAAGGTCCGGAGCCAGGGACGCCAGTCGATCGGCGACCCACCCTGCCTGCACCAGGGCGAGTTTGCTGCCCCGGGTGCCAACCCTAAGGACGGGCATCAGTCGTTCGCTAGGTGAAAGATCCTTCGGATGGTGGCCCGATCGACCTCGTTGCACCTACGCAACTCCACGGTTGGGCCGTGCAGAAGCTTGTTGGCTATACGTTGTCCCGCCGACTGCACCTTCTCCTCCTGCTCGGGGGTCAGGCTCAGGCCGCCAAGGATTCGGCCGACCTCGTCGCGCACAACCTGTTCGGCGAATTCGTGCAGCTCGCGGATGGTCGGCCCGGACGCCCGGGTGTCGGCCCAGTGCATCAGGTCGGCGACCTCCTTTTTGACCATCGACTCCGCGTCGATCATGGCATCGGTGATCTCCGGCCCCCGGGGACCGGGAAGTTCGTCCAGGTCCAGAATTTCGATTAGTTCGTGGCCGACCCCTTCGACGACCCGTGGCACCGAGAGATCGAGGATCAGCAGGGGAGAGCGGGGGCGGGCCGGAAAGTCCTTCATTGTGATCTTGAAGTCGCCGGACAGGGCAACGATCGCCACGTCGGTGGCTCCCAGCAGCGGCTGGATCTCGTCCAGGGTGTGGGCTTCGGCGCCCACCTCGTCGGCCAGTTCTTCTGCGGACTCCCGGGTCCGGCTGACCACGGTAAGGGTGGCGCCGCTCTTGCGGCACCCGAAGGCGGCGTCCCGGGCGATCTCCCCGGCGCCGATGATGAGCACCCGGCGGTCGGACGGCCGCTCGAAGCGGGTGTTGAGGTAGTCGGCGGCAAAGTCGCCGATGGAGCGGGCCAGCCGCCCGAGCGGGGTCTCGTTGCGGACCTGCCGGCCCAGCCGGATGGCCCGGCCGAACAGGTTGGTGAGGATGGGCCCGGTGGCGCCGGCTTCTTGGGCCAGTGTCAGTGCCCGCCGGACCTGCCCAAGGACCTGGGGTTCGCCGACCACCAGGGAGTCGAGTCCGCAGGCGACGCTGAACAGGTGCTCAATGGCCTCCGCCCCCTGCATAAAACTGACATCGTGCTGGTCGGTGGGAAGCAAGCCGGGCATGATGGCGGCCACCGCGTGGACCACGTCTGAGTCCAGTCCGTCGCCGGTGGCGTAGATCTCGGTGCGGTGGCATGTGGAGAGGACGATAAGTTCGCCGATGCCGGGCCGGGGGCCGCTCAGCAGTGCGCGCTGTTCGTCCTCGGTGAGCGCCAGCCGGTCGCGCAGTTCGGCCGGGGCGTGTCTTCCTGCACTCAGGGCAACGATCATGACGGGTCAGAGTACCGCACTACAACGTCGGCAAGAGCCCTGATGAACCTCGGGTCGGCGTTGGGGGAGGGGATCCGGCGAAGCTCAATCCCCAGTTCGGCCGCCTTCTCCACGCACTCGACGTCCACGTCGAACAGCACCTCCAGGTGGTCGGCGACGAAGCCGACCGGGGCGACGACAGCCCGTTTTCCGCCCTCCTCGGCGAACGACTCCAACCGGCGAAGGATGTCCGGTCCCAGCCACGGTTCCCCGGTCGTGGACTCGCTCTGCCAGCCGGTGGTGAAGTTTGTGATCCCGGCTGCCCCGGCGAACACCTTGGCCGAGTCAGCGAGTTGATCGGCGTAGGGGTCGCCCTCGGCCACGATCCGGGCCGGGATGCTGTGGGCGGTAAAAAAGACGCAGGTGCCGGGGTCCGCGGCGTCCCAGCCCTTGAGGGTTTGTTTGAGGTTGGCCGCAACCAAATCGACAAAAGCCGGTTCGTTGTACCAGGACTTGACCATAGTGAGGTCGAAGTTGGTGCCGGCGGCCTGGCGGGCGTTGAGGATCCGGGTCTCGTATTCGCCGATGCTCTTTTTCGAGAAGTGGGGCGCCAGCACCAGTCCGACGACCTTGTCCGTCCCTGCGCTCGCAATCTCGGCGACGGTGTCGGCAACGTAGGGGTGCCAGTGCTTCATGCCGGTGAACACCGCGTAGCGGCCGGCATGGTCCTGCTCCAGCAGGTTGCCCAGAGAATCGGCTTGCTCCCGGGTGATCTCGTTGAGGGGGGATTTGCCGCCGATCCGGTTGTAACGCCGGGCCAGTTCGTCCAGCACCTGCGGTGACGGCGGCCGGCCGCCCCTGATGTCGGTGAAATAGGGCTCCACCTCGTCGGGGGTGCGGGGGCTTCCGTAGGCCATCAGCAGGACGGCGGTCCGGCTCATGCTGAGTACCCGTGGACGGTGTCGACCAGGATCTTCAGGTTGTCCAACGGGGTGTCCGGCAGGACCCCGTGGCCCAGGTTGAACACGTGCCCGGGCCGCCCGGCGGCCTTGCGGAGCACCTGCTCGGCCTCCTTTACCAGCGTTTGCGGGTCGCCCAGAAGCAGCTTGGGGTCGAGGTTGCCCTGGATCGCCCTATCGTGGCCGATTCGGTCCCAGGCGGCGTCCAGTTCAACCGCCGCGTCGACCCCGACCACCTCGGGGCCGGGCGACGACATCAACTCCAACAGGTCTTTGGTGCCGGTGCCGAAATGGATCCGGGGGACCCCCAGGAAGGCGGTTTCGGCAAAGATGTGGGCGGAATAGGGGAGGGCGAATTTCCGGTATTCGTAGGGGGTCAGCCGGCCAACCCAGGAGTCGAATAGCTGAAGGGCCTGAACCCCGGCCTTGACCTGTTCGCCCATGTACTCGATCAGCACGCCCGACATGTGGGCCAGCAGGCCGTGCCACACGTCCGGGTGATCTTTCATCAGCGCCCGGGTGGCGGTTAGTTCGGGGTTCGGTCGCCCCTCGACCAGATAGCTCGCCAGCGTGAATGGGGCTCCGGCGAACCCGATCATCGGGACCTCTCCGTCAAGCCGCTGGGCGACCAGGCGCATAGCGTCGAAAAGTGTCGCCAGGCACTCGGCGGGTGGGATGGACAAAAGTTTGTCGACCTGAGCAATTGAGCGGATGGGGTCGGCCACGACCGGGCCCGTTCCTTCGACGATTTCGTAGTCGACCCCCAGGCAGGCGACCGGGGTCATGATGTCGGCAAAAATGATGGCGGCGTCGACCGGGAAGTATTCCAGGGGCATCAATGTGACATCGGCGCACAACTCGGGGGTGCTGGCAACCTCCTTGAACGAGTGCTTCCGGCGGAACTCCCGGTAGGCGGGCAGGCTGCGCCCAGCCTGGCGCATCATCCAGATGGGGGTGGTGTCGACGGGTTCCCGGCGGCAGGCGCGAAGGAAGCGATCGGTTCGGGGGTCGGGAGCCATGGTGTAACCAAAAGATATCGCACCGGCAGTTTAAGTCCGCCCGCCGGGGGTTAAATTAAACGGCTACGGCCGCCGCGTTGCCCGGTCGGGACGAGCCGCTGTTTTCCCGGGCCGTGGCCTGGGATCGTCCCGGTCCGGCCTCTGAGAGACGCCGCGGAGCGGTGTCCGGGTAGCCCGCCGGCCCGTTGTCGAGCCAGCGGGGCTGACGGCTGCGGTGACGATCAGCCCGGTGAAGACGAGGCGGACGATCAGGCCCAGGTAGGCGCCGGCCCGCAGGTCGTCCCGGAAGTAGCGGCGCATCAGGTCCTGCAGCGTAAATGCGTAGGCCCCGAGAAAGGCGTACTTCAACGCCTCCAGCTTGTCCGGCGAGAGGTTGTCTTGGAGAAGCGATATGGTCCCGGCCCGGGGGGGCAGGATCAGTACCCAGCCGAGGCACATGAGCAGGGTTGCAAACAGGACCGGCGAAAACGTCTCGGTTCGGCCGAACATCCCGGTCCTCTTGCGGATCAGGTCGATGGTGCTGACCGAGCCCTGGCCATAGATGGTCTCGAACTTCTTTCGGTACAGGTTGTCCTTGGTCGGTTCATAAGCCGGCCCGGAACGATCGGTGTTGGTTTCGATCAAGTAGTTGCGGATCCGGGCGTGCGCCTCGTTCCAGGTCCGGGAAAGTACCTAGATGTCTGCTCCTTTTCTCCCTGTATTTGTGCGGGGGCCGGCCCCAACCGGGACCAACTTTCAGGGTTCGGGCGGAAAACTTGTAAGAATGGCTTTTCCGCAAGTCACAAAGGAGTCCTCTTTGGGTATCGGCAGACAGCAGGTCGAGCACGTCGCCAAGTTGGCGCGCCTTGCCCTCACCGAGGAGGAGTTGAACCTGTTCGAGGGGCAGCTTTCGGCAATCCTGGAGCACGCCGCCACCGTGACCAAGCTGGACACCGAAGGGGTTGAACCCACCTCGCACTCCATGCCGCTGATGAACGTGCTGCGCCCCGATGTGGTGATCCCGCCGATCGGTTCCGCCGCCGCCCTGGCCAACGCCCCGGCGGAAGAGGACGGTCACTTCCGGGTCCCCCGGATCCTGGACGACGAATCGTGACCGAACTCTGGGAGCGCACCGCCGCCGATCTTGCTTCGCTCGTCGCCTCGAAACAGGTGTCGGCCGCCGAGGTTGCCGAATCCTGCATCGCACGGACCAACGAGGTTGAAGGCGACGTCCTGTCTTACCTGACCCTCACGCCGGAGGCCGCCCGGGCCAAGGCAGCCGGGGTGGACGCGGCAGTAGCGGCCGGGGAACCCCTGGGGCCGTTGGCCGGGGTCCCGATGGCGCTGAAGGACATTATCTGCACCGAGGGAATCCGCTCCACCGCCGCTTCCAAGATCCTGGACACCTACATCCCGCCCTACTCCGCAACCGTGGCCCAGCGCCTCTACGACGCCGGCGGCGTACTGCTGGGCAAGACCAACCTCGACGAGTTTGCTATGGGGTCCTCCACCGAGAACTCCGCCTACCAGGTCACCCGCAATCCGTGGGATCTGAGCAAGGTCCCGGGCGGCTCCTCCGGCGGTTCCGCCGCCGCAGTGGCGGCCGGACAGGCGCCGTTCTCCATCGGCACCGACACCGGCGGCAGCATTCGCCAGCCCGCAGCGCTGTGCGGGGTGGTCGGCCTCAAGCCCACCTACGGACTGGTTCCCCGCTACGGGCTGATCGCGTTTGCGTCGTCGCTGGACCAGGCGGGTCCGATCACCCGGGACGTCCGGGACGCCGCACTGGTGCTCGGGGCGATCGCCGGCCTGGACCCCAAGGACTCGACTTCCCTGCCCGGCCCGGTCCCCGACTACATGGGGGCGCTCGACAAGGGGGTAGAGGGGCTGAAGATCGGCGTGGTCAAAGAGATTTCGGGCGAGGGGGTCAACCCCGCGGTCCAGACCCGGTTCCGGGAGGCGGTGCAGATCCTGGAGAAGTTGGGGGCCCAGGTGGGCGAGGTTTCGCTCCCGACCTTCGGCTACGGCATCGACATCTACTACCTGATCGCCCCGGCCGAGGCGTCCTCCAACCTGGCCCGGTTCGACGGCGTGCGCTACGGCCTGAGGATCGATGGCGCAGACGTTGAGAACATGAACCGCAACAGCCGGGCCGCCGGCTTCGGTCCCGAGGTCAAACGCCGGATCATGCTGGGGACTTACTCGTTGTCCAGTGGCTACTACGACGCCTACTACCTGAAGGCCCAGAAGGCACGCACGCTGATAGCCAGGGACTTCGCCCGGGCCTACGAACAGTTCGACCTGCTGGTGTCGCCCAGCGCCCCGACCACCGCCTTCGGCATCGGCGAGATCACCGACCCGCTGACCATGTACCTGTCCGACATCTGCACGGTGCCTTCGTCGCTGGCCGGTGCCGCGGCGATTTCGGTCCCCGCCGGGCTGTCGGCCGACGACGGCCTGCCGGTAGGCATCCAGTTCATGGCCAAGCCGTTGGACGAGACGACAATGCTCTCGGCTGCTTACGCCTTCGAGCAGGAACTCGGCCTGCTGCCCAAACCGCCGCTTTGGAGTCCTTCATGAACCCGACCGAAGCGCCCGACCTGGTCACCACGATCGGCCTGGAGGTCCACGTCGAGCTGAAGACCAACACCAAGATGTTCTGCGGCTGCCCGGTGGGCTTCGGCGGCGAGCCGAACAGCCGGGTCTGCCCGGTTTGCCTCGGCCACCCGGGAACACTGCCGACCATGAACGAAAAGGCGGTTGAGTACACCACCAAAATCGCCATGGCGCTGGGCTGCGACATCGCCCCCCGCTCGGTGTTCCACCGCAAAAACTACTTCTATCCCGACATGCCCAAGAACTACCAGATCTCGCAGTACGACCTGCCGGTGGGGGAGCGGGGCAGCCTGGAGGTGGAGGTCGACGGCGAGTTTTACACCGTAGGCATCACCCGGGCGCACCTGGAGGAGGACACGGGCAAGTCGCTGCACATCGGCGGCGGGGGCCGGATCCACGACGCCGACTACAGCCTGGAGGACTTCAACCGGGCGGGCACGCCGCTGGTGGAGATCGTCAGCGAACCGGATATCACCTCGCCGGCGGTTGCCCGGGCGTACGCCACCGAACTGCGCTCGATCCTGGAATACCTGGGCGTCTCCGACGTGAGGATGGAGGAGGGCTCCATGCGGGTGGACGCCAACATCTCGGTCGCCCCCCCCGGCGAACGGGGCAAAAAGGTTGAGGTCAAGAACATGAACTCGCTGCGTTCGGTCTTCCGGGCGCTGGAGTACGAAGAAAAGCGCCAGCGGGAGGTGCTCCGTTCCGGGGGCTCGGTGACCCAGTCCACCAGGCACTGGGACGAGAAGGCGGGCAGGACCCAAGAACTCAGGACCAAAGAAGAGGCGTTCGACTACCGGTACTTCCCCGAACCGGACCTGGTTCCCCTGGAGCCGGCGGTCGAGTGGCTGCGCCAGTTGCGCGAAGAGCAGCCCGAACTGCCCATCGAGAGGGCGAAGCGGTACCAGCGGGATCTGGGGCTTAGCTCGTACGACGCCGGGGTCCTGAGGTCCACCAAGGCGTTGGGCGACCTGTTCGAACAAGCCCTGGCGGCGGCGAAGAAGGCGGACGCCAAGCAGGTGTCCAACTGGGTGACCAACGACCTGATGAGCCTGCTGGCTGCGGTACCGGAGGGGACGAAGAACCCCCCGTTGACCGGGTCGAACCTGGCGGAACTGGTCGACATGGTCGCGGGCGGTGACCTGTCCAAGAGCCAGGCCCAGCAGGTGCTACAGAAAACCCTCGAAACCGGCCGCAGGCCGCGGGAGATCGCCGACGAGTCCGGGATCAAGCAGGTTTCGGACGAGGGGGCGCTGGAGGCGGCGATCGACGCGGTGCTGGCCGCAAACCCGGATGTGGCGGAGCGCCTGAGGTCGGGGGACAACAAACCCTTCGGCTTTTTGATGGGCGAGGTGATGAAGGCGACCAAAGGTCAGGGCAACCCGAAGGTAGTGAGCGGCCTGATCCGCAAGAAGATCTCGTAGCTGCGAGCACAGCGTGAAAAACCCTGAAGCCGTTGCTCGCAGGGTGCACTCACGGGTGACGTTCTGGATCAAAACCATCGTCCCGAGCTTCTATGTGGCGGCTTGTTTGCTCCTTATGGCCCGGACACTTTGGGACGGTTGGCAGGATGGAGTAAGCAGCGGGTTCGCCCTGGTACCTCTGGCGGTCCTAAGCGCCGGCATGATCGTCTTCTACCGGTTTGTATTCACACTGGCGGACGAGGTCTGGGACGTGGGCAGCGCCCTGCGAATCAGGCGCGGGTCCGTGACCGAAATCATCGCCCTGGGCGACATCGTGGAGGTGAAGGAGTCATTCACCACGAAACCCAAAACGGTGACCATCGTCCTCAAGGCCCCCAGTCGCCTGGGCTCCAGGGTGAAATTGGTGCCTCCTTACGAAGGATTTCGGATCAAGAGCCGGTGGGCTAAGGACATTCGGGCCCGAATTCGCGCCACGAGGCACGGCCCGGCATCCGGGTAGGTGCGGGCGAAGGCCGCCGCACCCGCCACTCAGGGGTGATCGCACCAGGCCACTACAAGGTGGCCGAACGCGGGCCTTCCTGATGGGCGGCCACGAGCCCCCGAGAGACTCCCTCTCCGGCCATTCGCTCCTGGGTTGCGGAGGCTGCGTAGGCGAGTTTGGCCAGCAGCGCCGGGCGGTCTTTCAGGTTCTCCTGCACCCAACCACGGATCATCGGGACCATCATGGTGCGGTCCACCTTGGTCCAGTCGATCCCGCCGAAGGGCGGTGCGGGGTCGTACTCCAGGGCGACCTGCACCTGCCGGGACACCTGCTCCCCGGCGAGTTGGGCCACCAGGTGCAGCGCCATGTCGATTCCGGCAGAGATGCCAGCAGAGGTAATGTAGCGGCCGTTCTCCACCCACCGCTCGGGAACGTAGCTGGCGCCGAGTTTCTCAAGGAGTTGGTAGAAGCCCCAATGCGTTGTTGCGGTCCGGCCGTCCAGCAGTCCGGCGGCGGCCAGCAGCAGCGATCCGGTGCACACCGAACCGACAACCTCTGCAGTGTCCGCAGCGCGCCGAATGTAGTCGAGGAGCTCGGTGTCGCCGAGGGCTTTGATGGTCGGGCCGCCCCCGCCCGGAACGATGATCGCGTATGGGTTCGGCACCTCGTCAAAGGTGGCGCCGGCGGATAGCCCGATGGGCACGTCGCAGGGCACGGGTTGGCGGGTGGCGCCCACCACCACCGGAGTGAACTCCGTCGTGAACATCTGCAACATCCCGAAGACCTGTAGCGGCCCGATAATGTCGAGCGGCGTGAGTCCCGGGTAGAGGACGAAGGCAACAGTCTTAGCTTCGGCGTCGGGCATCTTTTCTCCTGACGGTAGGGGGTTGGTGTGATCATCGGCCAGATAGCCGGGGTTGGGCATCGGGACCGGGACCGACATCTTTTGACGCCCCTACCGACAGAGTTCGGGTCACGGCTAGACTCAAAGGCCCCATGAACCGCCCTGCTGTCACTGTGCCCGGCCCTGCCCTATTCGAGCGCGAGCGCGAGTTGCAGACGATCGCCGAAGCCTTCGACCGCCTGGAGAGCGGCAGCGGCAGCTTTCTGGTCGTCGAGGGGCCGGCCGGCATCGGTAAGTCCCGCTTGGTGACGGCCGCCGGCAGGCTGGCCCGCAGCCGCGGGCTGGACGTTCTCAAAGCCCGGGGGACCGAACTGGAGTCGGCGTTCAGCTTCGGCGTGGTCCGGCAACTCTTCGAACCCGCCCTCGCCCGCCTCTACCAGGGAGATCGGGAAGAGCTGTTCGAAGGCTCGGCTGCGGCCGCGGGCCGCCTGCTGTTCCCCACCCAAGCCGGGCAGGATGAGCAGGAGCGCACTTCCGCCGCGCCGCTGTCGCTGGTCCACTCTTTATGGTGGCTCACCTCCAACTTGGCGCGCCGTTCGCCGCTACTCGTTTCGCTGGACGACGCCCACTGGTCCGATGTCCCGTCGCTGAAATTCCTCGGTTATCTCCTGCAACGGGTGGAGGGTGTGCCGGTGGTGGTGCTGGCTTCGGTCCGGACCGGGGAACAGGCACCGGGGGCACTCCAGGACGTGACGGCCGAGCCTGCGGTAACCATCCCGCTCGCGGGCTTGACGGAGGCTGGTACCCGGGAGTTCGCCTCATTCCGGCTGGACCGACTCGTCGATCAGGCCTTCGTCGACTCATTGCACCGGGCCACCCGGGGCAACCCCCTCCTGCTCAATGAGATGTTGCGGACCATCGCGGAGCAGCGGATCCCGGTGGACGCCGGGGGAGCGGAGTTGCTCGAGTCGCTGGAGTTGCCGTCGGTTTCCCGGACCGTGGTGGCGAGGGTCCGGAGGTTGGGTCCCGAGGCGCTGGCGATCGCCCGGGCGGTGGCGGTATGGGGCGGCCGGGCCGAACTCAACCAGGCGGCGGAGGTTGCCAGGATCGACCGCACCGAGGCCGGCCGCCTTGCCGACCGACTGGCCGAGGTAGAGGTTCTGCTTACCGGCCGGCCGCTGGAGTTCGCCCACCCGCTTGTGTACAAGGCGGTTTACGCCGACATCCCGCCGTCCTTTAAAGCCGAGGGCCACTCCCAGGCGGCGCGGATCCTGCGGGCGATAGATGCTCCGGTGGAGCGGGTTGCCGCCCACCTGCTGCAGACCGAACCCGCCGGTGACGAGACTGTGATCGACGCCCTCCGCCTGGCTGCAACCGCGGCGTTGAGCCGGGGTGCGCCCGATAGCGCCAAACAGTATCTGGAACGGGCGCTGCGCGAGCCACCGGTAGGCGACCGGCGAGGCCGGGTGTTGTGCAAACTCGGGGTTGCCCAGATGCGGATAGAGCCGACCGAGGCCGTCGGCAACATCTCGGAGGCGCTGGATTGGGCGGAGGACAACGTGGGGCGCGGCAAGATCAGTCTGCAGTTGATCCGGGCGCACCTGGCGAACGGGTCGATGACCGAAGCCGAGCGGGTGATTCGTCCGGTGATCAGCCGGATCTCGGCCGATCAGCCGGATCTGGCGGTTTGGGTGGAGGCAGAGCTTATTGCTGCGATGCGGCAGGGGATGGCGGCGTCGCCGCTCGCCGACGCCCGACTGGAGCGGATGGCCGAGGGTGCCACCGGCGACACCCCGGCCGAACGCCTTCTCCTTTCCCAGGTGGCAGTTAAAAGGGCACTGACCGGAGCGGGCGCCGATGAGGTTGCCCAGTTGGCCGAGGCCGCTCTGGGCGGCGCGCGCCTGCTGGAAGACCAAGGGACCGAGTCGCTGCTCACCTATGTTCCGCTCTACCCGCTTTTGTGCGCCGACCGGTTCGAGTTGGTGGAGGGATACCTGCGGCAGGCGTTGAAGGACGCGGCACAGCGCGGCTCGCCGCCGGCCTTCGCCCTGGCATCCTCCTTCCGGGCTTGTCTCGGGTTGTGCCGGGGAGATCTGGGAGCGGCGGAAGCCGATGCCCGGGCGGCGCTGGACAACTTCAGGCTATTCGGGCCGAGCGCGACGTTGACGGGGGCTGCCGAGGTGCTCGTGGCGATCTTGACCGAGACCGGGGCGCTGGATCAAGCCGATGAAGTGCTGCGGGACAACGGCCTGGAGGGCGAAATCCCCGACTCCGTTACCGGCCGGGTGATGCTGGCGACCCGGGGCCGGCTCCGGATGGCCCAGGGCAGAAATTCCGATGCCCTCGACGACCTGTTGGGCCTTATGGAGAGGGAGGAGTCCAGGGCGCGCTCGAATCTCTATCTATCGCCGTACCTGCAGTGGACGGCGCTGGCGCTGGTGGCGGTCGGGAGGACCGGTGAGGCGGAGAGTTTGTCTCGCACCGAACTGGCGGCAGCGCGGACGTGGGGGAGTGTGCGGGGTCTCGCCCTGAGCCTGATCCAAGCGGCCAAGGTGGTTGGGGGAGAGGAGGCTGCGGTGCTGTTCGAGGAAGCCGTGCAGGTTACCGAGGGTTCCCCGGCGAAGCTGGTCCGGGCCCAGGCTCTGGTCGAGTACGGCGCCTGCCTCCGCCGATCAGGCAAGAAGTCGGAGGCGGTGGAGATGCTGCGAGCGGGCCTGGACCTGGCTCACCGCTGCGGAGCGGGCGCCACCGCCAAGGCGGCCAAGGCAGACCTGGTGCTGCTGGGGGCCCGTCCCCGGCGCCATGCCCAATCGGGGACCGATTCGCTCACCCCGGCAGAGCGCCGGGTGGCCGAGTTGGCGGAGGAGGGTCTGACTAACCGGCAGATCGCGGAGCGGCTGTTTTTGACAACCAGGACGGTGGAGCACCACCTGACCTCCACCTACCAAAAGCTCGGGGTCAGTTCACGTTCGGAGTTGAAGCTGTAGCGGATCGGGAGGACGGTCAAGGCGGATTTGGATCGTCGACACACGGCCCGGAGCCGCCTATGTCCGCCTCCATGGTGCCGTAGATGATCGCAGCGCTGATGTTGTAGCCGTCTTTTCCTGTAAACAGAATGCGGGCGTTCTCAGTCTCGTCGATACGGATTGCGAGGCCTTCTTTTCGCCAGTGGTCTTCGATCTTGTCGAGGAAGGTTTCGGGATCCCCATCGAGGATCGACAGGGGGAACGTGTATCCGAGCCTGGGCCTGATGCCGTACTTGGGTCCGATGATGGGCTCATAGCAAGAACTGCCTCCGGCATGGCCCTTTGGGCGCTTCACTTCGCCCAGGCCGGCATCGAGAGCGGGGTCGATCAGGCGGGTGAGTTCGGTCCTGACTTCTTCGACCGAGGGTCGGAACAGCCTGCAGCTCACGGTCGCCAGCAGCAGGATGCCCAATGCGACCACCGCCGGAACCCTCGTTCTCACGCTATTTCCTTAAGGCGTCCCGTTAGTATCCGGGCGAAATTCAGTACTCCCAAGGATTTGTGCTCAACATATCCGGAATGTCCCTCCTGGTCCGGCCCCAAAGGTACGATCCGAGCGCCGAAACGCGAACTCATGGGATCGGTTCCCAGCACGGGGATGATCTTCGCCAATTCGATGATGTCGTGCTTGGTTGCTGCGGCCCAGATTCTTTGAGAAAAGTCGCAGAGGTGACAACTTAAACCCGCATTCATCGGGAGCGGGAAGAAATGTTTGATGCCGACGTGACGGCGCTGACCTTGGCCCGTAGGGTGCCGGGC
>JAJCYE010000114.1 GCA_029263075.1 Actinomycetes bacterium
CCTATTAGCTTTGGGACCAATGGCGGCGTTGTCGCGGGGTCTCGTCGCTCCGCCAACTGGGACCCGCCACCCGGCCGTTCAGGGACCGGACGGCGTCCGAGCGGCTGGTCGTTTGGCTCCCCGGTCCGAATCTGCCGGACCCGGATGAGCGGCATGATTCGATTTCGGCCGTAGTATCGCCTGAGACTCTCCTAACGAAACCGAGCAGCCTTGGAACACGACGCACCCGCCAAAAAAACCACAGCCGGCCCTCCGGGCCTTAACGCGCCCTCTGCCGGGTGGCTGGTGTTCGTCACCTCCGGGGCCATCCTGATGCTCGAGATTTTGAGCCTCCGGCTGGTCGCCCCCTACCTGGGGTTGACGCTGGAGATGAGCACCGGGGTCATCGGATTTGCTCTCGGCGCGATCGCTCTCGGCGCCTGGCTTGGTGGCCGAGTCGCCGATTCCATTCCCCCGCAACGGGTCCTCGGGCCTATGGTCCTGCTGGCCGGGGTCCTGGTTCTTTTTGTCGGTCCTGCGGTCAGAATTACCGGGGAGGCGGTCCGGGGTGGCAACGCAACCTCGGTTCTGATTATGGCTGCGGTGTCGATTTTGGCGCCCGCCGCGCTGCTGGCTGCCGTAACCCCGTTGGTGGTGAAGCTGCGCCTACAGGGCTTGGACGAAACGGGGCGGGTCGTAGGCCGGCTCTCCGGCCTCGGAACCCTCGGCGCCCTCGTCGCCACCTTCGCCACCGGATTCCTGCTGGTCGCCGAACTTCCCACGAGCCGGATCCTGCTGGCTCTCGGAGGAACCTTGATTGTGCTGGGGGTAGTTTTGACCCTGACGCTTCGGGGACACCGGGGGGCCTACGCACTGCTGCTGTTCGCTCTGCTGGGAGTGGGGGCTTCTTCGTTTTCTCCCCCGCCGTGCGACGTCGAGACCGCATACCACTGCGCCAGGGTGGTCGCCGATCCGCTACGGCCGTCGGGGCGCACGCTGCGTATGGATACCCTTTTCCACTCCTACGTGGACCTGGAGGACCCGGCCTACCTGGAGTTCTCCTACACCCGCTCTTTCGCCGCGGTGTTTGATGCCGCCCGTCCCTCGGAACCTCTCGACGCTCTTCACATCGGCGGCGGGGGTTTCAGCATCCCCAAGTACATCGACTTCACCCGCCCCGGGTCGGACAACCTGGTATTGGAAATCGACCAGGGTGTGGTCGATCTGGACGTCAAGAGCCTTGGGCTGGTACTTGGCCAGGGCATAGAGGCCCGGGTCGGCGACGGTAGGGTCGGGTTGGCCGACCAGCCCGACGACAGCCGGGACCTGGTGGTGGAGGACGCCTTCGGCGGCCTCGCCGTCCCCTGGCACCTGACCACGGTGGAAACCGCTCGCGAGATAAGCCGTATCCTCCGTCCCGACGGCATATATCTGGTTAACGTCATCGACTTCGCCCCATTGTTGTTCGCCCGGGCGGAAGCGGCCACCATCGCTGAGGTCTTCCCCCACGTGGCTTTGATCTCCCGGCCGGACGTCCTGGATGGACGGGGCGGGGACAATTTGGTGATGGTCGCATCGGAACGGCCGCTCCCGATCGATAAGATCCAGGAAGAACTACAGCAGCGAGCCCCTGAATTCACTCTGATCGACGGGGACCGCTACACCAGGTTTGCCGGCGACGCCCGCATTCTGACCGACGACTACGCCCCGGTTGACCAACTGGTCACCCTTCATACACAAAGGTAGAGGTAACCACTTTCATCAAGCCTACCCACGAAGTTAATCTGAACGTCACCCTCCGGTTGCCGGCGGGCTGGACGATCTACAGGTGAGCTTGGAAGAAGACGGCCCCACGGGTTCCTCCAAGGGAGGCGGCGTTTCCTTAATCGGCGACGGCCGCCTTAAGCGGGACGTCCGCTACCTGCAGGGCCTGCTCGACCGTTCCCTGGAGCGCCAGGAGGGACCGGAGTTGGTCCGGCTGGTGCGGCAGGTCCGGGCACTGACCACCGGGCCGGGGGACTCGCCCGGGCAGGCCGACCGGCTGAGGGAGGTGCTCGATTCCTGCAGCCTTGATGAAGCCATCGGGCTGGTCCGGGCTTTCTCGGCATTCAGCCGCCTGGCGACGGTGGCCCAGCAGGTCCAACAGGTAAACCGGATCGCAGGCGGTGCCGCCGATGAGGGGGCGCTCGACGCCACCATCGGGCGCATCCAGGCGGCAGGCGCCAAAGATCTGGTCGAAGAGATGTTGGGGCAGTTCGAACTCCGCCCGGTCCTCACCGCCCACCCGACCGAAGCGACGCGCAGGTCGGTGCTGTTCAAGCTGAGGCAGATGGCCGAGATGCTTGTCGCACGGGACACGGAGACCAATGAACAGGCGCTCGCCCGGATCGACCGACGGCTCTCCGAGCTTTTGGACGCCCTTTGGCAGACCGACGAATTGCGGCAGGTCAAGCCGCCGCCGCTCGAGGAGGCGGAGACAACCCTGTACTACCTCGACGCCATCCATCGCGACGTGATCCCCGATCTGCTGGAAGACCTTGATCGCCACCTGGGGCGGCTGGGAATCTATCTTCCGGCGCAGGCCCGGCCCCTGCGGTTCGGCACCTGGGTGGGCGGGGACCGCGACGGCAACCCGTTCGTGACCGCCGAGGTGACTTTGGAGGTCCTGGCCGCCCAGCACGAAATTACTTTGGGCGCCCTGGTCGCCCGGGTGGACGAACTGATCACCCACCTCAGCGCCTCGACGCGGGTAATCGGCGCATCCGCCGCACTTAAAGCGAGCCTGGAAGAGGACCGAACGCTTCTGCCGGACACGTTCGAACAGTGGGGGCAAAGGGTCAACGCCGACGAGCCCTACCGCCTCAAGGGACGCTACATCCGCCAGCGGCTGATCAACACCGCCCGGCGAATGGCCACCGCCGGTAGTCACGACCCGGGCCGGGACTACCTGGACCACACCCAACTGCTGGACGAGCTGGAGATGATGCGCCGCTCGTTGGTCGAGAACCGGGGAGAACTGTTGGCAGGAGGTTTGCTGCAACGGGCCATTCGCTCCGCGGCGTCGGTCGGCTTCGGGATGGCCACGATGGACGTAAGGGAGCACGCCGCCCAGCACTGCGATGTCATCGACGCTCTGTACAGCCGCATCGGGACCCTCGAGGTTCCGTACTCCCAGCTACCGCGACCCCAGCGCGCCTTGCTGCTGGCCGAAGAACTGGCCAGCCCTCGGCCGCTGATTGCCCCCACTACCGTTTTGGAAGGGGAGCGCGCCCGGACCTTCGAGGCCTTCACGGCCATCAGGGCGGGCCTGGACCGCTTCGGGCCGGACGCGATGGAGAGCTACATCATCTCGATGACCAAAGGTCCGGAGGACGTCCTTGAAGCGGTTGTGCTTGCCCGGGAGGCCGGACTGGTGGATGTCCAGGCGGGCATTTCCCGGATCGGTTTTGTGCCGCTGTTCGAGACTATCGACGAGTTGCGCAACGCCGGCCCCATCCTTGAGTACCTGCTGGAAGTCCCGGCCTACCGGCGGCTTTTGGAGGCCCGGGGAAACGTGCAGGAAGTGATGCTGGGCTACTCGGATTCCAACAAGCAGGCAGGAATCACCACCTCGCAGTGGGAGATCCACCGCTCACAGCGCCAGTTGCGTGACGTCGTGCAACGCCACGGGGTGATCCTGCGCCTCTCGCACGGCCGGGGTGGCACGGTTAGCCGGGGCGGGGGTCCGACCCACGAAGCGATCCTGGCGCAGCCCTTCGGCACACTCGAAGGGCTGATCAAGGTCACCGAGCAGGGCGAGGTCATCGCCGCGAAGTACAGCCTGCCTGCCCTCGCCCGGTTCAACCTGGAACTGGCGCTGGCCGCGGTCCTGGAGGCAACCGTTCTGCACCGGGAGTCCCGGGTACCCCTTGAAGTCATCGCTGGCTGGGATGCCGGCATGAACGTTGTGTCGGAGGCGGCGTTCACGGCCTACAGGGACCTTGTCGAACAACCCGGACTGGTTGAGTACTTCCTGGCGGCTACGCCGGTCGAGGAGTTGAGCGCCCTCAATATCGGTTCCAGGCCTTCGTCGCGGCCGGGTGGGGCCGGCGGGCTGGAAAGCCTCCGGGCGATTCCCTGGGTGTTCGGCTGGAACCAGTCGCGCCAGATAGTCCCCGGCTGGTTCGGTGTGGGGACCGGGCTGGCGGCGGCCCGCCAACAGGGTTCCGGTGCGGTGTTGGCCGATATGTACGAACGCTGGCACTTTTTTCGGACTTTCGTCTCCAACGTGGAGATGGCCTTAGCCAAGACCGATATGGACGTGGCCGCCCACTACGTCGAGACCCTGGTTCCCGCCGAACACCGCCACCTGTTCGAACTGATCCGCCGCGAGTACGACGTGGCAGTAGAACAACTGGCCCTGCTGACCGACCAACGCCGTTCACAGGACCGCCAACCCGGCCTGCGCCAAGCGATCCAGCAACGCCAGCCGCATCTGCAGCCGATCGGCTACATGCAGGTGAGCCTGCTCCGGCGCCTCCGCGCCGGAGGCGATCCGGACCCGGCGCTGCGCCGGGCCCTCCTGCTCACCGTCAACGGCGTAGCTGCCGGGTTGGGCAGCACCGGGTAGGTCGCGATCAACCCGGGCCTACCGGGCGCATCTCCTGCACCGGGTGGCCCTCCCGCCACGCGTCCAGTCCCCCCTCCAGGGCCCACACCCGGGCGAAACCCCGGGACTTCAAATGCTGCGCCGCACGGGCGCTGGTCGCTTCGGCCGGTCAGGTGCAGTAGAGAACGTAGGGCCGGTCCTTCAACTGATCGGCGGCCCACTCCGCTACGGAATCCGGCACCACCCGGACGCTGCCCGGGATGGTGACCGCGTCGCGGTCGTACTGGGATCGGGTCCTGACGTCCACCACCACCGGAGGATCGTCGCTGCGGAGCATTTCGGCCAGACCGGCCGGGCTGACCCGGTCCGACCCGTCTTCACGCTGATCGAACAGGCCGGTAGCGGTGGCGAATCGCTCCTCGACCAGGACCTCCCCGGCCACCTTTCTCCCGTACCACGCCGACAACGGGGTGGCGCTGGCGCCGTGCAAGATCACCGAGACCAGCACCACCATCCCGGTCACCGCCAGAACGAACTCGCCGTCCGGAACCCCTCCGGCCGCCACCAGGAGGGCAAACAACATCGAGTTGAGGCCCCTTGGGCCGAACCACGCAATGAATGCCCTGGCGGACCGGCTGAGCGCCGCCGAGCGGATGCTGAGGACCAGGCCGATGGCCAGCGGCCGAGCAACAAAGATCGCGATGGCCGCCAAGCCCAAGCCGGCGAGGAGGGGGACCGAACCCAACTGACCGGCCAGCAAGGCGCCGAACAGGACGAAGGCCAGCAACATCGAAATTTCCGCGGCGGCGTCGCCGAACTCCAAGAAGCAGTCGCAGAGGGTCTGGTCCAGCGCGGTGATGGCCAGCCCGGCGAAGAAGGCCGCCAAAAATCCGTCACCCCCCAGCACAACCGCGGCGGCGTAAGAGGTGAGCACCAGCCCCACGCCGTACAAAGCCTGGTACTCGCGCCGGACCGAGTAGCGGGCGTCGGCCCGCGCCATCAACCAAGCCCCCACGGCCCCGATCACCGCTCCGACCGCGGGGCCGATGATGAAGATCCGGGCGCCGAACAGCGCCCACTCCCCCGGCCCGGACCCGACACCCTCGCCGCTGGCGATCGCGATGAGTACCAGAAGGAGGGGCAGAACAATGATGTCGTTGGTCCCCGCCTCCACCGAGAGCACCCGCCGCACCGGCCGGGGAACCCTTTCGTCCCGGACGACGTCCCTCAGGACCACCGCATCGGTCGAGGAGAGGACCGCCCCGAGCAGGAACGCCGAAATCGGCGACATGCCCAAAAGGAGGATCCCGGTTCCCGCGATCGACACGATAACCAACGCGGTCCCCGGCCCGAGCACCAGCGCGGGCACCAGCCAATCCTTACGGGATCCGCCCCCCTCCAGGCTGAAGGCGTCCATGAACAGCACCAGCGACAGGGTGAGCGCGGCCACCACCTCCAGCGAGGGGTCGTGCACGCCGACCTCCAAAACGCCGGTCGCCCCCAGCAACAGGCCGATGCCCAAAAACATTATCGGGAAGGAGATGGGCCCCCGGTCAACCAGGCCGGCCACGAGGCCCGAGACGATAACGGTGATGCCGATAAGGCCGAAACCGGTTACAAGATCCAAACTTCGCCTCTGGCTAGGGGGTTGGTGATCCGGAGGCTACTCGGTTTTGGAGAAAAGCACGCAAGCGACGGCCAGTAGGGCGGCCCCGGTCCCCATGACAATCAGCACATCGAGCCACGGAGGCACCGGCCAGCCTAGCCAGGTGATGCCCCCGACCAGGGCGCCGCCGGCGGCCCCGTCGGGCAGGAAGTGAAAGAACAGGGTGCGGGTGGCATCGACGCCATAGCTGATCGGGTTGATCTTCGACACCACCGACAGCCAGGTGGGGATGTCACCGCCCATGGGGAACAGCGAACCGGAGAGAAATATCAGGGGGGTCAGCAGCAACTGCATCACCGGCATCACGGTCTGTACCGACTGCACCCGGACCGCCATCACCAGGCCGAGCGCCGTGATGGTGAACGCCACCAGAAAGGTCAACAACGTGGCGCCGATCAGCAGCACCGGGTGGTAGGGGATGCCCACCAGGCCGCACAGGGTGAGGATGGCGATCCCCTGGATGGTTGCGATGCTTGCCGACCCCAGGCACTTGCCCACGACGATGCTGCTGCGCCTGACCGGGGCCACGAGCATCTCCCGGAGGAACCCGAACTCCCGGTCCCACACTATTGAGATGGCGGAGAAGACTGCGGTGAACATCACCCCGGTGATAAGCACGCCCGGGAAAAGAAACGTCGCGTAGTCCACACCGTTGCCCGACGGCACAACCGCCGCCAGCCCCTTGCCCAGAACAAACAGGAACAGCAGGGGCTGCATCATGCTTGAGAAGATACGGGCCCTCTCGTTGCGGAAGCGGATGAGATCACGCTTCCACACCACCTTGACCGCACGCAGTTCGTGGCCCCACCCCCGGCCGGGGGTTGATACCGGGGCGATCTCCAGTTCGGGCGCGGCGGTGGTCACGAACGTTTCCTCGACCAGGGGCCCGGGGGGAAAGAGGCCCCGGAACCGGCGGCATCGTCGATCCGGTTCCCGGTGTACGCCAGGAACACATCGTCGAGGGTCGGCTTGGTAACCGTCACCGACCGGACCGAGAGGCCGACCTCGAAGATCCGGGGGACGAAGGCCTCGCCGTCGTCGGTGAAAACATCCACCCCCTCGCTGGTGACAATCGCCTTCACACCCAGCCTGTTGGTCAGGGTGTCGGCCGCTTCCCGGTCGTTGCCGGTCCTGAGGTGGATCCGGTCCTGCCCCACCCCGGCCTTGAGGCCGGCGGGGGAACCCTCAACCACAATCTGCCCCCGGTCGATGATTGCAATCCGGTCGCAACGCTCCGCCTCATCCATGTAGTGGGTGGTGAGGAACACCGTTATCTCCTCCTGGAGGCGCAACTGGTCGACGTACTTCCACAGGGTCACCCGCGATTGGGGGTCCAGCCCGATGGTCGGCTCGTCAAGGAAAAGAACTCGGGGCGAGTGCAGCAGGCCGCGGCCGATCTCCAGACGGCGCTTCAAACCGCCGGAGAACGTCGAAACCCGGTCCTTGCGCCGGTCGGCCAGCCCGACCATGGCCAGGACCGAGTCCAGCCGGGCCTCAACCGTCGACCGTGCCATCCCGTAGATCTCGGCGTGAAAGCGCAGGTTCTGCTCGGCCGTGAGGTACTCATCCAAGGTGGGCTCCTGGAACACCAGGCCGATATGCCGGCGTACCTCGGTCCGGTCCTCCACCACGTTGAAACCGGAGACCAGCGCCTCTCCCGAGGTCGGCCGGACCAGGGTGCACAAGATCTTGATGGTCGTCGACTTGCCCGCGCCGTTCGGGCCGAGAAACCCGAATAGCTGCCCCGCCGGAACTTCCAGATCGATGCCTTTTACCGCTTCCAGGTCGCCGTAGCGCTTGCGCAAACCACGGATCTCAATCGCCGGGCGGCGTTCGTAGGGGGGTACCTCGAGAGCTTCGGAAGGCAGAGCCAGTGACATTGATCAATGCTCCCACACCCCGCCCGCTAGAGGGCTTTCGGATGCGGGAATAAACCAGGGACAGATGCGTTCTCAGGGGTGGGATCTAAATATCCCTTCGATAGTACCTATGTCGAACCTAGCTAGTCTGAGAAGTCGAGGAAAGGAACAACAATGACCACTGCCACCCAGACCGATCTGGAACAAATCACCGGGGACTACACCATCGACGCCGCGCACACCCGCATTGGATTCCAGGCCCGCCACGCCATGGTGACCAAGGTTCGCGGTCATTTCGCCGACTTCGAGGGTTCGTTCCACCTCGACCCCTCCCGGCCCGAAGAGTCGTCGGCAAGTGTCACCGTCCAGGCCAAGAGCATCAGCACCGGCAACGCCGATCGTGATACCCACCTGCGCTCAAACGACTTTTTCGCCATGGACGAGTTCCCCGAGATCAAGTTCGTATCCACCTCCGCCGAGCGAGTCGACGACGAACACTTCAAGCTGACCGGCGACCTGAGCATCCGCGGCGTCACCCGGCCCGTAACTATCGGCTTCGAGTACAACGGCGTGGAGCAGGACCCATGGGGCAACACCCGAGTGGGGTTTGAGGGATCCACGGAGATCAACCGCAAAGACTGGGGAGTCAACTGGAACGCCGCGTTGGACTCGGGCGGGGTGCTGGTGAGCGACAAGGTCAAACTGGAGTTCGACATTTCGGCAACCAAAGCCGCATAGCCACTTAAACGACACAGGGGCCGGCTATCCGCCGGCCCCTGGCGCTCCTAGTCCCGGCCATGTTGCAAAACGGGTTACTTATTGAAGGGGTTCTGCCGGGACCAGCCACTCATCGGCCCACTCGGTCATGGCGTCGACCACCCGGGCCAGCGCCTTGCCCTTTTCCGTCAGGTGGTACTCAATTCGGACCGCTCTTGCGACACGTCCGACTTTCCGCCACGGCACGCGGGGCCGCAGAAAGCGCTATGGCGGCGCGTCATCGCGATCACAGGGGCCGAGCTGTGTCGAATCGATCGAACCATTCATCTAGGACGATTGGAGCCTGTCTAATACCGATGCCCTGTTGCTCTACTAGCTCGCACAAGCGGTCGCCGTCGATAAGATTGACCATTGGCGTCGCGGCCGTAGAGGCCCGCCGGGCAGCCGATGTAAACCTGCCCAGGGTAACCAGAACGGCTCGTTCGGCCCCCGCGGCCGCCGCGTCCCGCTGAAACAGGGCCACGACTTCCCTTCCCACCGCCGAGGTCGGGTCATAGCGTTTTGCCTGAACCGCGACCCGCGACGAGAGTACCGGACTGATGGGCGCTAAACCGATGCCGTCGATTCCCTCGTCCCCCGAGCCTCCTACCCTTTCTAACTCCATCCCGTAGGTCTTGAGCAGATAGATCACGAACTCCTCGAAACCCTGTGGCGTCAGGCGGTGTAGGCGGCTGAGCAACACCTCCCTCCAGTCGTCCTGATCCCTGGAGTCCTCGGCCGCGTCCGGTTCAGCGATTGCCGGCCCCTTGGGGCCTGCGGGTCCCGACCGTTTACGTTCGTCCCTGACTTTCCGATCAAGCACCTTAATCTCGTGGCGGGCCTTATCTTCAGGCAGAGCCAAGATCGTGCGCCCGCGGGCGGTCAACACAAACAGCCCTCGGCGAGGGCGGTCGAGCGCGCCACCCAGAGTCGCGTATGAACGAGCCCAGTCAATGCGATCAACCAAAACTGGTTTCGACCGACTTTCGTAGGTGAGCCTCAATTGCTCGTCGGTAGCTTCTACTAACGTCAGTACTTGCGCCGTGATCTCCCTTGCCTGCCCAGACCCCCCCCAGTTGGGCAACCGCTACCAGGGTGAGATAGATGAGATCCTGGTAGGTGGGCAGCCCCCGTCGGGCATCGTCGATCATCTGGGCAGTCTTTCACGAATTTCGGCAGGCACAACTTCGTCGAACCGGCCCAACTCCGTACCCCGGACCAGCGGGCTAGGGCCCCCATTTGTGCACTTGGCGGACTGCCCCAGATGGCACGGGTCGAGATTCCCGAGCGGGCCGGGGCGGACGTTTGCGACAATGACATATGCGATGCCTCTGCGGGGCGTCCGGGTCGTAGACTTCGCCCGAGTCCATGATCATCACCGCGTCGGCCCACGGGCTATCCGCCGGCCCCTTTGACGTTCCTAGGCCCGGCTATTTTGCAATCGGGGGTTACCTACGGGAGCGGCTTGGCCGGGACCAGCCACTCATCGGCCCACTCGGTCATGGCGTCGACCACCCGGGCCAGCGCCTTGCCCTTTTCCGTCAGGTGGTACTCAATTCGGACCGGGGTTTCGGCGAAGACCTGCCGGGTGAGGATGCCCTCATCCTCCAGGTCCTTCAGCCGCTTGGAGAGGACCCGGTCGGTAATTCCGTCGATCGCCTGCCGGATCTCGCTGAACCTGGTGGCCCCGCCCAACATCGCCCTCACCACCGCGCCGGCCCACCGGCTCCCGATGATCTGTGCCGCCCGGTTGTAGGTCGGACAACTCGTTGGGCCACCTTCGGTTTCCGACATCCGAGTTCCTTCTTGGAGACGCTGGCGTGCTCGGGAAGCACCTATTGAAAGGTTAGCTTCTCACCCTAGCCTAAGCCCGGTTCCGCGACCCCGAAAGCCGAGACCACCGAAGTGCGCCGCTCCGGGCGGACCGTTTCACGAACCGCCCCAAGCTGGGGGACGACGACCACCGGAACGATAGACCTCTTGAGCAGGTTGTCCGCCACGCTCCCAAGGAACCACCTGCCCAGCCCGTTGTGATGGCCGACGACTATCAAGTCGGCACCCCAGTCGGATGCCTCCTCAAGGATCTCATCGGGCGGGGAACCGAAACGCTGCTTGGTGCTGATCCTGGCTCCCGAACCCTCCAGGATCCTCAAGGTGATCTGGTGATCCCCGGGATCCGGCGAACTGTGGGCCCGGCTTCCCAGACCGCTCCACGGGCCGTCGCTGTGCAACTGGTACGGCCTGACGTTGAGGATCCTCACCCTTGAACCATCGGGCAACACGCGCTGCAGGAACTCGGCCGCTTCAAAAGGGGGGCTGCCCGGCTCCACCACCAGCAGCGCCCGGACCCCCGGTTGCGGGTCGGACGACGCCTTGTTCTGTTCTTCGTCGACGGCGTGTATCAACTTCATCGGACCTCCTCAGACCGGACGGATCTCAGTTGTACTCCCTTGGAGCAACAAAAGAACGTGCCTTTCGGCCCCCAACTTGGGGGCCATATGGCCTGAACCGGCCATGGGAATCGACCCGACCCCAGCGGGCATTGGGATCCCCGGAAAACGGGTGCCCGCCTAGACTGGGGCCATGCGCCTACTACTGGGAAGCGGAGGGTTCCGGACCCCCGACCGCAAGGACCTGCTGATTGAGCAGATGCGGTCGTTCTTTGGCCCGATCGACCGGCTACTGTTCGTTCCCTACGCCTTGGCCGATCACGACCGGTACCTCGAGGTGATGGCCGAAAGGGGGCTGCACGCCGGCCTTGAACTCCAGGGCATCCACCGGGAGCCCGACCCGGCGGTGGCCGTCCGGACCGCCGACGCGATCTACGTGGGCGGAGGAAACTCGTTCCGGCTGTTGCACGACCTGTACAAAAACAACCTCATCGAGGTCATCCGGGAACGGGTCCGGGATGGGATGCCCTACATGGGAGTCAGCGCCGGCACCAACATGGCCTGCCCCACCCTCATGACAACCAACGACATGCCCATCGTCCGGCCGCCCAGCTTTGAGGCTTTGGGCCTGATTCCCTATCAGATCAACCCCCACTACTTCTCCGGCGACACCTATGTGCCGGATGGCGAGGGATACCGGCAACACTTCGGGGAAACCCGCGACGATCGGATCCGCGAATACCACGAGATGAACAGCACCCCGGTTGTCGGACTGAGGGAGGGCAGCCTCATCCGAATCGAACATGACGGCCACCGGCTGATCGGGGCCGGAGCCCGGCTGTTCAGCAGGGGCCTGGCTCCCCAAGACATCGAGCCCGAAGAGTCGGTTTGGCCGTTCCCGCAGCGTCCTTAGAATTCGAATAACTTTCTTGGTTCCCGGTGTCCCCCGCGCCGGTCGGCGATGGTGTTCGACCTTTGAAAACTGCCAACCCGGTTGGCACACGTGCGTGCAGGTTTACTTCAAGTGATGTGAGGTGCAAATTTGAACCGAACCTCATCGATCGACCACCACTCCAAGAAAAGTCCACTGATGCGCTGCCCGACCTGCGAAACCCCGGCCAGCGCCGCTTCCCGATACTGCGGCTCATGCGGCTGCGACCTCTCACCCCAAAGCGAGTACTCCTGGCACGAAGACCGCATCGGTCTGTGGCCCCTGAGTTCCATCGGTTGGGAGACCGGAAGGGCCTGAGTCCGCCGGCCTACAGGAATCCATCGACCTCAAACCCACGCCCATCAGGTGACCGCCGCCCGCGGTGGGCATAATGGGACCGTGCGAATCTCAGCAAAGGTTGACTACGCAGTAAAGGCCATGGCCCAGTTGGCGGCCGACACCACCGGCCACCCCGTCAAAGCCGATCTCATCGCCCGATCCCAGACCATCCCCCTCAAGTTCCTTCTCGGCATCCTCAACGAGCTAAAGAGAGCGCGGCTCGTCCGCAGCCACCGCGGGCTGGAGGGGGGATACGAGTTGGCTTCGCCGGCCTCCGACATCACCATCGCCGACGTCATCCGAGCCATCGACGGTCCGCTGGCCACAGTCAGGGATACCAGCTTCAAAGACTTGGTATACGAGGGACCCGCCGAAGGGATGCTGGAAATCTGGATGGCGGTCCGGGCCAGCCTGCGGTCGGTGCTGGAGAGGGTGACGCTTGCGGACCTTGCTTCGGGCAACCTCCCCCCGGAGGTCAAGGCGCTGGCGGCCCAGTACGAGTCCGACGTTCGATTCACCTCAACGACTTAGTAGCTGGGAGGCTCCATCTTGGGGTCGTCGCCCGTGCGGGCCTGACAAACCTTGCACTTGTTCTTAGACTTCGACTCGTACCACCGCTCCTCGGTCACCTTGATCTCGCCCTCGTATCCGCACACCGGAGTGTTGTTCCGGGGCGATAGCGCATGTTCCTCAAGGTCGGCGTCTCCCAGCTTCCAAAAGGACGGGACCCCGGGAATGCTCGGGGGAAGCTGGCGTCCCAGCATGTAGTCGGTCACGGCCCCATGCTACTCCCGTGAGCGCTGGTGTCTATTCCGAATAAACTATGTACCGCTAGGGCCTCTAGCTCATCTGGTAGAGCATCGGACTTTTAATCCGAGTGTGCGGGGTTCGAGACCCCGGGGGCCCACTTTTTCAGACTTCTATCAACAATTCTGCCCGTTCGTAGGGGCGGCGGAAGTCAACGGCGAAAAAGTCGCCTGCGGATTCGTCTGCTCGTTCGATCCAGGATCATCGCTGCCAACAATAGAGCCGATCCCTGAGGGATCACCATGCGTGCAGGGACTTAGGCTTAGTTCCCGGTACTCCCGAGGCTGGCGGAGACACAGACCATCCCAATTCGACAAGAGCCTCCGCCGCTTCGGATTGAAAGGCTCGCGTAATGGCGCCAACCTGCGTTCGACGCCACCGAGTTCGGCCGGCTTCAACCGCCTGCTTCCATTCCGGTTCCGAGTCGAAAAGGCACTCGACGATGAGGAACTGAATGACATCCTCCAGGCAAGGTCGCAAACGGGAACCACCAACCGGAATATGGAGAGCCGACATCTCGTGAGGCTTGCGATGACCCGCTCGCGACAGGAGGTGCGACAGTGCGCCCCTGTGTGCATGAACTTGGATATGGGCACCCGGACACTTGTTGGCTCCCCGCAGGTAGTCGAACCGGATTAGCGGAGTCTTGTCCACCGTGGCTACCAATCCAAACGTCGAACTATCGATAGCCAGCCAAGTGCCTTCGGAATCGAGTTGGCAGTGCAACCTCACCTGAAGCGATGCAAGGTGTTCGCCTCCGATGTAAAGACGAACTTCCGAATCAGGCCTTACCAGCACCCGCTTGTCGAGAACCTCCGCAATGGCACCGGGTGCGGAGGGCAGGGACCGTTGAAGGAGTTCGGTTAAATCGCTAGCGAAATCCTTCGCTTGCTCAATGAGTGGATCATTCGCCGTAGTCACCGAGAAGGAAGCCTATATCTCGTAGATCCTGCCACGCTTCCCATTCGTATCCGACAAGGCTCCCGGCGCTCGCTCTCTCGGTCAGTTCTGTGAGCGAAATGCCGAGCCGACCCAACACCTCCTTGCGACGAAGTTCAAGTTCTTCGCGGGAAACCTCGACAACCCGACCGCTCGCCATTTTCTCAACCCTTGTCAAGACTGCTCTCCCATCCCGGAATCCTACCAATGTAATCGTCCCATTCAGAGATGCACTAAGTACTTCTTGAAGAGTGACAGGGGGGTATGACAGGAATGAGGTAAGAGCGGTTGTTCTACGGTCCTTCTGTTCGGCGGTCCTGAGGACCTTCCGCAAAAGCTCAAGATCGTAGGAGGCCAGGACTCTAGGTCGCTGAAGGAGGTCAATGCCTCTCAGGAATTGATCGATTGGGCGGAAAGACGGCCGCAAGCACTCTGATTCGTCTCACCCGGCCTCGCCGGAGACGACCCGGGAGGATAGGCGCAACACCCGGCCTCGTGGTCGCCCTACATCAATGATTCGGGGTCTTCAGGCCGGACAGGATCACCGGCCAAACTGCGGATCGGCCCGCGGGTTGTCCCGCTCTCAGGCCACCCGGTCCGGGGGCGGATCACCCTTGAAGAAGGCCTCCAGATTGGCCACCGCCCGCATGCCCATTGCGATCCGGGTTTCGTTGGTGGCGCTCCCCAGATGGGGCAGCAGCACCACGTTGTCCATCCCGAGCAACTCGGGCGTCACCGCCGGCTCACCCTCGTAGACGTCCAGCCCGGCGCCGGCGATGGTCCCGCCGGCAAGCGCCTGCACCAGCGCCGCCTCGTCCACCACGTCGCCCCGGGCGGTGTTGATCAGGAATGAACCGGGCTTCATCATTCGTAGCGTGTCCGGGTTCAGCAGGTGGCGGGTTTCGGGGGTCGACGGGCAGTGCAGCGAAACGAAGTCACTCGCCGCCAGAAGCTCCTCCAGGGTGCACAGCTCAGCACCTAGGTCCGCAATCTGGTCCTGCGGCACCGGCGTGCGGTTGAAGTAGAGAATCCGCATCCCGAACCCGTGGTGGGCACGCCTGGCCACCGCCTGTCCGATCCGGCCCAAGCCGACGATGCCGAGCGTCTTCCCGGTGACCTTGGTCCCCATCATGTGGGTGGGACGCCAACCGGACCAGTCCCCTGCTCTCAGGTGCCGTTCGCCCTCTCCCGCCCGCCGGGCGACCGAAAGCAGAAGGGTCATTGCCAGGTCGGCGGTGCAGTCGGTCAGGGCGCCGGGGGTGTTGGTCACTGCGATGCCGTTGGCCTTGGCGGCCGCGACGTCGATGTTGTTGTAGCCCACGCCAAAGTTAGCCACTATGCGGGTTCGCCGGGGGTCGGCGCCCAGAACCTCGGCGGTGACCTTGTCGGTCACGGTCGGAACAACCGCGTCGGCCGACCGAACGGCGCCCGCGAGTTCTTCCGCCGACATCGCCACGTCATCGGCGTTCAGTTGGGTATCGAACAACGCGCTGAGCGCGTCCTCAACCGGCTTGGGCAGGCGGCGGGTAACCACCACCCGGGGACGATCGGTCAACTAACTACCGGGTGGCTGCGGGGTTCTGCTGGTAGTAGGCGGTTGCGGCGCCCACACCCTTGCCGAACTCAACCTTGGCCCCGGCGTCGGCCATAGCCATTTCCACGCCGGCGAGAGCCCCCAGAACCATCAGGTCGTTCAGGTCTCCCAGGTGGCCGATGCGAAACAACTTCCCGGCCATCCTGGTCAGGCCCGCACCCAGCGCCAGGTTGTGACGCCTGAAGGCCAGATCGATGATCTCGGCGCCGTTGACCCCCTCGGGGACCATAACCGCAGTCACCGTGTCGGAGTTCCACTTCGGCTTACGGGCACAAACCTTCAGACCCCAGGCGTCGACGGCGCTCCGGACGCCCTCGGCCAGGCGGTGGTGCCGGGTAACAACATGCTCCATGCCTTCTTCGAGAAGCATGTCCAAGGCCTCGCGGAGCCCAAACAGCAGCGACAGCGCCGGCGTGTAGGGGAAGTAGCCGCCCATGTTCGCTTTGGACATGTCCCGCAGATCGAAAAAGCACCGGTTGCAACCTGCGGTCTCCACCTTGGCCATAGCCTTTTGGCTTACGCAGATGATGCCCAAGCCGGCCGGCAGCATCAGGCCTTTCTGGGAACCGGTGATCGCCAAGTCCACGCCCCAGGCGTCCATGCGGAAGTCCAGGCTGCCGATTGAGCTCACCCCGTCCACGTAGAGCAACGCAGGGTGGCCGGCGGCGTCCATTGCCTGCCGCACGGCGGGGATGTCGCTGGTTACGCCGGTGGCGGTCTCGTTGTGGACGACCAGGACACCTTTGATCTCGTGGGCGGTGTCGGCCATGAGGGCCTGTTCGATCTGCTTGGGCGGAACACCGTCGCCCCACTCCACATCGATAACGTCGACCACCATTCCCTGGCGTTCGGCGCAGTTGATGAACAGGGTGCTGAACTGGCCGTTGCGGACCGCCAGCAAGCGATCGCCCGGTGACAGCGTGTTGACCAGCGCTGCCTCCCACCCGCCCGAACCGGTTGCGGGGAAGATAAAGGGCCGGCCGTCGACGGTGTGGAATATTTTCTGCAGATCTTCGAGTAATGAGTGGGTCAACGCGGGGAACGCGGAGGACCGGTGGTCCTCCATAGGGCGATCCATCGCACGCATCACGCGCTCGGGTATGTTCGTGGGCCCGGGGACAAACAGGAAGTGGCGGCCGGGCAGACCGCTCAGAGAATCGTGTTGGGACATGACCAAAGCATATATGCAAGATCAAGGACCGCTCCGAGAATTGCTTGTCGACCTCTATTGGGCCGGCGTCCATGCGGCCGCCCCGGGGCCGGCGCTGGCCGGCGTCCTGGCAGGAAAGCCGGCGCCGGGGGCCAGGCTGTGGATAGTGGCCTTGGGCAAGGCGGCCCGGCCGATGGCCGAGGCAGCGGTGGCCCATCTGGCGGACGCCGGACTACGGCCGGCCGGGGGCCTTGTCATAGCCCCTGAGGTTTCGGGGCCGGTAGCCGGCCTGCCGGCGGTAGCAGGAGATCACCCTTTCCCCGGCGCCTTGTCGCTGAAGGCGGCCAAGGCTCTGGGGGATCTCGCCGGACGCACCGACGAGGGAGACGAGGTGTGGGTCCTCCTGTCGGGCGGGGCCACGAGCCTGGCGGCCGCCCCGGTTCCCGGAGTTTCCCCCGAGGACCTCCAGGCGCTGTACCGGGGTCTTCTCAGCTCGGGCCTGGACATCAAGGCGATGAACACGGTCCGCAAACGGTTCAGCCGGTGGGGTGCCGGGCGGCTCGCCGTGGCTCTGGCTCCGGCCAAGGTCCGCACCTACATCGTGTCCGACGTAATCGGGGACGATGTCGCCGCCATCGGATCCGGACCCTGCGTGGCGGACGAGTCCCGAGCCTCAGACGTGCGTCACCTGCTGGCGGGGCTGGGCCGCACGGTGCCCGGATCCGTCGAAACCTACCTCGGTGGAGTCGAACAGGATCCCTCGCTGGAGACACCTAAGGCAGCGGACCCGGCCTTCCAAAACGCCGATTGGCGAATCGTGGCCTCCAACCGGCTGACCCTCGATGCCGTGGCCGACCGGGCCCGGGAGCTCGGCCTGGAACCGAAAATCCTCCCGGAACCACTCAGCGGCGAAGCGGCAGGCTGCGGCAAAGCCCTGGCGCTCGCCTTGATGGCCGAGCACCCGGCAACCTGCCTGATCGCAGGCGGAGAGACGGTGGTAAAGATCGATCCCGCCGGCGACGGACGGGGCGGCCGCTCTCAGGAGTTAGCGCTGGCGGCAGCCCGCGCCCTGTCGGGCTACCCGGGCGCAACCTTGCTTGCCGCCGGCACCGACGGCAGGGACGGACCCACCGATGCGGCCGGCGCGGTGGTGGATGGGGCCACCTGGGGCGAGATGGCGAAACAACGTCATCCGCAGCGGGACTTGGACAACCACGATTCGAACCTCGCGCTGGGAAGCGTAGGAGCACTTCTGGTAACCGGCCTGACCGGAACCAACGTCATGGACGTGGTCATCGGTGTAGTTCCCGCCGGGTGAACGAAGGTTTGCTTGCAGCCTGTCGGCCGACGCCATGGGTGCGCGGGCCTTAGCCCGACGACCCCTTTCCGGCCACCGGGGGAGCTTCGAGGGCCCGGAACTGTTCGATGAGCTCGGCAGCCAGGTGGTAGCGGCCAAAAGGCGGGATCAGGTAGAGGCCGGCGGCCAGATCGGTCAGCTCACGCCCGGTTCCCAGCGCCAACCGTAGCCCTTCCTCCTGGCACCGGCTACCTGCCGAGGCCATGGTCTCCAGCACCTTCTCCGGCACCGTGATACCCGGAACCTCGTTGTGCAGGAACTCGGCGTGGCGCAGGGTCACCACCGGAAGCAGGCCCACCAGGATCGGCAGGGCCAGCGCTCCGTAGCGAGCTTCGTATCGCTCCCGGAATCTCCGTAGCGGCTCCCCCGAAAATAGCGGTTGCGAGTAGGCAAAATCGGCACCGGCCTTGATCTTGCGGTTGAGGACCTTCATCTCCCGGTCCAGGTCGGCAGCGTCTAGGTTCACCGAACACCCGACGACGAATTCCGTCGCTTCGCCAATGGAGGCGCCGGACCGGTCCAGGCCGGAGTTGAGGTTCTTTTTGATCAGGCTGATCAGACCCGAAGGGCTCACGTCGGCGTGGTCGGCCGCCTGGGGGTAGTCGCCGATCGACGTCGGGTCCCCCATGCAGACAAAAACGTTGCGGATGCCCAGGGCATGGGAGGCCAGGAGGTCGCCCTGGATCCTCAGAAGGTTCCGTCCCCGGGTGGGAAAGTGCAAGACCGTGGAGGTCGACGCCTCCTGCTGGATCAGGTGGCACGCGGCCCACGGGCTCATCCGCATCCGGGCCATCGGGCTGTCGGCGACACTCACCGCGTGAGCGCCTGCGTTGGCCAGCGTGTCCGCTGCGGCCACCAGGCGGGCGGCCGAGGCCGAACGCGGCGGGGCCATCTCGACGACGTAAGCCCTCTGACCGTCCCTCAAGGCCTGGGCGAAGGTGCTGGTAGCGGTAGGCACCGGGGGTTCAATTCTCAGACCCCGGGCGGCATTCTTCTCAGGCGCCGACTCGTCGACGCTATCGACCGGAGAGCGGGATCGGACACCGGCCAGCGCCCGGCCCATCGCTGCGATGTGTTCGGGTCCCGTACCGCAACAGCCGCCGATGATCGATGCGCCGGCATCGAAGAACCGGACTGCGTACTCGGCGAGGTATTTCGGGGAGGCCTGGTAGATGATCCTCCCGCCGAGCCGGTGGGGCTGGCCGGCGTTGGGCATGGCAACCAGCGGAAGACCGGGCTGCTCCCGCCGGATCGCCCGCAGGAGCCGGAGCACCTGGGCCGGGCCCTCGGAGCAGTTGACGCCGATGGCGTCGACATCGAGCCGGCTAACCCTGCGCGCCACCTCCTCGGCGGTTTCGCCCAACAACGTGTGGTCGTCACGGGTGAAAGCGAATGAAACGATGATCGGAAGGTCGCAGACCGCCCGGGCGGCCAGGACCGCTTGCTCGGCCTCGTCGACGTCGGTTTGGGTTTCGATAAAAAGCAGATCCGCCCCGGCGGCGGCCAGCGCCGAAATCTGCTCCCGGAACGCCTCGGCCGCCTCGTCCGCCCGGACCCGGCCGTATGGAACCAGCCGCACCCCCAACGGCCCGACCGAGCCAACCACGATCTGCGCCCCCGCCTCCCGAGCCAGCCTGACCCCGGCGGCGTTGATCTCCGCCACCAGGCCGGCCGAGCCGAACTCGGAGAGCTTGTAACGATTGGCGCCGAAGGTGTTGGTCTCGACGAACCGGGCGCCGGCTTCGATGAAGCTGTGGTGAAGCGCTTTGACCGCCTCGGGGTCGGAGAGGTTCAAAGAGTCGAAGGTGGCGGGAACCCGTACCCCGCCGGCCACCAGGCTGGTGCCGGTGCCGCCGTCTCCCAGGATCGGGCCGGCCTTGATCAGATCGGCGAAAGTCTGACGGTCCATGGGAAAATCCTTCGTCTTTGGCGACCGGGCACCGGTGCCCCCGTCGCCCAAGTATAGGGTCGGCTTGAGTACCTATTCGGGCGCCCGGCCGGGTTAGAGTTGGTGTCCCGTGCCCTCACCCAACCCGCATACCATCAGACTGCGCACCTGCGCCCTCCTGGCCGCCGCGCTTGCGGCTTTCACAGGATGCAGCAAGGCGGATGTCCCCGACCGCCTGGCCACCACACCTGCCCCGATCCGGGTGTCCTGGGCAGACCCCGAACTTTCCGTTGAACTGGAGGACGGATGGACGGTTACCCGGTGCCCCGCCGGCGTCATCGCCCTGTGCATCAACAAGGACGGGGCACCGACCGGACACATTCTGATGGAGGACCTGCCCTCGATCGGCGAAGAACTGACCTCCAGCCAGGACCAGGTCCAAGCGACGCTGGCGGTCAGGACCCAGACCATCTACCGGCAGTTGCAGGTCCACCGCGCCGAGGCGTGCGGACCCGGCTACAAGGTGCAGACCGCAACCCCCGAGCCGGCACCCGTGGCCGGCCTAACCGGGCTTAAATACGAAGCTTCGGCCACCCAGGACTCCAACACCGTTGAGCGCACCATCGGCTTCAGGGTTTTTCGGGACGGAATCGAGACCATGATCGAGGCCACAGCCATCGAGCCGGGATCCTGCCTCACGCCTCAAGAGCCCACCTTTTCGGTTGAAGAGCTCCGGGCGTTCGAGCCACTCCTCAGCCGGATCGTGGCGGGCAGCGTCCTGCCCGAAGCCACCGAGTACCCCGACCTCCCCTCCGAACCGGGCGGCAGCCAAGATCCCCGCCTGGACCGGGCGCCGACCAACGGAATAGGCATCTCGATTGAACTAGGATCGAATCCATGACCAAGTTGACCAAGGGGGACCCGGCGCCCCAATTCGAATTGCCGGACCAAGGTTCCAACCCGGTAAACCTGTCGGACTTCGCGGGGCGCAAGCTGCTGATCTACTTCTACCCCAAGGCGGACACCGCCGGTTGTACAACCCAGTCCTGTGCGGTCAGGGACTCCATGCCCGACCTCACTGCCGCCGGCACCGCCGCCATAGGCATCAGCCCGGACCCACCAAAAGCGCAGGATAAGTTCGATCAGAAGTACGAACTGGGCTTCCCGCTGCTCGCCGACACCGAGCACACCGCCGCCGAGGCTTACGGCGTGTGGGCCGAAAAATCTATGTACGGCAAGAAGTACATGGGCATCGTCCGGAGCGCTTTCCTCATCGACGAGCAGGGGACAATCCAGGACGCCTGGTACAAAGTCTCCCCGGGCGACACGGTCCCCAACGTCCTGGCCGCGCTAAGAGCACCCTAGAGAGGACTATCCGATGGAGGAGATGTCCGAAACAAGGTGGAGGGCTTTCCTGCTGGAGCGTCCCCGCACCGCCAAGCTGGCCACCACCCGCAAGGACGGCCGCCCGCACGTCGCGCCGATCTGGATCGACATCGACGACGACGGCTCCATCATCTTCACCACCCACTCCGACAGCCTCAAAGGCAAGTCCCTGCAACGGGATCCCCGGGTGAGCCTGTGCGTCGACGACGACCGACCGCCGTTTTCTTTCGTCATCGTTGAAGGAGTCGCACGCTTGAGCCGGGACCCGTCGGAACTGCTCCGGGCCGCCACACGTATCGGCGGTCGATACATGGGCGCGGACCAGGCAGTGCTGTTCGGGCAGCGCAACGGCGTCCCCGGAGAGATCCTTGTCCGCATCGAGCCGACCCGGGTCATCGCACGCGAGGGCATCGCCGACTGACCCGGTCTTGCAACAATCCGCACGATCCTGCTTAACCTCCCGTCGCTTTCTGCCGATAGCCCCCGGGGACTAAACGCTCCGCCCGAGCGGCAACAGCGCCCGGCGGAGTTAGTGATCGGGGACTGTGCGCCGGATGTTGCTGGACAAACGCTACGAATTGGTCGAGCTGCTCAAAGCCGGCCAGGGCATTGAAACTTACCTGGCCCACGACCACCGCTCCCCCGACTCCCGCGTCGTTGTAAAGCTGCTGCGAGCCGGAGTTGCTGCTCCCGACCTCATCAAACGCATGGAGCACGAAGCGGCGGTCCTCACCAAACTCCGGGACCCAACCTTCCCCTTGATCCGTTTCGGAACCTCCGGGGACGACCTCTACCTGGTCCAGCCCTACCTGGAGGGCGGCGACCTCACCGAGACCCTGTCTTCGGGCCCCCTCGACGTCCCGTCGACTGTGAAACTGGCCGAAGATGTCCTTGTCACGCTCCAACGCGCGCACGATCTGGGCGTCCTCCACCGCGACGTCAAGCCCGCAAACATCGTGGTCCACAACGACGGGCAGGTGCAAAAAGCAACCCTCCTCGACTTCGGGCTCTCTTTCAGCGCATCACTGGACCCGTCCATCCGCAACGAAGCCGTCGGCACAGCCCGGTACCTGGCGCCCGAACAAGCCGGTCTGGTGGACATCGCAGTGGACCAGAGGAGCGACCTCTACTCGCTGGGCGTCGTCCTCTACGAGTGCCTGGCCGGCCGTCCCCCGTTTGACGCCACAAGCGTCGGCGAGGTGCTGCGCCAGCACCTGAACCTACCGGTCCCCGGGTTGCGCGCCGGGGGGGCCGACGTGCCACGGGCTCTCGAGTCGGTGGTCATGCGCCTACTGGCCAAAGAGCCGGGGAAGCGTTACCAGTCGGCGGCGGGGGCGCTGGCCGACATACGGGAGATCTCCCGGGCGTTGGACAGCGGGGTACCCGACCCCGTCATGGTCATCGGCCTTAGGGACAACCGGAGCATCTTGGCCGAGCCGGCGTTCGTCGGCCGGACCCCCGAACTCGGCGAGTTGACCCACAACCTGGAGTTGGCGGCCCGCGGCATGGGAGGCCTTGTCTTCCTGGAAGCTGAATCCGGGGGCGGCAAGACCCGCCTGCTCCAGGAGTTCGCCGGGGAAGCGGCCCGCCGGGGAACCTGGATCCTTAGGGGCCAGGGGATAGACCAGGCCGCACAGCGTCCCTACCAGGTGCTGGAGGGGGTCGCTGACGCGATCGCGTCCGAAGCCACCGGTAACCAGGACCTGAGCAACCACGTTCTGGCCCTCCTGGGGGACCGGGCCGAGGCCGCTGCCGTCGCCCTGCCCGCGCTGGGGGACCTGCTGGGGCACGAACCCGACGCTCAGCTACCCGAGGCCTACGGCGAAGTGCGGAGCCTGAGCGCTCTGACCGCGCTCCTCGGTTCCCTCGGCACTGCCGAGCGGCCCGCCCTGGTGGTGCTCGACGACTGCCAGTGGACCGACGGATTGACGGCCAAGTTGTTGGGTCACTGGCAGAGCCACGCCCGGGACGACCACAACCACGTGCTTGTCGTGGCGGCGTTCAGATCGGAGGAGGTGGGACCCGATCATCCGCTGCGCCGGGTGCAGCCCAAATCGCAAATCTCGCTCCTCCCGCTCACCCTCTTCGAAATACGGAACATGGCCCAGTCGATGGCCGGAACCCTCCCAGAGGAGGCGGTCGAGACCATTGCCCAACTTTCCGAAGGGAGCCCGTTCATGGCTGCCGCGGTGTTGATGGGACTGGTTGAGTGCGGGGCCGTGGTCGAGTCGCCCGGAGGCTGGGTGGTCGACGACGAGGCCCTGGCGGACGTGCAGACCTCACGCCGGGCCGCGATCTTTTTGGTCCGCCGGCTCAAGCTCCTCTCCCCCGAGGCCTTGCGGGTGCTCTCGATCGGGGCGGTGCTGGGCAAAGAGTTCGACCTTCGGCTGGCCGCGTCGTTGGCCGGGAACGCCGAGGACCCTCAGGTTGCCGGCCAGATGACCGCCCTCGACGATGCCCGCCGCCGGCGAATCGTCTGGCTGGATGAAGCCCTGGACCGCGGCCACTTTGTTCACGACAAAATCCGGGAAGCGCTTCTGAGTACGCTGACCGCCGAGCAGTTAGCCGACATGCACCTGCGGGCCGCCGAGTGCATCGAAGGGACGGATCCGTCCCGCACCTTCGAACTCGCCTACCACTTTGACGCGGCAGGGGCCTCGCAAAGGGCACTCCCCTACGCACTGGCCGCCGCCGAACATGCCCGGCGCCAGCACAACCTGGAGATTGCCGAAACCCACTACCGCATGGCAGAGCGCGCCCCGGCCGGGGCCACCGCCGGCACCCGCCGGCGGGTAGCCGAAGGTTTGGGGGACGTGCTCACCCTGAGCGGGGCCTACGCCGAAGCCGCCGATCAGTTCCGAACCGCGCTCGAGTTGACCGAGGAGCGCGTCGGGAAAGCGGGCATAAAGGGCAAATTGGGCGATGTCGCCTTCAAGCGCGGCGACATGGTGGAGGCCCGTGACCACCTGGAGGGAGCCCTCCGCCAGCTTAAGGCTCGCATGCCGCGGACCGGGGTCGGCCTGGTCCTCGCCCTGGTGTGGGAGTTGCTGGTTCAGATCGTGCACTCGATTGCACCGGGTCGGTTCGTCGGCCGCAGGCCGGTCGACCAGGCGGGCAGCGAGCTGAACGCGATACGGATCTACAGCCGGCTGGCCTATGTTTACTGGTTTCACAGTGGCAAACTCCGGTGCGGGTGGGCCCACCTGCGGGAGATGAATCTGGCCGAGCGGTACCAGCCGACGCTGGAGTTGGCCCAGGCCTATTCCGAACACGCACCGGTCATGACCATCATCCCGTGGTTCGCCCGCGGCCTGGACTACGCGGAACGGTCCTTCGCCATTCGCAAGGCGATGGGCGACGTCTGGGGTCAAGGCCAGTCCCTCAGCTTTCAGGGGGTCGGACTGTACGCGTCTTCTCGCTACCGGGAAGCGATCGAACGATGCAGCGAGGCCAAACGGCTGCTGGAACGCACCGGCGACCGGTGGGAGGTCAACACCGCCGGATGGAACATCGCCTTGGCCCGGTACCGGCTGGGTGAGCTACGCGAAGCCGCGGAAACCGCCCGTCGCGTCTACGAAGCTGCGGTTGAAATAGGCGACCAGGCCGCTGCGGGCATCGCCCTTAGCGCCTGGTCCAGGGCCTCCGGCGGCAAGGTGCCCGCGGAGCTGATCAAAAGGCAGCTTGAGCGCGCCGAACTGGAGGACGCAAGCACCAACGTCGAGGTCCATCTGGCCGAGGCGATCAGGCTCCTGGGCGCCGGCGAAGCCGGGCAGGCCATCGAGATCCTGAAGTCCGCCCGCCGGGTGGTACACAAAGCCGGCCTACGGCAGGAATACGTCGCCCCGATCCTCCCCTGGCTCGCTACCGCGCTCCGGGTCCAGGCCGAGCAGGTATCCGCCCACAGTTCGGTGCCCCGGCGCCAAATGCTGCAGGCGGTCAACGTGGCCTTCAGAGCTGCTTTCGTTTCCCGCAGCTACCGCAACAACCGTCCCCAGGCCCTGCGTGAACAGGGCCTGCTTGCCGCCCTCGACGGCCGCCACCGCGCGGCTAAACGCCGTTTGGCAGCCAGCCTGGCCGAGGCCCGGCTGCAGGGCGCCAGGAACGAAGAGGCGCAGACCCTCAGTGCCCTGGGAAGGGTGGGCGTTCCGCTGGGCTGGCCGGGTGCCGCGGAGGACCTGCGGGCGGGCCGAGAGCTTGCCGAGGAGCTACAGGGGGACCCGGTCCCTGCGGCGGATCAGCCGGACACGCTCTCGCTGGCCGACCGATTCACCACGCTTCTGGAGATGGGGCGGACCATAGCCTCCGAATCGGAGCCGGAAGGCGTTTACCGGGCGGTGCAGGAGGCGGCCACGAGCCTGCTTCGGGGCGACCAGTGTGCGGTTGTCGATATGCACGGCCGGACTTCTGGCTCGCTGGCGGGCCTGAAGGACCTGGAGCACCTGAGCCAAACCATGGTGGAGCAGGCCATCGACGAGGGCGGGCCGGTTGTGGTCAACATCGCCGAGGAGATGGACGCCACCGAAAGCCTGGTCCTATCGGGCGTGCGGTCGGTACTGTGCGCCCCCATCGCATCCAAGGATGGGTTCACCAAAGCGTGCTTTTACGTCACCCACTCCCAGGTCGGTGGCTTGTTCGGGCGGGAGGAAATCCAACTGGCCGCCTTCATCGCTACCCTGGCCGGGGCGGCCCTCGACCAGGCGGCCGGGAGCGAAGCCCGGTTTACTTCCCTGGCCCAAAACTCCAGCGACGTGATCAGCATCATCGGTGAGAAGGGTCTGATCGACTACCAATCTTCGTCGGTTCAGCGGGTCTTCGGCTTTCTGCCCCAGGAAATGATGGGCTCGAGGCTCTCGGCGTGGGTCCACCCTGACGAGGCGTCCGGGGTCATCGACCAAATCAAGACCATGCTCAGTGAAGGCCGGAGCCACGCCTTCTTGGAATGCCGGATGCGAGGCAGCGACGGTTCCTGGAGGGAGACCGAGACCACCATGACCAACCTGGTGGACGACCCCAGCGTTCACGGCGTAGTGCTGAACACCCGGGACGTCAGCGAACGCAAAGCGATGGAGAGAGAGCGCCGGCGGGATGAGGAGGCGCTGCGGCTCAGCCAGGCCCAACTTGCCGCAGCCCAACGAATTGGGCACTTCGGCAGCTTCGAGTGGGAGGTGGAGGAGGACGTCCTTTGTTGGAGCGACGAACTCCACGAGATCTTCGGCGTCCCCGCAGAGGAGTTTTCCGGGACGTTGTCCGCCTACCAGGAACGGCTCCACCCGGACGACGCCGAGCGGGTCCAGGCAATACTGACCGGCGTCTTGGGGACCGGCGGCGACTTCGAGATGGAACACGCTTTGATCCGGCCCGACGGACGGGTGGTGGTGCTTCATTGCCGGGGGGAGGTCATCCTCGGGGCCGGCGGAAGAGCCCGCCGCATGCTGGGAGTTGCCCAGGATGTCACCGAGCAGAAGCGGGTGGAAAACGCCCTAAGGGTCAGCGAAGACCGTGCCCGGCGAGCAATGGATCAGGCGGTTGAGGCCTCCCGGCTAAAGTCACAGTTCCTGGCCACCATGAGCCACGAAATCCGCACCCCGATGAACGGGGTCCTCGGCATGGCCCACCTTCTGCTGGACACCAGGCTCAGCGCCAATCAGCGCCGCTACCTGCTGGCGCTGCAGGACTCGGGGACCAACCTTCTTGAGATCATCAACGACATCCTGGACTTCTCCAAGGTCGAGGCCGGCAAGCTGGAACTGGAGAACATCGACTTCGACCTTCACGGCGTCGTGGACGGGACGGCTGGCCTGTTCCTGGAACCGGCCCGGACCAAGGGCCTGAAGTTGTCGGTGGAGATCGATTCCGGCGTTCCCCGGTGGGTAATCGGGGACCCGGTAAGGCTGCGCCAGGTCCTGACCAACCTGACCAGCAACGCAGTCAAGTTCACGGACTCCGGGCAGGTCACGCTCAGCGTGTCCCCCGCTCCTACGGGCTCGGTGCGCTTCCAGGTGGCGGACTCCGGGATAGGAATCCCGCCGGAAGCCCGCACCAACCTGCTCGATCCTTTCGTCCAGGCCGACGCCTCCACCACCCGTCGCTTCGGAGGGACCGGCCTGGGCCTTGCCATCTCGTCGCAACTGGTCGACCTGATGGGGGGCACCTTGGACTTCGACAGCCGGACCGGCGCCGGGAGCACCTTCTGGTTCGAGATCCCGCTCGGTACAGCGGCCGAGGCTCCGGCCGTCCGGGCGGCCGGACCGGCGGCAGCAGAATCCGTTGAGGTCTCGAGCAGGCCCGCCGGCCGCGTCCTGCTGGTTGAAGACTCCTACGTCAACCAGTTGGTGGCCACTGGGATGCTGGAGAAGCTCGGCTACCGGGTTGTGCTGTCCACCAACGGCTCCGAAGCGGTGGAGGTTGCAGCCCGCGAAGAGTTCGACGTGATCTTGATGGACTGCCTGATGCCGGTGATGGACGGCTATGAGGCGACAGGGCGCATCCGGCAGGCCGGGGGCCCGTCAAGCGGCACGCCGATCATCGCCCTGACTGCCTCCGCGATGGCCGGAGACCGGGAGAGATGCCTGGAGGCCGGCATGGACGGCTACCTCTCCAAGCCGCTGAACCCGCAAGAGTTGGCCTCGACCCTTGGTCAGTTCTCCGGAGCGGGCGCCGGTCGAGGCCAGAGGAGCAGCCCGGCCCCCCCGGACCCACAGCGACCACTCGACCGGACGGTCCTCAACGACCTGCGCCGTATGGACCGGAAAGGGAACGGTCGCTTTTTCCTTGAGGTCATAGCCGCCTACCTGGAGGACGCCGGCGTTCTGGTGGGGCGCATCTGCACCGGCCTCGCCACAGGTGACCGCGAGAGTGCGGTCCGGGCAGCCCACACCCTCAAGGGCAGCTCCGGCAACGTGGGTGCCGTCCGCATGGCGAGGCTGTGCGAGCAGGTCGAACAACAGACCGAGCGCGGCGTTGCCGGCGGGGCAACCGAAACGGCTTCTCTGCTTGAGCGGGAGTTTGTTTTGGTTCGTGACGCCCTGGCCGATGAGATGCGCCGGGCATCCTGACCGGCCCGGGGCAGGGCGGCGCCCGCCCTACGCATATCCGAGTTTGATTCTTCGCCTACAGGGGTAGGGATTCTTCGCACGTCAAGAGCACCATCCGGTGCCCTTAAGCACTTAAGGAGGAGCCCTGTGGACTCATTCTCAGACAAGGTTGACGGTAAGACCGACAAGGTCGGCGGCCGGCTCAAAGAGATGGCAGGCAAGACGTTCAACGACCCCGAGCTCGAAGCGGAAGGCAAGATCGACCAAGGCAAAGGTCAACTTAAAGAAGCCACCGGCGATGCCAAGGACGCGATCGACAACGCCAAGGACGCAGTCCGCGACGCGCTGAGGTAGACGATCACCCGGCCGTAGCCGGAATTCGTTGGCGAACTTTTGTTAACCGAGATTTTGTTAGAGCTTTGTTAGAACAAGGAGACGAGACAATGGGAACCGTACTTTGGATCATCGCAGTGGTACTGGCCATCTTCGGAGTTATGCAGATCCTTCAGGGAGCCCTGCTGTTCGGGATCATCCTGCTGGTACTCGCCGCGGCGATCGGTCCGGGCGGGTGGAGCATCTTCAATCGCCGGGTGGTTTAGGCGGGGGGTTTCACCGATTCACAGGAGGCGGCCTTCGGGCCGCCTCCTTGTTGTTCCAGTGTTATTCCAGTGCTTTGATCGAGCCCAGCCCGCTGATCCGCCGGGTGATTTTAGGGTCCCCCACATAGCGGACCGATCCCACGCCGCTGATGCGGGCGTCGAGTTGTTCCGAAGCGTTGATGACGGCGTTGCCGGCACCGGATATCGCCACCCCGGCCGAACGGCCCTTCAGGTTCCTGCCGTCAAAAGACCCGGTTCCGGAGATGGTGACATCCAGGTCATCGGCGGTGCCTTCCAGAACCAACCGGACCGTTCCCGAAGAGACCACTCTCAGCCTCCGGGCGTCAAGATCCGAACCGTTCACCACCCCGGCACCGGTCGCCGAAATCTCCGTCAACGACTTCACCTTCAACCGGAAGATGATTGGGCGGCTGGCGGAGATGCTCGAGTTCGGCTTGATTCCCAGCGTCAGCCGGTCGCCCTCCACCAGGGAGGTCAGCAGGGGGAGCAGGTTGTCCTCTGCCTCCACAATCAGAGACTCTTCGTCGCCTTGTTCGATAAATACCTCGGCGGTGCCGTTAACCGCAAGCCGGTCGAAGTCCTGCACCCGGCGGCTTTCACTTTTGACGGTGCCCGATCCAACCACCGTGGTGGCGGTGCCGGTGCCGTCCGACGAGCTACTGGAGGAGGAGGTTGCCCCCGAAGGGGTCGGGTTGGTGGGTTCGGGGTCACTTCGATCGGACACCACTATGCAGGCCGGGAGCACCATTACGGCTGCCAGGAAGGACAAGAGTTGTTTACCAAACCGGTTCACCCCTCAACTCTACGTCTTGGCGGAGGTCGCTTAAACTGGCCTACGCCTGCCGCCACAAATTCCGGGGGACCCAAACTTTGAGCTCACAAGACACCGCGACCACTGTAGGGACCGAAATCGAGGGTTACATCGTCGAGCGGGTGGAGCCGGTTCCCTACCTCCAGGGCACCTTTTACGAACTCAAACACCCCGCCACCGGCGCCCGCCACATTCACATCGGGGTCCCCGACGACAACAACGCTTTCGTCGTAATGCTCCCGACGCCCCCCGGCGACTCCACCGGGGTACCGCACATCCTGGAGCACCTGGCCTTGTCCGGGTCGGAGAGCTACCCGGTTAAGGACGTCTTCTTCTCGATGAACCCCCGGTCGCTCAGGACCTACATGAACGCCTCGACCAGCGCCGACGCCACCTCTTACTACTACTCCTCCCGCAACGCCAAGGACTACCACAACCTGCTTTCGGTCTACCTGGATGCGGTGTTTTTCCCCCGGCTTGCCGAGCTCAGTTTTAAGCAGGAGGGGCACCGCCTGGAGTTCGAGCAGGCCGACGACCCAACCTCCGGCCTGAGGTTCAAAGGTGTGGTGTTCAACGAGATGAAGGGGGCGATGGCCAACCCGGTTGCCATCTTGTTCCGGGCCGCCGGTCGGGCCCTGTTCCCCGACCTCACCTACGCCTACAACTCGGGCGGAGACCCCAAGGAGATCCCCAACCTCACCTGGGAGGACCTCAAGGCGTTCCACTCCCGCCACTACCACCCGAGCAACGCCTTTTTCTACACCTACGGCAACCTCCCGCTGGCCGAGACCCTCAGCCGGATCTCCACCCGGGTACTCAGCCGGTTCACCGCTATCGACCCCGGCGTACACATCCCGGACCAGGCGCCGTTCACCACCCCCACCGAACTTGTTGAAAGCTACCCCCTGGGGGAACAGGAGGAGCCGGACGGCCGTTACCAGGTGCTGGTGGCGTGGGCGACCGTGCCGAGCCGTAGCTCATTCGAGACTCTGGGTTTTGAGGTTCTGGAGCGGGTGCTGCTGGCCAACGCCGCCTCGCCGCTGCGCAAAGCGCTCGTCGATTCCGGGTTGGGGAGCGCCCTCAACGACCTCAGCGGATTCCTCGCCTACGCCAAACAGAGCGTTTTCGGGGCCGGGCTCAAAGATGTCAAAAAACAGGACGCGGCCGCGGTCGAAGGAGTGATCCTGGAGACCCTGACCCGCCTGGCCGATGGGGGCCTGGACACCGAACAGGTCGACGCCGCCATCCACCGTCTGGAACTGGAGCGCCGGGAGGTTTCCAACTCCGGTTCGCCTTACGGCCTGCGCCTGTTCGACCGCTTCGAGGCCGCCTATGTGCACGGCGGGGACCCCTACCGGGCGCTGATGTTCGATGAGGACCTGGCCCGGCTCCAGCAAGAGCGGGCCGCCGGTCCGTACCTGGAGAACCTGATCCGCAGGTGGCTGCTGGACAACCCCCACCGCAGCCGCATCCTGCTGTCGCCGGACCAAAAGATGGTCGAGGTGGCCGAACAGCAGGAACTGGCCAAGCTTGCCGGAATCGAGCAGGGCCTGACCACCGAACAGAAGACCTTGATCGTGGAGGAGTCTTTGAAGCTGGCCGAACTTCAAGACGGGGCGCAGGACCTCTCGGTGCTGCCTACGCTGGAGATCGAAGACATCCCCATGACCTTCGAAGACATCCCCCACACCCTGAGCGAGATCGCCGGGGCAAAGGTCGGGTTCTTCCCGCAACCGACCAACGGGATCAGTTACGTCGACCTCCGGTTCGACTTCTCGGGCCTGGACGACAAGCTGATCGACCTGCTGTCGCCCTTCGCCTTCGCGGCCACCCGATCCGGCGCCGGCAGGCACGACTACCTGGCTATGGCCGCCCGGATCGAAACCTACACAGGCGGGATCGGCGCCGCGCCCCTGATCCGGGTACCGCTTGACCGGGACGCACCGATGCGCCGGAGTTTCGCCCTGTCGGGTAAGGCGCTCAGGCGCAACCACCACCAGTTCATGGGCATCCTGAAGGACCTCCTAACCGGGCTTCACTTCGAGCCGGCTCGACTCAAGGACCTGATCTCCCAGCAGAAGGGCCGGCTGGAACCGCAGATCCTGCAGGGCGGCCACATGTTCGCCCAAAAGTTGGCGTTGTCCACGCTCAGCGAGTTCGGCAACCTGGAGGAGAGGGTCAACGGCCTGAGCGTCGTCGGCAAGTTGAAGGGCCTGGCGGCGCTTGGGGACGAAGATCTTCAACTTGTTGTCGCCGACTACGAGCAGATCCGGGATGCGCTGTTCAACTCCGGCACCCGCTTGAGCATCTGCGTCACCGCCGAGGAGTCGGCAATCCCCGAACTCAGCGGGATGCTGGCCGATCTACTGGGTAGCTTGCCGGCCGCCGGCGCCTCCGAACCCGCCGAGAAAACATCATTCAAGCGCCTGGGGCACCTCGCCAAAACAACCTCGGTCCCGGTGGCCTACAACGCCAAGGTCCGCAAGGTCGTCGGGTTCGGCCACCCGGACGCCCCGGCGCTCATGGTGCTGGCCAACTACCTGGACGACAAGTACCTGCTCCGGGAGATCCGGGAGAAAGGCGGCGCCTACGGGGCATCGGCCAGCTTCGGCCGGGAGACCGGGTACTTCTCCTTCCTGACCTACCGCGACCCCCACATCGTGAGGACCCTGGGGGTTTGGGACCGGGCGGTGGAGGCGGTTACCGACCCGTCCCTCACCATCACCCCGGACGACCTGAAAGAGGCGATCCTGGCGTCGTGCGCGGCGGTCGACCCGCTGCTGAGCCCCGACACCAAAGGCCGCAGCCGGTTCTTCGACGACATTTCCGGCTACTCGCTGCAGGAGAAGGCAAGGTTCAAGCGGGGGCTGCTCACCACCACCGTCGACGACATCCGCCGGGTGGCGGCCGAGTACCTGACGAAGGGCGACTTTGCCCTGGCAACCGTGACCAACCCGGCCAAGATCGAAGAGGCCAACAAGGAACTGGGAGACCTCTACGAGGTCTCCCCCATCTAGTGGCGGATTACGCGGGGATAGTGGGCGCCCGTGGATGAGCTGGCGTTTGCCCTTGAGCTCGCCGGGGCGGCCGACGAGATCTCCATGAAGTACTTCTCCCGCAGCCCCGAGACCAGCGTCAAGAAGGACGGCACGCTGGTCACCGTGGCCGACCGGGAGGTCGAAGAGATGTTGCGGGGGCGCATCAGGCAGCAGTTCCCCTCCCACGCCATCCTGGGGGAGGAAGGCGGCCTGGAAGGCGACGCCGGGGCCCCCATTTGGATCATCGACCCCATCGACGGCACGAACAACTACGCCGCCGGTATCCCCATCTTCGGTACCCTGATCGGCCTGAGGGTCGACGGCAGGACCCAGGTGGGCGTGGCCAGTGCCCCGGCACTCGGGGAGCGATACGACGCGGCCGCCGGCGCGGGCGCCCGGATGAACGGCAAACCCATCCACGTGAGCGAGGTGGCGTCTTTGGCCGGGGCGGTGGTGTGCATCGGTTCCTACCGCAGGATGCGCAGGCGCGGCTACGGGCCCCAGCTCGAGGGGATAGTCGCCGGCTGCCGCAGGGACCGGGGCTTCGGCGACTTCTGGGGCTACATGCTGGTGGCCCGGGGGGCGGCCGAGGTCATGCTGGAGCCAAACCTGAACGTGTGGGACGTGGCGGCCCTGGAGGTCATCGTCGGCGAAGCGGGGGGTATGGTTAGCAACTTCGCCGGGGACCCGTATCCTGAGACTCGGATCACGGAGTACGGAAGCGGCGACGGCAGCTTTATGGCCACCAATGGAGTGCTGCACGAGGAGTTGGTGACCCGGCTGGCAAAGTAGTCGCGTCGGCACCACGCTTTCCCCTGATACGCTTTTGAGGCCGCGCTCCTCGCGGTCGCAATTAGGCCCCCATCGACCAGCGGCCTAGGTCTCCACCCTTTCAAGGTGGCAACACGGGTTCGAATCCCGTTGGGGGCACCGATCCTGACGGAGTACGGGCACTTTTCCCCGTCAGGCAGTGGGGCTAAGGGTTCGTCCTCCGGCGCCGGAACCAGCGGACGTGCAAATCTTCCGCCGGGCGCTTAGCAGTCGAAGACCGACCAGCAGATGTCGTTCCGCAACCGCTGGTCGTCGAGGACAAGCTCGCGGATCCCCTCCGGGAGTCGGTCGCGTTGCCACCGGCACTCGAGTCTCCCTGCGCTCTCTCCCTCTCCTTCCGGCGCGCCGGCACGTGCCGCCTTGATCGCATAGGCGGACGCACCGAGTTCGTGCGCCGCCACGTGCGCGACAACCGCCGCCTGGCCGGCGGCGTAAGCCGCATGGCGTGGCGCCCCACGCAGATCCCTGGCGGCGGCCATTGCATGGCCTCCTGCCGAGCGCGCCTTGGCCACGGTGATTTCGCCCCGTGCCCAGGCCGTCGCGAATTCGATCGCTTGACGCGGTCGCGGGTCCTCGGGGCGAGCCGATTCGAAGAGACCCAGGACATGCTCCGCGCAAGACGCCGCCCACAAGGCGAGGAGGTGGTGATCCGAATCGGTGAGGGTCCCACCGCGACGGATCGTCACCAAACGAGGGTCGCGTTCTTTCGGGAGGATCAACCCGCCACCCCTCCCGCTCGCACCTGCCAAACGGCTACCACGATGCCTCTCCATCTGGAGCGAAGTCAAAGTGGTCACCGGCCATGCAACTATTTTGGCCGACCACCAGACCCGCTACAAAACACCGAGATTCAGCGGCCCGGGCAACCGG
>JAJCYE010000115.1 GCA_029263075.1 Actinomycetes bacterium
GATGCCGATCAAGCCGGAGAAGTCCCTGGAGGACTGGGTGACCAACCGATTCGGATCGAAGTTGTACCGGATCTTCTTCAAGACCTACACCGAGAAGGTATGGGGGATCCCCTGTGACCAGATCTCGGCCGACTGGGCGGCTCAGCGGATCAAGGGTCTGTCGCTGGTGAAGGCCATCCGCAACGCCTTCTCGCGCACCCCGGCCAACGCCGAGGGCGAGGTGATCAAGACCCTCATCGAACAGTTCGAGTATCCCCGCCTGGGCCCCGGCATGATGTGGGAGACCGCGGTCGAAAAGATCGAGGCCAAGGGGACCCCGGTCCACATGGCTTCGCCGGTAAGCTCGCTCAGGTACGGCGGCGGGCGGCTGAACGAGATCGAATGCTCCACCCCCGGCGGGCGAAAGACCTATCGGGGCACCCACTTCATCTCCTCCCTGCCCATCCGCAACCTGGTCCGAATGATGGATCCGCCGGCGCCTGCAGATGTGCTGGGCGCAGCCGAGGCCCTGTCCTACCGGGACTACTTCACCGTGGTCCTGGTGGTTAACCGGAGCAAGCTGTTCCCGGACAATTGGATTTACATCCACGACCCGTCGGTACGGCTGGGCCGGATCCAGAACTTCAAGAACTGGAGCCCCCAGATGGTTCCTGACCCGGACAAGACCGCCCTTGGCCTGGAGTACTTCTGTACCGTCGGAGACGACCTGTGGAGCACCCCGGACGAGGAGTTGATCGCGCTTGGCAAGAAGGAGGTCGGAATCCTGGGCCTGGTCGACCCCGACGAAGTGGAAGACGGCACTGTCGTCAGGATGAAAAAGGCCTACCCGGTCTACGACGAGCACTACGAAAACAACGTCCTAGTGGTCAGGCGGTTCATCGAAGAACAGATGCCCAACCTGCAACTGGTGGGCCGCAACGGCATGCACAAGTACAACAACCAGGACCACTCGATGATGACCGCCCTGCTGGCCGCTCGAAGAATCCTGGGCGGGGAACTGGATCCGTGGAAGGTCAACACCGACGCCGAGTACCACGAAGAGGTCCAGGACAACCACGACACCGCCGGCAGGATGGTTCCCAAGCCCATCGGCTAGGTGGGATCCGGCCAATCGGGGCTGGAGGGGCGGCCGGGGTGTGCGCCAGGAGTTACCTGCCGAGGAATCCCATATAGACTCCCGAAATTGACGGCTACCAGATAGGGGGGACGGGTTGGGTTCCACACGTTGGCGGACGGTTCTTGGTGCTAGTTTGCTGTTCTCGGTCATGGTTGTGTCGGTAGGGGCGAATGCAGCGGTGGTGAACAAAGAGGTACAGATCACCGACTTTGGGTTCAACGCGCAAGATGCCAAGGCGAAGGATGCCTGGTTTTTCTACAACGACGAAAACGAGGCGATCGATTGCACGTTGGGAACCTTCGTCTCCGGTCCCCGCAGGTCTATCGGCTCGGGCAGTGCGCAGATCAGTGTTTCGGGGACCCAGCGCCGGAATCTGGCGACCTACCAGTTCGCCGGTCAGCAGCTATCTGAGATAACCCAGTTGAAGTACCGGACCTACAACCCCTCGGCGGGCAACGGGGCCGCCGCGTCGGCCAATCGATCGGCGTACCTGAATTTCAACGTCGACTTCGACACCACCGACGACAACGCCGGCTTCCAGCGTCGCCTGGTGTTCGTGCCGGCCAAGAACCTGGGCATCGATGGCAACCCGGCGGCGGTCACCCAGGATGAGTGGAAGGAGTGGGATGCCATCGGCGACGGCAACACTTTGTGGAACTGGTCGGGATTCGGTTCCAACGGGAACAAGTGGCCTGACAACAACACCACTGCGGACCGTACCTGGGACGCCCTGCAAGCCGCGTTCCCCAATGCCGCAGTGCTGGTGTCGGATTCCTGGCTGGGACTGAGGGTCGGCGAACCCTACGCCAGTGGGTACACCGAGAACATAGACACCTTCACCTTGGGCACTGCTGCGACGCAGACCCGATTCGACTTCGAGCCCGGCCCGACCAGCGGCCAGAAGATTGAGGGCACCGACGGCAACGACAGCATCTGCGGAGGATCCGGTTCCGACAGCATCAGTGGCGGTGACGGCGACGACTCCATCTACGGCTTCGAAGGCAACGACAAGCTGGACGGCGACGACGGCGAAGACTCCTTGTTCGGCGGTCCGGGTAGCGACAAGCTGAACGGGGGAGCCGGGACGGACTATGGAGACGGCGGTCCGGGTAACGACGCGTGTTCGAAGGTGGAGACCCCAGTGTCCTGCTAGCGCCGGCCGGCAGGACGCGCCGGCCAAACTGATTGCCGGAAGTTCCCGGCGGGCCAAGCGGCCCGCCGGGCAAACCGGTGTTGTGATCCAGCAAGCCGGCGCATCAGATCGGCAAATTCAACCCGGGTCCGGCCGGCGCGGGCTAAGAACGGGCGTGCGGGGTCTCGGCCGTCTCCTCCCGGATGGGGGCGCCGGAATAGAGCTCAACGAACCGGCGAAGGATGGACGGCGGGTGCACCACGTTGCTGGCCCGGGCCCGGGCTTTGAGGACATCGGCCTCGTGGGGCTCGAAGTATCCGGCGTGCCGGTAGACGTCGATCCGGGTTTCGATGCCCGGGATGTCCAACTCCGGGTGAAATTGTGTGGCGTAGACGTTGTTTCCGACCCGGAATGCCTGCACCGGGCACGCCGCCGAAAAGGCGAGATTCACCGCGTGCGGCGGCAGCACACGAATCGCCTCCTTGTGCCCCAGGAATGCCTCGAACGTATCGGGCAGGTCCCCCAGGAGCCGGTCGGCCCGGCCCTGCTCGGTCAGGGTGATGGCGGTTGCACCCACCGGCTCGGAGTAGGTTCGGTCGACCGCGGCGCCCTGGTGCAGGCCCAGGGTGCCGATTCCGTAACAGGCGCCCAAGAACGGAAAGTCGCGGGCGACGATCCCGTCCAACAGGGCGCTGATCTCGGCCTCCACCCGGATCTGGACCGGCGAACGGTCGGCGTCGGAGGCGTTGAAGGGTCCACCGCCCAGAATCACGCCCGAATAGTCGTCCAAGGAGATGGTCCCCACCGGCCCCTGCTCCATCCGCACCTGCTGTAGCTGCTCCTGGAGTAGGCCCGAGAAGCGGAGCATCGCCTCGTACTCGGATTCGGCTGCGAGGTCGACCTCGCGGGTTGAGAGCAGCAGGAACGGTTTCATGACCTGCAGATCTTACGTTCGAGAGGCCCTTTCCACCGGCGGCTGGGGGTCAGGCCAGGGCCAGGACCAGTTCCGAGAAGTCGACTGCGGCTTCGCCGTACCGCTCGTTGGACGCCTCGATGACGGAGTCCCGGAGCAGATCCGCGTCCACATCCTCCGCCCGCCGCGGCGATGGTTCGCCCGGCGAGTGTTCGTAGTTGAACACCACCACGTCGAGATAGACCGGGCGGCGCAGTAGTCGGCCTTCCAGGATTCTCAGCAGCGCTTCGGAGATAGCCGGGTAGGGGGTGAACTCGGGGTTGTTCAACCAATCCATCAGGTCGGACTCCAGGACGCTGAAGTCGATGCCGGCCACCGCCAGCCGGTCGAGGGTGGTTGGGACGGCCTGGACCTGGAGTTCGACGATCTGACGCAGGGTGCTGCGCCCCTCGGCGCTGAGATCCGGGATCTGGTCCAGGAGTCGCATCGTCCGGCTCAGCCAGAACTGCTCGGCCTGACGCCTAACCTGCAGAGGCGCCCACGGTGGGTCGGGGGTGGGCAGGCGGAAGGGCGTGGGTAACACCCGGAACCGGTCCGAAACCCGGCGCAGGCAGTCGCCGAGGGCTTTGGCGTCTTCGGGATGGGTGCCCTCGAACCAGCCCTGGGCGGTGAAAGTATCGCCGGCCGTTACGGTTGCGCCCTCGCCGGTAACCGTTACCTGTACGGGTGCCTCAAATCGTTCCCCTCCCCTGGAGGTCAGCGCCAGCTCAAACACCACGGGGTCGATTGTGTACTCGACGGTGAACGACACCTCGCCAAAGGGAACTTCGACCGTCCCTCGTGCACGGGCGACGGCCACGCCGCCTACGGTCCAGGCGACTTCGGGAGGGGTGACGCCCGGCTGGCCGGCGGCACCGAAGCCGGCGGTCCTTACCCCGAACTGGCTGAACGTTGAGGTCGCAAAAGTTCCTTTGCGGACCCCGCACAAACCGGCCGGTTGGAGTTCGCCTATGACGCCCACAAAGTCGTTGGAGTGGTTTCCCCGGACGATCTCCACCCTCCGGGACGATGCTGTGGAGACCGACAGATCGACCGACTCCCCATTGGGCCCGAAATCGGAAACGCTGACGACCAGGGGGGTTGTGGCGACCGCGACGTCCCGGTCGACCGAAACGTTGGGAATCGACCCCCGGTACCAGACCCGTGGCGTCGCGCCGGGCACGTCGGTCAGGGTGTGAACGGCCACTCCCGACCGGGCCAGATCCGGACCGAGGGGGTCCAGGCCCCGGTCCCACCCGCCGACGGTCCGGTACTCCACGTAAACCCGCCCCGCCCCGCTCGCCGGTTCGCCCGGGGGGTGGAGGATGAGTAGGGTGTTGCCCCGGGTGGCCGACGCCGGGACGATACGGACGTTGACCGCTCCCCCAGCTTGGGGGAACGGGGCGTCGATAACCCGGCCGGCCAGAGCTTCGGGCATCCAGCGGTGGAGGTTCGCCCGCGAGAGGTGGGGTCCCATCGAGAACGCGCCGGGGTTGGGCCAACCGGGCACCGCCGTTCCCGTAAACGTCGGCGAGGCTTGATAGAAGGGACCCATCCCGAGCCAGCGGCTGCCGAACGACGCGGAGGACATCAGATCGTAGGGTGAGCCGTATTCGGGGCCGACAATGATGTTGGCGTCGTTCGGGTCCCAGTCCGTCCCGTTGTTGTCCAGTCCAAAGGTGTGGTCGAAGCCCAGCACATGCCCGACCTCGTGGGCCATAAAGGTGTGATCGCTGGACATCACCGGGAGGACGGCTGCCGGAAGCCCCCTCACGCTGGTGGCTCCGCCGTCGAAAGAGGTGGTGATCGTCGGGGGCTGTCCGGGTTGGCCTGCCTGCGGGTTGGCCATCGTCCGGTTGCCGGGGTGAGTGATGACGATCAATCCCGCCAGTCCTGCCAGGGGCTCGGGATTGGGGAAGGCCGAGCGGAGTGCGTTGATTGCTGCGGTCGCCTGTGCCCCCCGGCTGGATCCCGGCGCAGCCCAAATCAGGCAAGGAACTTTACAGCAGCCGAGGCTCAATAGATAGAGTGCCGATCGTTCTTGGAGCAGGCATGGCGATGGCCCTCCCCGGTTGCCCGGGCCGCTGAATCTCGGTGTTTTGTAGCGGGTCTGGTGGTCGGCCAAAATAGTTGCATGGCCGGTGACCACTTTGACTTCGCTCCAGATGGAGAGGCATCGTGGTAGCCGTTTGGCAGGTGCGAGCGGGAG
>JAJCYE010000116.1 GCA_029263075.1 Actinomycetes bacterium
GTTGCCGGTGCCGCCTTCTTCGCCTTCTCCATCTCCCCGTACTTCTTAAAATCTTCGTAGTTCGGCATTAGGTCTCTCCTTGTTGGTCCCCGAACATCCACTCCAGGTGCTCCACGGTGTCCTGCGGACCGATGAGGATCAGCCAGTCGCCGGCCTGCAGCAGGGTCCTGCCCCTCGGCCGGTAGATCCAGCGGCCCCGCCTTGAAAAGGCCATGGGGGACATGCCCCGCAGGTCCAATTCACCCAGGGTCTTGGTGTCGGCGGGGGAGTCCTCCTGCACCGTCACCCGCATGACCACGTCCTCGGCGGCCCCCAGCGCTTCGGCGATCACCGGGTGCAACTGTTCGTCCCGCTCGATCAGCCACACCATGGCCTGCGCCGCGTCGCCGATCCCCTCCGACGCCACCGCCAGGTGCAGCAGTCCGCGCAGGGCGGGCCGGTTCCGGGACTCCGCCGCGGCATCAAGAACCCACGACTCGATGCTCTCCCGCATGTTGTCAAGCCGGTCCTCCAGGCGCACCACCTCGGCGGCCAGGCCCCGGTCATTGAGCAAGACCGCGGCGTAGGCCAGGCCGACGGCCGCCTCGGCCAGGTCCTTCATGTCGACAACCTCGTCCACGGCCTTGTCCAGCTCCCAGAAATTCTGCTCATCGTCCACCACCACCGGTTTGGCCGGCATCCCCGCCAGGCGCCGCAACTGGGGAAGGCCCTCGGGGTGCGCCCGGACCACCAGGATGTCTTTGCCCTGCAGAACGCCCTCGTCCGCAGGGTCGAACAGCCACCGGACGCCCCGGCGGATGGCTATCAGCCGGACTTCTTCGACCGCGTTCTCCAGGTCGTCGACGCTACGGCCGTGTAGTTCGCTTCCCTCCTGGATCTCGATGCGATCGATGACCTCATCGGCCTGGGTCAGGTCGGTCCGCAGTTCTTTGGGGATGCCCAGATCGTCCAACACGATCTTGGCGATATCCACCGCGTTGTTGCCGATCATCTCGATCGAGGAGATGACCTGCAGCAGCGACGCCAGCCCGGCGGCGTCCTGGGGGGAGCGGGAGGCGATCAGGCACACCTCCCTCATCCGGTGCACCAGGCGGCTGAGTTCTTCCTCCAACTCCAGGACCTCGCCCGACAGTTCCCGGTCGGCGTAAAACAGGCCGGCGTAGCCGAGGTCGACCATGAGTTCCGAGGTGTCCTTGGCCTCGGCGAGCATCGCCTTTATGGTGCGGGGCTGTTCGTTCAACCGGCGATCCCCAGCCAGACCATGGACAACATGAGCGCGACTGCCCCGATCAGGTCCATGGAACTGGTCACCACCGGGATGCCGTAGTTGTCCGGGTCCAGTCCGTGACGGAACGAGATCATGGCGGTGTAGTAGGCCACGAAGACGGCGCCGGTAGTGGCGATGGCGCCGGCAAGCATCGTCAAAGAGAGCATCTGCAGCAGGCCGGGGGTTGCCAGCCCGACCGCGGCAGAAACGAGGGTCCCGCTCAATCCGACAAGAAGAAACACTGGTATCCCGAGAATATAGGTCAAAGCGATGTCTTCCCAACTCCTAAGGCTGGGGATCGCCTGCGGCGGGATGGAACCCAGGTGCAGTTTGGAGGACAGGCGAGCGCTCAGGATGCCCCCCAGCGCCCCCGCGTCCTCTAGGAACGGCGGGATCAACACCAGCAGGCCGGGGTAGATCAAAAAATGCTCCAACCGCTGCTCGATGGTCAGGCCGGCCACCACGTCCACCACCCCTGCCAGCATCAGCACCGTCAGGCTGCTGCGGACGATCCGCCGGAAGATGTGCAGGTCCCGGTGGCGGATCCGGTAGATGGTGGTGGCGATGGCCGCCACGACACTCAACGCCGAGATTATTTCGGGCAGGGCCCCTACCGGCAGGAGAAATGTGGTCAGCCAGAGCGCCGGCAGGGTCACCAGATCCCCGGCGGCGGTGACCACCGGTGCCGCCACATTGTCCATGTCCCAGCCCCGCTTGACCGAGAGGGCGGCCACGCCGAGGGTGATCCCCAGGATCACCAGACTGGAAAGAAGACCGCCGACCACCGAGACCGCGATGTAGTGGGTCAGCGGGATGGTGTCCACCCCGAACAGCCGGGCGATCTCTTTGGCCAAAAAGGCGAGAGCGATTGAGACGTAGAGGGTCAATGCGGCGGCGGCCATGACGTTTTGCCCGGCCAGATTGCTCCTCTCCACCCGGCCCTCGTACTCGCCGGTGTGGATCGCGGTCCCCAGCCGCGAGCCCAGGGCGCCGAAGATGTTGCCCCTCATCCCGATTGCTGCGGGGACCATCACCAGCAGTCCCGGGAGCCGGGCCAGGGTACCGGTCATGAATCCCAGGGTCAGCCCGGCCGCCAGGTCCCCGGCGGAGGAGATGAGCAGTGCCGCCATGCCCTGGCGGAAGTTGGTTTTTTGCCTTCCGACCAGTGCGAGGAAGCGGCGCCGGATCAGGCGCCGGGAACTCGCGGAGAAGCCGGGCATCTTCATGGCAACCCTTTGTCCGATGGAGGCTTTGGCGGCGATCTTCCCACGCGAGCGGCGCCGACCGGCGCCAACCCGGGCGAATTTGGTGCCGAAGGCGGGGTATCGGGATGCCCCAAGCGGAAAGAATCGCTTATCCCCGGAATCACTTAGTTTTGGGGGATTGTTTGCGGTCTCAAGGAGGCGCAACATGACCCAATGGGAGCCGTTCGCCACCGCTTGGAGTCGGTAGTCGACGAGGCACACTGGGACGCCGCCTATAAGCGCCTGACTGCTTCCGGGGTCAGCTGGTACCAGCCCCTCGGGGGTCTTTCCATAAAGCTGGTGACGGCTCTTCAGCTTCCCGCTAACACCTCGATCATCGATGTCGGAGGCGGCGCTTCTACCTTCGTCGACCACCTGATCGCCGCGAACTTTACCGACGTCACGGTGGTGGACCTGTCGAACGCCGCGCTGGAGTTCGCCAAAAGCCGCCTTGGGCCAGGGGCCCCGGTGGAGTGGATTCACGCCGATCTTCTCGCCTGGGAGCCGAAGCGTAGCTACGGTTTGTGGCACGATCGGGCGGTTTTCCACTTCCTGACCGACGCAAGCGACCGGACCCTCTACCTGGACCGGCTGGCTTCGGCCACCGCTCGGCCCGGATACGTCGTAATGGCGACCTTCGCCCCGGACGGCCCCGACCGGTGTTCCGGTCTCCCGGTTGCCCGATACGGGGCAGAGGATCTGACGGATCTACTGGCTCCGATCGGGCTGCGTGTGGTTGCGAGTTGCCGTGAGGAGCATGAGACGCCGTCGGGAGAAATGCAGCCGTTCACCTGGGTGGTGGCCCGGCGGAGCTGAAGCGGGGATAATCGGCACCCGCAAGGTCCAAGTTCAGGAGCCCCAAATTGCCCCCGTCCCAACGCCGGTTTGTGCTGAAAAGTTTGTTGTTGACCCTGATGGTCCTGTCCGGGGTTGTTTTCTCCGCGGCCGGGGCGTCCGCGGTCGAGCCCGTCAGCTATGTCGCCCTCGGCGACTCCTACACCGCCGGGCCCCTCATTCCCTCCCTGGATCCGTTCCCCAGGGGATGCCTGCGGTCTACGGGCAACTACCCGCATCTGCTGGCTTCGTGGTTCCGGGTAGACAGCTTCCAGGACGTGTCTTGCAGCGGCGCCGAAACCGAGGACCTGTTCGCCCCTCAGCAGCTGAACCGTGGCGCGAACCCGGCCCAGTTGGACGCCCTCACCCCCTCCACCCGCTTCGTAACCCTGGGGATCGGCGGAAACGACGTGGGCTTTACCGAGATCGTCCTC
>JAJCYE010000117.1 GCA_029263075.1 Actinomycetes bacterium
CATGTCACCCAACGCGGGGCCTACCTCCAACACCTTTTTATTACGCCCGGCCAGCAGGATGATCTGCGTCTGGGAAGTGTTTTCTTCGTTCAGGTCAATGTTGGCGGCGTAACGCATTGCGTGGCCGGACTCGTCGTTGGAGAAATGGGTAGAGGGGCTCCCTGGCCCGGACTCCCCGCGCGCAGGCGGGTTTGGTTCCACCGGTTGAGTTGGGGAGTGGTCGGTTCCACTGGTCAAGGGCTGCTCCTAAAGCTTCTACGCGCGGATACTACTAATGAAAAGAGACTGTTCGCCCGCTCGAACCGGCTCTCTGGGTCAGTCATTTTGTCGCCAGTTTCAGGATGTTTACGTCGGGCAGTGCCAGCGGCGAGATTTCTCCGGAGCTACTCGGTGTTGCGATACCGGCGAACTCCCGGCCAATAACTTAGAGGCTCCTCATTGGTAAACGTCAAAATCCGTCCGCGGATTCGATCTCACCCGATTATCTCGCGGTAATCGTCAAGAGTCCAAGCCAGCCCGTTCCACAACCCGGCGATCCAACCCACCTGCCCCGGCTTTATCCACGGCGCAGCAATATATTCTTCCCGCATGCAAGGTGCCCCGAACAACCTCGTAGGGCGCATCACCGCTCCCGTCGAGTCATCCACGGTCGAGTGCGGCTACCTCTGTGTATCCGGCTGGGCCCTCACCGATCCCGAGATATCGCGGATCGAGGTCACGGTGGACGGCCGGCTTGCGGGTGTCGCACTTTGGGGGTTGCCGAGACCGCAAGGGGCTCCCGACGACCAAAGCCCCCTGGCCTCAGTCTGCGGTTTTGAATTCGAGCTGGATCTGAGTCGGTTCACCGGACCGGGGCGCCCCGTGCGGCTGGGCGCAACCGCAATCACCTCCGGCGGCGGGGCCCATCCACTGGACGGGGCAACGATTGTGACCGGGCAGCCCCCCGAAGAAGCCAAACTCCCCGACGCAACCGCACCCGTGGTTCAGTCGCCCGGCGGGGGTGCTTTGGACAGCAGAGCCCGTGTCGCGGTTGTGGTCAACGACCTTCTGCGTGCCGGGTCCCAGCTCCGGCTGGTGGAGGTGCTGACGAACCTCGTGGGGGACCCCAACAAGGCGTTCACCGTGTTCTCTCCACTCGACGGCCCGCTGCGCGCCGACCTGTCGCAGATCGGGGTGAAGGTCAAGATCTGTCCCGCCTACCGATACGAGTCGGCCGAGGGGTACGCCAACTCCGCTGCTTTGCTGGCTTCCGAACTCCGCAGCGGCGAATTCGCTCTGGTCTGGGCCAGCACCCAGGTCTCTTTCATCGGAATCGAAGCGGCCCGCCTTGCCGGGCTCCCAAGCCTGTTCCTCATCCAGCAGAACCAGGACGTGGCGATCTTCTGGGGAGGGGCGCTGAGCCGGGGCGAGATTGCTCCTTTGGTCTACCGGCGTGCGCAGGAACTCTTGGGGGAAACCGACCAGGTGGTGGTGGTCTGCGAGGCCTCCCGGGAAACCTACCGGCGGCACAAACCCCGCAGGGGTATCGCAGTCATCCAGAACTCGATCGATCTGGAGGCGGTGAACCGGTATCTCGCGGAGGTCTCCCGGACCGCAGCGAGGCGCAGCTTGGGAATCAGCGAGGGCACGACGCTCGTCGTGTGCTGCGGGGTAATTGCACCGCACAAAGGTCAGACCTTGTTGGCACAGGCATTTGCCCGAGTTGCCGCCGAGCGGGCGGACACCACGTTGGAACTGGCGATAATCGGCGACATAGGAAATCGGTATTCAGCCGGCCTGAAGACCTACCTGGAGCGGGGGGACCTCGGAGCGAAGGTGCGAGTCCTGCCCCTTTCCGACGACGTCTACCGCTGGTACCGGGCCGCCGACGTTGTGGTGAGCCCGTCCCAGGAGGAAGCCCAACCCTCGGTGGTGCTGGAGGCCATGGCCTTCGGCGTGCCGGTGGCCTGCACCTCGGTCGGCGGTACGCCTGAGGTCGTTGAGGACGGCGTCACCGGACTGTTGTGCCGGCCCGGGGACGTCGACGAGATGGCTGATCTACTTCGCCGGGCGCTGGACCTGAGCCCGCAGGAGCGGACATCGATCACCGGCGCGGCCAGGGCCCGGGTCGACGGCAACCACGATGCGAAGAAGGCTTCACGAAGGTTTCAAAAGTTCCTCGACGAACTACTCCGCCTAAATTCGGAGGGTCCCGGCGCTTCTTATCTGCCGAAACTTTCAAGAGCCGCTCGGTCCGGATTCGGCGCCGGCCAACTCGACACGTTGCTCGGCGAACTCAAGACCGGCGGTCACTCCTACGAAAGGGTCGGGGTGGACCGGGCGCTGGCCATCGCATGCGATCTCGCCCTCAGGGGTACGGCCCGGGAACTTTCAATCCTTGATGTCGGGTGCAGCGTGGGCACAATCTCCGCCCTGCTGTCCGAACTGGGCCACCGGGTTACCGCCATCGACAACGACGCGGTCTTCGCTCAGCAGAACTGGCATAAGCCGAACGCGGTCAACGCCTACCGGCAGGAACTGACCGGCCCGAATTGGCAGTTCGTTGCCGCCGGGCTGGCCGAACATCTCGACTCGACCGACCGCAAGTACGACTGCGTACTGTTGCTGAGCGTGTTGCACCACTGGCTGGAGGGCTCGCCGCACCTGGGGGCCGCCGGGTTCGACCCCGGCTTTCTCGACGGCCTGCTGCGACAGTTGTGCAGCCGCGTCGAAGATTGCATCTACCTGGAAACCGTACTTGCCGACGAATACGATCAGATGCCGTACGATCCCGAGGGAACGTTCGCCTTCCCCGGGTGGTTCCTGGAGAAGGGACTGGCAACCAGTGTCGAGTTGGTCGCCAGCACCGTGGCAAACGGCGGCAGGCCCCGGCGCCTGTATCGAGTGGAAATGGCATGAGCAACTTTGAACCCTGCGGGCCGCACTGCCTGCTGCCCCGGGATCCATCGACCACCAGACCGCTGAGTAGTTCGTCGCGACCCGAGATTTCCCTGGTGGTCGGCGACTCGGTAATCCGATCCATCAGTGCGGGGTCCGAGGACCCGAACCACCCGTTCAGCCTGGCCGGTGAAACTCCGACCCTGGATGGTCGCCGGGCGCTCCTGAGCCGGATACAGCAGGAACGGCCGGAACACGTGTTGACCGTTGCCGGTCTCTGCGACTGCTCCGTTCGGTCCCCCTACCTGGAGGGCCGGCCACTGCAGGACTTCGGCCTGGGGCCGGACGGGAACCGTTTGGTGGCTCCGGCCAACCGGCGAATTCATCGTCAGCCCGCAGAGCTGGAAAGGCTCCTGGCCGAACTCGTTGCAGGCTTGCAGGCCCTGCACCGCATCGGGGTAGCGCACGGCGACCCGGCCCTCATGAACGCCTTCGTCGCCGCAGGAAACCCCGGCGAAGCCGTCTGGGTCGACCTCAACTCGGTCAGACCGGCGACCCCCGAAGCGGTGGCCGTGGACACTGCCGGGTTTGTGCTGACCTGCATGTGGCCCGCCCTGCTGGACGCCGCCCACCACTCCCCTTCGCTCTTCAACGAACTGGTGGGCATTCAGTGTTCCGATTCTTTCAACCTGGAGCAGCTACAGGCAGCCCTGCGCACCGCACCAACCGATCACCGGGCCGACAACGGCCGGTCGGCGCTGCTGACGGCGCTGAAATCCCGGTCGGCCCACCCTGGGAATACTCAGGCCATCCGCGCCATGGCGAGCTTCCTCGGGCCGGCCTACCTGCTGGACCAGACCCGGACCGACCAGACTGCTCGATTCCTGCAGGTGGTCCTGGCTGCCGAGAGAACCCGGAACACACTTGTCGAGGAGGAGCGGACCCGGCTGCTGAACCTCAAGTTCGAAGGGGAGCTGGCCCGGAGCCGGGCGGCGATCGATGAACTGCGCTCCTGGGCGGCCGAACTTCAAGAAGCAGTGCGCCACCACCACGACCGGGCGAACGCTTCCGAGGTGCTGGGTGCCCGGCTGGTTCACGAACGGGACGTCGCCCAAAGCGAGGTCCACCGGCTGACCATGGAACTCGGCGCCCGGGACGCTGAGCTTGCGGCTATCAAAGGTTCCAAGGCCTGGCGAATTTTCCGGGTGATCTGGGCGATCAGAAGGGTTGCCGGCCGGTTGCTCGCAGCAGGCGCCGGACCGGACAAGCCCGCGGACGCCGCGGTACCGGCAAGCCCGGAGGCGCCGGACCCAAGCCCGGATGCCGAGCCGACCGCCGACCTCACCGGGTTGCTCCCCGACCAATTCCCGCCCGGAACCGGGCGGCCGGTACTGGTAAGTCTGCCCTGGTTCGTGACCGGCGGGGCGGACCGATTCGTCGAGTACCTGCTGGAACACTGGCGGGACAGCGGCCGGACCGTGGTGGTAATCACCACCACGCCGCTGGGCGAAAACATGCAGAGCCGGTTCGACGAGTTGTTGCAACTCACCCCATTTGCCTACGACCTGACCGCCATGGGCCCCGCCGAGTCCTGGTACCCGTTTGTGGACGCGGCGCTGGGGCGGCTCGGCGAGGCGTCGATCTTCAACGTCGGCAGCAGGTGGATGTACGACTCCATGAGTGGGTTGCTTGAAGCCCACCCGGCGATCCGTGTGGTCGACCAACAGTTCAACGACATCGGTCACCTCGACAGCAACCGCCGGGAGCAGGGTCACCTGGCCCTCACCGTTGCCGCTCACCAAGCCTTGGCGGAAATAATCTGCTCAGACGGCAGGAGCCCGGACAAAGTAGTAACCGCGTACGTCGGGATCCCCGAACCCGAGCGGGCAACCGAACAACAGTTGGCGGATCTGCGATCCGAGCTTGGGATCCACGTCCCCCGAGTAGTTCTGTTCATCGGGCGGCTTTCCGAAGAGAAGCGGCCGGAATGGGTCCTCGCCCTTGCCGCCGACCTGGCCGGAGATGACGTGGCAATCGTGATGGTGGGGTCGGGTCCGCAGGAAGCGGATCTGCGAGGGGGCATCGAGGCCCTCCCCAACCTGATCTGGCGCAGCTACCTCGACAACATCGGCGCGGCCATCGGCCTCGCGGACGTACTGGTCCTGCCCAGCCGGACCGAAGGGATCCCCCTTACGGTAATGGAGGCGATTTCGCTCGGGGTGCCGGTGGTGGCAACCCGGGTAGGTGGGCTGGGGGAGTTGGAAGACATCCCGGGCTTCCGGCTATGCGAACCGGATGATTTCCCCGGGTTTGTCGCCGCCGTCCGGGAGACCCTGGACTCCCCCGTGCCTGCCGGGATCGCCCTACCGGACCGTTTCGGGGTGGACCACATGGTCAGAAGCTACGACGACTTCATGGACCGGACCTTGCCCGCCGGCACGACGGCCGGTTCCGTCGGGTCCCTGGCCTGATCATGGCTCGCTGTTCGGTCGTCATCCCCGCCTACAACTCTGAGCGGTACCTGGCGTCGGCCATCCGATCGGCCCTCTCCCAGACATTTGCCGATACCGAGGTCATCGTCGTCAACGACGGATCAACGGACGCAACTGCAGCAGTCATGGACTCCTTCGGGGACCGGATTACCGGTGTCCACCAGCACAACCAGGGCCCCTCCGTCGCCCGCAACGTCGGGATGAAGGCGGCGTCGGGTCAGTTCATCGCCTTCCTTGACTCGGACGACCTGTGGTTGCCCAGGCGCCTCGAAAAGATGATCTCAATGCTGGACGAAAACGAGTCCCTCGGCTTCATCACCAGCGACGCCTACCTCATTAACGAAGACCGGCCCACGGCAATGCGCTACTACGGCACGCTGGTGGACCCCGCCCCGTTCTCATCGCCCAACCACGCCTACTGGATAGTCCGGCAGAACTACGTTTTTACCGGCGTGGTTGTTCGCCGCGAGTTGTTCGACCAGCACGGGACCTTCATCCCGCATATCCTGGCTGAGGACTGGGACCTGTGGACCCGCTTCATCGTCGAGGGGTCGAGCGTCGGATTCTTTGACAGCCCCCTCGGCTACTACCGGATTCGCAAGGACGGTCTTACCTGCTGCGCCGAATTCGAGGCCCAGCGCGACGCCGCCCAATACCGCACGTTGCGGGACCCCAGGGTGATGAAGATCCCGGGTCTCGGGAGGGACCTCTACTACCCACTGGGCCAGCAGGCACTTCAAAGCCGCGACCTTGACCAGGCCCGATTCTGCCTGACCGCCGCCACTGCGGACCCCGAGATGCCCCTGAAGTCCCGGGCGATGGCGGGACTGATGGCGACGTTCCCAACCTCGGCGGCCCGCTTGGCCGATCGTCAGGCCGCCCTGGAGACCAAGATGACCAACCGGGTCTTCGAATTATCCGGAGGCCAACTCAAAGACAGCAGTGGCCGGACCTACCGCACAACCGAGGACATTCATGGCTACCTCGAATCCGCCGGGCAGTGGGGACCTGTGAGCGGTTGGGCGGCCGGCGGGCGCGGCAATCACCCGGTCGACCTGCTGGCGCTCTTTGTCGACGGCGCCTACCGGGGCTCGGCGATCCCTTCGGTGTTGCGCCCAGATGTCGCCGACCATCTCGGGAGCCCGGGAGCGGTCGGCTGCGGCTTCTGCTTCGCCGATACCGACATCGGGTGGGAGCCCGACCAAATCGTTCAGGTGCTGGCGGTTCGTGGAGGCCGGTACCAGGAGTTGCCCGAACTTCTACCGGCACCCCGCCCGACTTGATCGCCGGTAAACCGGCGACCCGGCGGGTTCTGCCGGCGGCCGTGGCCCTGCTGGCAGTTGCGGTATATCTGGCCCTCGCACTCCCCCAGACCGGGCAGTCCCTGATCATCGACGAGGTCGAGTTCCCCCGGCTGGCCGAGGCTATTGCCGACACCGGCCACCCCGCCTTCTACCGGGGAGAAGAATCACCAGCACAAACCGGCGTGTTCCACCCCCCGCTGTACGCCTTTGTCCTGGGCCTGTGGGTGAAGATCTTGGGCTTTTCCACGGTAGCCGTCCGGCTGTTCGGGGTACTTTTGATGCTGGCCACCGCCTGGTTCGGCTACCGCACCCTGCACGAGATAGGTCCGGGCGACTGGGAGCCCCCGCTGTTCGTCGTCTTCTTCTTGCTCCACCCCTTCGTGGTCCAAAGCGCCCTGCTGCCCGATATCGACGGGACCGCCCTGCTGTTTGCCAACACGCTGTTGGGGTGGGCGTTGGTCCGATCGGTTGCCCGGCAGACGTCGCTGCGGCGAATGATCCTCGCGGTTGGTGGGTGCCTCACCCTGGTCCTGGCCTGCAAGCTCACCGCGGTTTACGCCATCCCGTTCATTTTCGGGGCACTGCTGCTTGCCAAAGGGCCGTGGGTCGCCGCGAAGGTGACGGCGGCGGCCACCGTCCTCGCGTCGGCCACCTTCCTGGTGGTTTGGCGCCTGGTCTCCTGGCTAAGCGGGGCACCCTTCTCCTACCCCTTTGAGTTCACCGTGAGCAGCGGGCTGAAGAACGGCGCCGCCGACCTGGGCGCGGCCGAAATATTGAGGCGCCTGGTTCCGCAGGACTGGGCGATCTTCTGGCTGGGGATGCCATTGCTGGTGATGGCGGCGGCGGGAACGGTGATCGTCGCCTCCCGGTGGAAATCTGAACCACAGCGCCGGGTCCTGCTTGCCTTCAGCGCCTGGGCAGTGGGCGTGCTGGCGCTGTATTCGCTGATCACCGGCCCCCCGTACGGCTTTCCGAAGTACCTGGTGGGAGCGATGCCGGCCCTGGCGATGCTGGCTGCCGTCGCGGCCGCTCCCGTGGCCGCCGGCCTCCGCAAACTGGGCCCCTGGGCCTGGGCAGGCCTGTTGGCGGTTCCTCCATCGGTCTACTTCCTCTACCGGCAGTTCGCCGACGGTTTGCCGACCGACCTGTACTACCTACACCCGGGATTCAGATTTTTGCCCGCGGGGCTGGCGTTGGGCCTGGTCCTCTATTTCGCCGGCCGCAAGTTCGGGTCCCCGGCGCTCAAGTACGGCGCCGGCGCGGTCGGCTTGGCCGGCGCCCTGCTGCTTTTTGCCCACAGCGCCAGCGTCGACCTGTACCAGGCCCAACAGACCTCCTCGATCCGCTACCACCCCTCGGAGGTGGGCTTCGACGACATGGTCGCCCGCATGAAGGAGTTGGTCGGACCGGATGAGCCCTTCCTGGCGCCCAAGGATGTGGGTTCGGCAACCTACAACCGCTTCCACCAGCAGGAGATTCTCTTCTTGCTGCCCGACGACCTGGAGAGGGTGTTGTCGGACCCTGCGGTCCGGTACACCGTGGTGCGGAAGGGCTGGGACTACTCCTTCGCAGTCTTCCCTGAGGTCCAACCGATCATCGAACGGCACATGGTCCTAAAGGAGACGATCGGGGACTTCCTGCTCTACGCCCGCCCCTGACCCACCCGGGCCTTCGTCGGGGAGAAGTTGTGGGCGCATGCCGGCGAAATCCTGAGCCGCCCGTGCGTAGTCCTCGGGTCGGCCGATGTCCATCCAGTAGCAGTCCGACCGGTAGGCAACCACCTTGTCCCCCCGCTCCAAAAGGCGGAGCACCAGGTCGGGGAAGTCCAGCCGGCGCCCGGGCTCGATCATTTTCAGGGCGGCCGGCGAGTAGACGTAGGCCCCCATGCTGCACTCGTAGGAGTTGGTCGGCTTCTCAACGTAGCCGGTGACCCGGCCCCCCTCGTCGACCCCCAGCACCCCCAGGTCCACCCGGATATTTTTGGTGTGGACCCCGATAGTCAGGGCGGCTTTCTGCTCCCGGTGGTGGGCGACGATGGCGCCGAAGTCCAGTGTGGTCAGGATGTCGCCGTTGCAGACCAGCAGGTCGTCCTCCTGGTTCTCCAGCATCGCCAGCGCGCCGGCGGTGCCCAGGGGCTCGTTTTCCCGCAGGTAGGAGATCTCCATCCCCTCAAAGGGTCCCCGGGTCAAAAAGTAGGCCTCGATCAGAGGGGCCAAGTGGCCCACCGAGATAAACGCCGAACCGACCCCGTACCAGTTCAACTGCCGGAGCACGATCTCCATGATCGGCATGTCCCCCAGTGGTACCAGCGGCTTGGGGAAGACCATGGTGTAGGGCGCCAGCCGGGTCCCCAAACCCCCCGCCAGCAAGACCGCCCTGAGGGGCTTAGACCCCATAAACCGTCGGCTCGAAGCGGGCAAGGTTGGGGGCCATCCACTCGACAACCCGGCGCAGCCCCTCTTCCAGGCCGATCTCCGCCCTCCAATCGCACAACTCGGCGGCTTTGGAGGCGTCGCAGAGCAACCGGCCAACCTCGCTGGCCTTGGGCCGCAGCCTCTGGGGATCCTGCTTGACCACCAGTTCCCGGCCGACCAGTTCGGAGACCATACTCACCACGTCCCCGATCGAAACCTCGGTCCCGGTCCCCAGGTTGATGGTTTCTCCTACCGCCCGGTCGCTGCCGGCGACCGCGGTGAACCCCCGCACCGTGTCGGCGACGTAGGTGAAGTCCCGCTTGGGGGCCAGTGAACCCAACCGCAGTTCACCGCCGGCGAGCGCCTGACTGATCACCGTGGGGATCAGCGCCCGGGTGGACTGGCGCGGGCCGAAGTTGTTGAAGGGGCGGATTACCGTTACCGGCAACTCAAAGCTGCGGAAGAAGCTTTCGGCCAATTTCTCGGCGCCGATCTTGCTGGCCGAGTAGGGCGACTGCCCCTGCAGGGGGTGTTTTTCATCGATGGGGGCGTAGATGGCCGTGCCGTACACCTCGCTGGTGGAGATCTGGATGACCCGCCCGACGTCGTTTTCGCGGGCCGCTTCCAGCACGTTGAGCGTCCCGATCATGTTCGTGTCGACCACGTCCCGGGGGCTCTGGTACGAATAGGGAATGCCGATCAGGGCGCCCAGGTTGAAGATGCACGTGGTCCCATTGGCGGCACGCCTGACGGTGTCCGAGTCCCTCAGATCGCCAAAACGTTTGTCGATTCCGGCCAGGACGCCGGCCGGGACATCGGCCAAGAGCCCGGGGTCGTTGCGGGAGTTGTAGTGCAGGAACGCCCGCACCTCTACCCCGCTCGCCACCAGATGTTCGGTCAGGTGGCTGCCGATAAACCCGCCCGCCCCGGTCACCAGGACCGGTCCGTCGCTCCAGCCGCTCATCGGTCTGTCTCCACCTTCCTGAAGTAGTCCAAAGTGTCCCGCAGCGTCTCCTCAAACGCGATGGCCGGCCTCCAGCCCGTAAGGGAACCCAGCCTGGTTGCGTCGCAGCACGTCTCGGAGGGTTCTCCTCGACGGACACGCCCCTCAACCGACGTGACGCCAACAGTCACGGTAGCCATCTGCGTCAACAACCCGGCAGCTTCGCCAATACTGTGGTTTACGCCGCTCCCGATGTTGTAGACCCCTGCGTTCGCGCCCATTATCAATGCCTGCAGGTAGGCGCGCACGACATCCCTCACATCGGTGAAGTCCCGCCGGTCATGCTCCGCGCCCAGTTCGACGACGGGCGGGCCCCCGGCCTCCGCCCGTGCGACCTGCCGGGCGATGGAAGCGATGACAAAGCGCGGGGACTGGCCGGGGCCGACGTGGTTGAAGGGACGGACGCAGACCACCCTCGGCCCCGCCCACGAGGCGTAGGCCAGAGCTATCCGCTCCTGCAGCAGCTTCGCCCGGCCGTAGGCGTTTACCGGACGCATCGGCGCCAGTTCGTTGGTTGGGAGCGACAAACGTTCCTGTAGCCCGTACTGGGCGTCCGATCCGACCACCAAAACCGCAGCCCCCGGGGCGAGCTTGGTGACCAGTTCCAGCAGAACGGTCGCCCCCTGAACGCCGGTGGTGAGTAGGTCAAAATCCTCGGCCGGCGGCGTCCGGGCGGCCAGGTGAAACACGTAGTCCGGTTCAACCTGCTTGATGGCTTCCGCAACATCGGCCGGGTTCGTGATGTCGCCCCGAAGATCGACCAGCCGGCCCGGTCCGACTTCGTGATCGATGCCGCCGACCCCGGACCGGGAGAACCCGGCGACCGTCCAGACGGTGCTGCCCAACAGGCGGGACACCAGGTGGCGCCCGGCGAAACCGGAGGCCCCGGTAACCAGTGCCGTCCTGGGTTCAGTCACCTCTTCTTGAAGCTCCACTAGCCGATCCCCTCCGCCGGCCGGGGGCGGCCATCGCCGATCAACCTCGCTGCCTCATCGGATTCGCCGGCCCGCGAGCACCCGGATCTTCAGCAGGATCCAAACCGCCTCCACGCCATCGGTCCACTGAAGCTTTTTACCCTGCTCCCGGTTGCGGGCCCGGTACTTGATGGGAACCTCCTGGATCCGGCGGCCGGAAAGCAGGAACTTCCCCGTGGCCTCGGCCTCGATCCCGAAGCCGTTCTGGCGGAGGTCGAGGGCCTCCCAGATGTCCCGCCAACTCATCTTCAGGCAGGTTTCCAGATCGGAAAGCCATGCGTTGTACAAAAAGCTGGCCCAGAAACTGACCGCCTTGTTCCCGATGACATACCAGAACGAGTAAGCACTGTGGGTGCCGAAGGACCGTTTGCCGTAAACGACC
>JAJCYE010000118.1 GCA_029263075.1 Actinomycetes bacterium
CAACAATCCCCAGGAACGCCTGAACCGTGAGATCCGACGCCGGACCGACGTGGTGGGTATCTTCCCCAACCGGGCAGCGATCATCAGGCTAGTGGGTGCGGTTCTCAACGAGCAGAACGACGAGTGGGCGGTTTCCCGCCGGTACATGAGCCTGGAGTCGCTGGCGAAAGCTCGAATCCGGGTGATCGACGATGACAAGTCCGATACCGAAACGGCGGAGCCGAAGGAGTTGATGAAGGCGACTATGGATTGAGAATGAATCTCACCGACGCCGACCCGACATCCGTGAAGTGGCCGAGGCTCTCTCGTTCCTTGAAATCCCGGACCTTCACATTAGAGCTAGAGCCCGGAATTTCCGTAGACGATGAATGGCGCCGACTGGAGCATCGCCTCGAATTTCTGATAGCAGCTGAAGAGCAACGGCAAATGTAGGAGAAGGGCAGCCATATGGCTGCCCTTCTCCTCGTGCGTGGGGGCCTTGCCTAGCCCGGGTAAGGATTCGGCAGGTTGCTGTCAACGATCACCTGACCGTTCTCACGGAGGAAATCGGCATTGAGGCCATCATTCGAAACGATGTGATCGTGGGCCCCAGCCGGCCCGAAATTGTACAACGCATCGATACGGCTGCCAGTCTGCTCAATCTTGGCGGGGCTGCCCCCAACCTGTCCTGGTTCGCGTGCCATGTCTGCTAACCCTTTCGCGAAAGTCACTGGTCCAGCGCCTCAGTCTCCAAGGTTCTTTGGAGATTCCGGAACCCCGATCCCCCTTTCCGATCCCCGGCAAATCTAATATGCACCCTACCCGCGAATCGTGATGCATGTCAACAAGATGCTATACATCAGTCCTTGAATCAATAGGCATACGGCAAATTCTCGGCGGCATTCATCAAACGTGGCGGTGGGAATGTAATATTCTGATCCCATGATGTGGGCGACTAAATCAACCGTCCGCGTCATATGGGGGTTGACATCCTGCAAGGAGGTGATCGGGTGAAGACGTATTCTTTACGTCTCAATGGCACTGAAGCCCATGCCATTGAATTACTGGCCAGTGCGAAAGGCGTTCCAGTTGTAGACGAGCTCCGAAGAGCTGTTGGCGACTACCTGGCGGGCAGCAAGAAGAATGCCCAAACCCGGTCGATGATGCTGGAGTATCCGAAAAAGGTAGCCCAGGATGTCTCTCAGTTTTGGGGCCCGGATAGCGCCCAGGACGGTGATGGCTAGGGTTTGCGGCTGACGTAACGCCCAAACAAATGCCCCGGCATCTGCCGGGGCTTTCATATTTTCCGAAGGTCCTACAACCTCCACCCCACGCAATCGTCCCAGTGCCTCGATCGCGAATTCCGTATCTCCGTGGAGAATCAGCCGCTCACCGTAGGTCGCAGTGAACTCCCGTACCAACCTCTTCAACTCCATCTCCTCCCGCAAAGCCGCCTGCCGATGATCCTCAGCCTGCCCCACATATCCAGGCTGGTCTTCAGTCTCAGGTAGGCGATCAACTCAGCCCGCAGCCCGTACTCATGCTGCCAAATCCGTGACACCAGTTCTCTTCCGCAGTCAGGTCATCAACCGTCAACTTCAGCGTATCGCCCCGTTGGCTCCAGTGACTCTGCCGCCCGCTTGACCCTGGACTTGTAGCGCAGCAGGTCCGAGATCATCTCCTCGGCGACCGCCGCGACGATCTCGGGTTCCACCCGCGTCCGGAAGTGATCAACGTTGTAGCCCGGCAGGGGGGCGGCCTGCCTGCGCCGCTCAGACCAAAGGCTTCCTCTCGTGCCGAGCGCCAGCGCGAACAGCATCCGGGCCGCCTCCTAGTAGTGCTCGTCCCCCAGCTTCCCAATGAGCGCCGGTATCAGGTTGTTCAGCGCGTCCAGACGGCTGATCAGCTGATCCGGATGAATGAGCGGGCAAAGAGGCTTTTCAGGTTCGGCAGGGCCCGACCACGAAGCCGACCGCCAAACGGCCGGCCCAGCCAGTCGGGAAATCTATGGTTCAGCGGCTGCTCAGCAACCCCTCCTACGTCGGCATCGTGCGCTGACAAAGAGCCGGGTTCGAAGGAACTCATCAACCGTTGATCGATAGCGATACGTTCTACAAAGCGCAGGAGGTGCTGCAAGCCCGCAACCCGGCGGGCGAGCGCTGTTGGAAGCACCAGCACTCTCAAGGGCAGCGTGTTCTGCGACCTCTGTGGCAGCCGCTTGACGCTGGAATACTCCCAACTGACGGGGTGGTCGTTATGCCTTCACCTGCCTGGGCCGCAAGCGCGCAACGGGCTGTAACCTGCGGTCGATCCGAACCATCGACGTAGACGATAGGGTTGCGGTTTATTGGTCAAGGATACGGGTCTACGAATCTAATAAGGCCTGGATCGACAACCTTAGGCAGGCCTGTATAGCCGCTCGTGACCTTGTGCGTCGGCAGTTCAACCAGGCCGTTTTCAAGGCTATCTACCTGGGTCCAAGGGTGTTGCCCGAGTTGAATATCTCGAAGCCGTTCGGGAGCTGGTCGTCGATAGGGCAGAAATAGCCAGAAGTGCCTCCAGGAGACTGACGCCTCCCAATCGAAGAAGTATGAATTACGACGAAGTGACCCGACCAACGACTCTGCGCCGCAAGAACATGGACAACTCCAATTCGCACGACGTGAGTTGGAATCTGAGTACCCTTGTACCCCCGATGGGTTTCGAACCCACGATCTCCGCTTAGGGCAGGCGCGGTGTCCTAGACGTAACTTTGGTACCCCCGATGGGTTTCGAACCCACGATCTCCGCCTTGAGAGGGCGGTGTCCTAGGCCGCTAGACGACGGGGGCCTGTTGTTCGATGATACCGGACACTGGGGCTGGCACGTCGACCCATGGTTCCGGAGGATATCCGGAGTGACTGATAAACTCATTTGGTACCCGACAACGGCTATGCTTGAGCGGCTGTCGCAGTACATATTGCCGGGTAGATCAATTGGCAGATCGCCTGCCTCTGGAGCAGGAAGTTCTAGGTTCAAGTCCTAGCCCGGCAGCAAGTGGACCTTTCTAGCGAACCCCCACGGGTGCTCGTCCGTCGAGCCATTCCCACCGACCCCGCGGTCCGATCCAGTAGTTCGCTGTTTCTTAGCGAATCTGCAGGTCAGGCGGGCGAACCCGGCCGCAAAATGCTTTTCTGCGGCCTCTCCCCCGCCCACCCCTCGGTGATCGAGTCGATGGGCGTCGTGCCGGGAGAGCAGGTACTGACCCGGCGCCGGCTGATGCTGGTGGACGGCGTTCCCCTCCGCATCGCAACCAGCTACTTCTTGCCCGAGGCACCGGAGGTGGACGAACTCCGTGGTGACGGCTTCCTGCAAGGCGGACTCCAGGAACTGTTCGAACGCCACGGGCGGGTGTTCGGCCGCGCCGTCGAGACGCTGATTGCACGGCAACCCACCAACCAAGAGTCTGAGCTATTGGCAATCGGTGCAGAGGAACCGGTCGTAGAGATCGTGCGCACCTCCTACGACCGGGAAGGCAAGCCGGTCCACACCCTTCAAACCATCTGCGCCGCAAAGCGGCATGTCTTTGTCATCGCACAGCGCCCCGGAGATGAGGCGTTCTAAGAGCGCTCGGTCCGTAAGACCGGTTGCACCGCCCGCTATTTCGGATTCCTTAAGGCGGGCAACTCGGGAAGCAGGGCGGGAACATGTCCGTCTCCCGGGGCGATGGAGTTGGTGAGGGCTTGGGAGACGCCACCGGGCTCGGAGTCGGAGAAGGTGGCGGGGGCGGCGGGGGCTGCAGGAGACACCGCAAGAACGGGCAGTCGGGAGACCGCGTCGGCTTGGGGGTGGGGTTGTTCGGTCCGGGTGATGCGCAGGTCGGGAAGGGGAACTCACCACAAAACTCGGTTGGCGTCGGCGTGGGAGTGGGTGAGGGTGCAGGAGCGATGCAGTGGTCGGGAACCGGCTCCCCGTCCTCGCCCACCAACGCTCCGTCGGTGCCATCGGTCCCAGCGGCACCCGGGGTGCCCTCCTGGGGGCGGGGGACGAAGGGGCTGGGACACGGTACCGGCTTGGGCTCCAGGACCTCCCCGGTGATTTTGGGGCTGGGGAAGTCCGAGTGCTTGTCGTAAACCTTCAACGCCTCGGCCATGAACTTCTTCCAGATGGTCGCCGGAAACGAGCCGCCGGTGACCCTCTTGCCCCGTACGTTTTGCATCAGGGGTATTTCTTTGGTTGTCGGATCGGGCGGGAATCCCATCCAGACCGCCGCCGCCAATTCCGGGGTTGCTCCCACGAACGAGGCGTCCTGGTGGTCTTGGGCGGTGCCCGTTTTGCCCATTGCCGGCCAGGGTAGCTTCGCGGCGGAGCCCGTCCCACCCAGGATGTTCTGCTTGAGGATCCACGAAACACTGTCGGCGACATTCTGGTTGACGGTCTGCTCGGTCCGAGGCTTGCGCTCGATCAACGTCTCCCCCGTCGGCGACACGACCTTCAGGACCATTAGCGGGTCCGGTCGTTTGCCCCGTGAGGCGAAAGTGATGTAGGCCCGGGCCATCTCCATCGGCGTCACCGGGCTGGTGCCCAGGGTCAATGCGCAGCCTTCATCCACCGACGGGATATCGACTCCCAGCTTGTCGGCCATTGCCATGAACTTCTTCGGGCTCACCACCTTGTCCATCATTTGGGCGTAGATGGTGTTCACGGACCTGGTTGTGGCCTGTGTCATGTCCAGATTTCCATAACTCGAGTTTTCGAAGTTGGAGACCTCCCAGGGCTTGCCCTCGTTCAAACACAGCCGGGAATCGATAGTGATTTTGCCCGGCGCCGCAAAACTGGACTTGATGGACTTGCCTTCGTCGACGAACGCTGCCAGCGCAATCGGCTTGAAGGCGGACCCCGCCTGCCGTCCGCCGTCCTCCCCCGGCTGATTGGCGGCAAAGTTGAACCCGCGTGCCCGCTGTGGGTCGTCGACGTTGCGGCCACCTACCATCGCCTTGACCTGCCCCAGCGGGTCCATGGCAATCAGGCCCACCTCGGGATCGGTGTCGGCGTCCAGGGTGGTACGAACTGCGTTTTCGGCGGCATCCTGCATCCTCAGATCCAGGGTGGTGTAAATCTTCAGGCCGCCGCCCAGAAGGTCTTTCTCCTCGATCTTGAACTCCCTGAGCAGCAGCTTGCGGATGTACTCCACGAAATACCCGGCGCGCGGCGAGTCCAGTTCGGCGCTCAAGCCGAACTTGAACCGGGTGGCCAGGTCAACCTCCTTGGCCGCCTGCTCCTGTTCCGGACCTATAAACCCGGCCTCCCTCATCGAGACTAGGACCCGGTCCCGGATGACCGGCACACCCTCGGGATTGGTCTCCTGCTGGTAGCGGCTGGGCGAACGGATGATGCCGGACAGGTAGGCGGCCTCTGCCAGATCCAGATCCCTGGCGGGCTTCTTGAAGTAGGCCTGCGCAGCCGCCTCTGCCCCGTAGGCCCCCCGTCCGAAATAGACGGTGTTCAGGTAGAACTCCAGGATCTTGTCCTTCGAGTACTCCCGCTCGATCTTGATCGCCATGCTGGCCTCCCGGATCTTGCGGGTCAGGGTGCGCTCCTTGCCTACCTCGGCAAACGTCCGGGCGTACTGCTGGGTGATGGTGGATGCTCCCTGGCCCACCTCCCCGGCCTGAACGTTGCTGAGTGCGGCCCGGACGATGCCCTTGATGCTGACCCCCGGGTGGGTGTAAAAGCTGCGGTCCTCGGCGGCCACAACCGCCTCTTGGAGGGTGTCTGAAATCTGAGCCAGGGGCACGATGGTGCGGTTCTCGGTGCCGTGGAAGGTGTAGATGAGTTCGCCCTGCGAGTCGTAGAGCTTGGACGACTGGGCCCCCGGAGCGGCCTCGGGCAGCGGGATGTCGGTCAGGAAGCCGGCCACCTTCAGCAACACAAACCCGGCGACGATCATCGCCAAGATCAACCACCACTTCCGCAGGATTGCCTCGAACCCGGTGGCCCGAGGGCGGCTCGAGCGCCCCCGGCCCGAAGAGGACCTGGCCGCCGAACCGGGCCGGGCGGCCGGAGGTCGTTTGCGAGCCGCTGCGTGCCGGCGAGACGCCGAAGGCCGCGAACGCGCGTTCACCACGCCGAATCCTGAAGACCCCTTACGCCGGCCGGCCATCAGGCACCTCCCCGGTTCCGGACCTCGGTCGCTGGTAACGTTCGGTCCGTCGACCACAAATCGGTGACGTAGAACGCGCCTACACCGAAAGGATGGAGGCAGTGCAGGAAGAACCTAGGGGTTTGATTTTTCATTGGGTGGCCAACATGTTCTTTGCAGGCGTCGCCCTGTTGAGCGGGGTCCTGTTCGGTCTGGATCTTCCGATGGACAGGGCTGCGCCAATCGTTGCGGTTGGGGCACTGGTTCTGATACCGGTTACCCGCCGCTGGGAGCGAACTGGCATACAAAAAAGACAGACGCAGGCCGCTGAGGAACGTGGGCTCGAAACGCCCGGAGAGTCCGATTGATGTTCATTTCAAGGTGATCCCGTGTCTCGCGGCAGCCTGATCAGACCTCGAATTATATGCTGCCCCGCGACTGTTCGAGCAGCAGTCCGAGCTTGAGGGCGGCCTCCGCCGAGGCGCGTGGGTCGCCCGAGGCCACCGCCTGCCGGTAAACGTCTCCGGCCTTTACAGGTTCCCCCATCATCTTGAACAGGTCGCCCAGCTTGACGGCAGCGGCCGGCGCAAACTCCTGCTGCCCGGCATCTAGGGCCATCCGGTACGGTTCAACCGCCTGCCGGGGGCGTCCCGTGGACACCAGCAGGTCCCCCAGGCCGCTCGCCGCCCACCCCACGACGTCCTCGTTACCGGACCGCAGGGCCGTCCGGTACCAACGTTCGGCCTCGTCATTCCGGCCCAGCCTTCCCAATAGGTCGCCGAGCTTGACCGCAGCCGCGGCCGCGGCCTCCTGGTGTGGTCCCGCAACCACCCCCAGGTAGAGGTCTTTAGCCGCCTCGGCGTCGGACGGCTCCAGCAGGGCCCCCAGGCTCATGCCCGCCCAAGGCGCAACGTCGCCGGCGCCTGAATCGATTGCCAGCCTGAAGGCCGCCGTGGCGGCTTGTGTTTCCCCCAGACGCTCCAGAAGGCTTCCCAGGTTCAACGCTGCCGCTGGAGCGTAGTCGGGGCTCTCGGAGTCAATGGCGGCCTGATACGCCTTGCGGCACTCGTCGTGCTCGCCGGCCGCCTCCAGCAGGGCCCCCAGGTTGATCGCGGCCGCCGGAGAGGTCTCCGGATCCCCCAGATCCATCGCCGCGCGGTATGCCTGCTGCGCCCGGCCGGGATCACCCGCAGCGGCATACAGGCCCCCGAGGCTCAGGCCGGCGTTGGCGGCAACCCACCGATCGCCCAAATCTACCGCCTGCTCGAAAGCGGAGATTGCTCCGGTGGCATCGCCGTTCTCCTCCAGCAGGTTGCCCAGGGACAGCGCCGCCGCCGGAGCAAAATTCGGGTTGCCGGAATCGATGGCCGAGTAGTAGGCAATGCGGGCTTGCTGGGTTCGGCCCAGGTCCCCGAGCATCCCACCCAGGGATACCGCACCCGCCGGAGAGGCGTCGGGGTGCCCGGAGTCGATGGCCTTCTGGTAGGCCTCCTCGGCCGAGCCGTAGTCCTCCAACCTTTGGAACAGGCTGCCCAGCTTCACCATCGCTGCGGGGGAAGCGTCACTCTTTTCGTAGCCGATCACCTTGAGATAAGCGGACTCCGCCAGATCAAGCAGGCCGTTCTCGAAATACATGTCGGCCAGGCTGCCTGCTGCCCACGGGGCGATGTCCGGGTGGTCCGAATCCATCGCCCGGCGGTAGGCCTGCTCCGCCAGATCCGTCCGGCCGTCCTTTTCCAACAATCCCCCCAGTTTCAGGGCGGCCCACTGCGCCGCGTCGGGATGGCCCGAGTCGACCGCACGTTGAAGCTCCTGCTCCGCCCGCCCGGCCTGCCCGGATCGCTCAAGGAGACTTCCCAGGCTGAGCATCGCCCACGGGGCGAACTCCGGGTGCAGGGTTTCCGCCGCCTCCCGGTAGCAGGATTCCGCCTGATCAACCTCTCCCAGTTCACCGTGCATCCCCCCCAGCTCAACAGCCGCCCAAGGTGCAATTTCCGGGTGACGGGTGTCGATGGCCCGACGATAGATCTGTTTGGCGTCGTCAAACTCTTTACGGCTCTCCAGCAACGAGGCCAGGCTGGACGCAGCCCAGGGACCGATTTCCGGGTGGTCTGACTCCATGGCCCTGCGGTAGTTGGCCATTGCGCCGATGAAGTCATCCTGGCGCTCGAGCAGGGTCCCCAGGCTGAACGAGCCCGCGGCCGCGTAGTCGGAGTGACCGGAGTCGGCGGCGACCTGGTAGAAACCCCGGGCCCCCTCAAGGTCGCCGGTTTCGGAAAGCAAGGAGGCCAGCTTTATGGCCGCACCGGGGATGTCGTAGCGGTCCGGCTCGGCCAGCGCCCTGCGCAAGTCGGCTTCCGCCACCTCGACCTCCTTTCGGAGGTAGTCCTTGCCCGGGTTGCCGGCCTCGTCCCGGCGTTTGCGGTGGGAACCGGTGATCAGGGGGATTACCTCGTGGCGGATGTGCTCCAGGGTTCGGGCCCGCTCGTAACGGCAACCGCCATCGTTCCGTACGCCCGCCACCGGCGAATGGGCGTCTATGTGCACCGTGATCCGGTTGTCCGCACCCAGCGACAGATGCAGGCCATCCCCGCCGGTGATCTCCCGGCAAGAGGTCTGTCCCTGGTGCAGGAACCCCCCGGCGGCGGTGTCCATACAAAAGCGCCCGCTTGCCACCAGGTCTTTTAGAAAAGCCTCGTTGTCGTGCGTGGTGAAGGAGGCGCCGCCGATCCCCCGGGTCCAACTTCCGCCCACCGACCGGATGTGGCTCCACAGCCCGGCTTCGCCCAGCCGCTGATACAAAGTGGTCATAACCAGCCGGGCACTGAGGTCCAGGCGCGATCCTTCACGTTCCATTGGGTCCCCTTCCGTATCCTGCGGAACGCCGCCGGGACGGCGAGAATTCCCGCCCGGCCCTACGGCCCGGCTGGGTCCAGGATCAGGGTCGCCACCGTCGCGGCTGCAACCGCCTCCTCGGACCACGCGATGTTGATCCCCTTGCCCTCGCGCCAGAGCGGAAGTTGGTCGTCGTAGTGTTCGGACATCGGGTTGCCGGATTGGCCTGCCGGCAGGACCCACTCGCAAGCATCCCAATTGCCGACATCGGCGACGAACCGCAGCGAAGCGATAAAGGCCGGGTCGTGGGTCGCATCGATGGGGTCGACCGAGGTCTGGGCGACGGTGTTCGAGTCCCCGCCTTTGGGGAACGGCCCCAGGTTGAACACCTTGTTCATCGGCTTCTGATCGCCCACCGGGTGTTTCAACTCGAGCGGGCGAACTTTCCCCCAGGCCCAATCGGCGGTGGATTCACCTTTTAGCTTGGTCAGCGTGCGCACCGCCGACTCCACCGCGGCCGCAATCTCGTAGCCCCAAGAATGGTCGAACCAGCCTTTGGGTTGCTGGTTCAGCAACTCCACCAGGTGCCCCACCCGACGGAAAGCAAACGTGGTGTAGGGAAGCAACCGGCCGAACCCCCTGCCCAGCGCCCACTCGATACTTAGCGGACTCTTGGCCGCCACCACCCGCCGGGACATCTCAGCGACGAAGAACTCGAAGACCGCCGCCGCCGGGGAGCCGGCCGACACCCGGCCGTCCCAGTCCTTCAGCAGGTCCAGGCCCACCTTGGCCGCCCGGTTGGTGGTGGGTGCCGCAAGGACCATCCCCTTCATATCCCTCCACGGGATCGAAAACTCGTCCAACTGCAGGGCGTGGACGGTATCCATGTCCCAGTCCGACCGCTCGGCCAGCATCTCGGTGATCCGGGCCAGGCGATAACCGTCGATCCAGTCCTCTCCCAAGAACGGCTTGTCGAAGCCCGGGTAGGGCCGGGTGTTGGCGGTCGCTAGAAATCCCTTATCCGAACCGGCGAGATGAGGCATCTCGTCGAACGGCACCGGCTGATCTTCCCAACCCACGTTCGCTTCCCAGCCCGGGAGGGGCACGGTCCCCCACCCGCTCTTACGGATCGGGACCTCCCCTACCAGTTGCCAGCCGATGGCACCGGTGGTGTCCGCGTAGCTAACGTTCAGGTCCGGACCCGGCCAGCGGGCGAAGAATCGCCGGAACTCGTCGAAACTGGTGGCGCGGTGGGTTCTCAAGAAACCTTCGATCGGCTTCTCGGCGAGCCAAAACGCCCCCATGGACAGCGCTCCCACGCTTTGGTCGAAGGCCGGGCTTACCACGGGCCCGCGGGGCGTGATCGCCACCTTTTCGGTGATCGACCTCTTGTAGCGGACCTTGATCTCCTCGCGGAGCACCTCACAGGGGACAAAACCATCGCCCGACCGAACCGACGCGCCGTCGGGGCCGATCTCCTCCTGAAACAGGTCCGTGTTGTCGAACAGGGCTGCGGTAATACCCCACGCCGCGAAGCCGTTGTGACCCACCTCAACCGCCGGGCCCCCGACCAGGGTGGCCCCGGCCACCGCCCACTCGGGCGTGGTGAGATGGGCCAGATACCAAACGGACGGGAGCAGGGCCGGCAGGTGCGGGTCGTTGGCGAGCATCGGGCGGCCGGAGGCGGTACGGCCACCGGAAAGGGCCCAGCTGTTCGACGCTCCCCCCGCCCCGACGAAGGACCCGAAAGCGGCCAGGTCCTGGGCGAGCCGGTCCACGGCCGGCGCCACCGCATCCGCCCGGAGCACCCCCTGCCACGATTCCGAGTAGCTCGGGTCGATGGCCGCCAGGGCCTCGGGGCCGTCCGCCAGGAGGATCTTCAGCCGGGACAACTCTGCATCGGCGTTGGTGGCGAAAAGGAACGACTGGAGCCTCACGATTCCGGCCACATCGCCCGGGGTCCACGGGGTGGGCTTGGAGGTGAGGAGAACAAATTCGTGCGCCTTTTTCGGCGACCCGAACGTGTTCCCCGCGTTCACCCCCGCCACATAGGAGGCGATGTTGTCCTGAATGTCCGGAGCGAAACCTGCGACCTGCTTGTCGGTGTTGCGGCCGAAGCCGATCCGGCGCGACATACGGTCGATCCCTACCCCGTCCTTACCGATCAGCGCCGAAAGTGTCCCGCGGACCACCCGGAGCAGGGTCTCAAGTTGGAAAGCGCGGTCCTGCGCGTGACAAAAGCCCAAGCCGTACCACGCGTCGGTCTCGGTGGCGGCGCAGATGTGGGGAACGCCCCAGCGGTCACGGCGGATGCTCAGCCGATCGGTGATGCCCGGTACTTCCAGCCGGCCTTCGGTCCACGCCAGGCGCTTGCCGAGGGCCTTCCCGAACAACGTGCGCGCTGCGTCCACATGAACCCCCGTCCAAAAAGAAAAATACCCGGCCGGTAGTCCGGCCGGGTATTCGATCCTAGATCAGGTGTGTTTGCTAGTTGCCCTAGTTGACCCGCTTACCCGTGGGGGCGGTGATCTTGTCGGTCAGGCCGTACAGCAGCGGCAGTGCGCCGGCGATGACGCCCAGGGTGCGGTTGATCTGTCCAACCCCGGGAATGATCGGCTCGACGTGTCCGACGATTGTTGCGACCGTGGCCGAGGAGTCGGCCAGGTTGGCGTTGATGTTGTTCAGGCGGTT
>JAJCYE010000119.1 GCA_029263075.1 Actinomycetes bacterium
CCGGTGTCTGGACGGGTTATTTTCAATAAATGGTTAACAGCGTTAAGTTGTTGCCGATAACTCTCAGTAGCAGAGTCGGTCCGGAGTGTGGCCCATAACCCCCGCCCCCCAGCGATCACTCCGGATCGGTCCTCTGCTCCACTTTTGGCACCCAGAATCATCCACCACCCTGAGTGCTTTCCTTTCACTATTCGTGCTTAAGAACCGACCCAGGGCGCCGATATAGGTGAGGCAACGAACGATCGGATTTTGAGCCGGGTCGGGGTGAAGGTCATATTCGCCCCCGCCCCCCGCGGACCTCTGAGCCTCGGCCCGGTTCAAAGCCCCATCCCGGATTGGTCGGCAGCGACGTCTGCGGCGAAGATCTCGGCTACCCGCTCCAAGACGGTCTCAATGTCTGCGCACGCTACCGTGGTGTCCACCTGGATCAGCGGGCCTTCGATCTCGATCGGAGGACTCGCCTCTACCAGCCCGGTTGCCCGCTGCAGCAATTCGGCGTCCAGGTGGCCCGGGTGTCGCAACTCACCTTCCGCCCGCCTACCAAGCCGCGCCAACAACACCTCCATTTCGGCGAAACAGTAGATCTGCAACGATCGGAACGGGTAGCGTCCGGCAACTTGTCTCAGCCTCGAGCCCGCGTCCTCGCGGAAGTTCGCCTCAACCACCAGCGAGCGCCCCGCGGCAAGTTCTACGCCGATGAGGTGGTAGATCAGTTCGTAGCACGCGTCGCTCAGTTTCCGGCTGACCTGTGGTTCCCCCCAACCCAGGGTGTCGAACAAGATCTCTTTCAGGTCATCCTTGCCGACCAACGGCATTCCCAGCCGCCCTGCGAGTACCCCGGCAAGCGAACTCTTGCCCCCGGCCGGCGGACCCGTGACCAGAATGACCCACGGCTGATTTTTGGTGTTCATTGTTGAATTGTCGCAAACGACCGAGGGACCCGGTCTCCCGGGCCCCTCGGTAGCGTCGCAGGTATCAGGCCTTGGCCGCCGACCCCGCCATGTACGGCTCCAACAGGATGCCCAACTGGAGCGTCAACATTCGCATCCACGCCTGCCCCACCTTGGCCGTGTCCGCCGGTTCGCCCATCGTCCCAAAGACGTAGGTGCCTTCGGGATCCAGGCTGATCGTGTTGAGGGCGGTCATGACCCGCATCTGAACCCACCCCATCAGGGCAATGGTCAGGTCGGCAGGAATCACTACGTGCGGGTGGGTGCCGCCGCCCGGGACATGGGCGTCGGCCACCTTGGACATGTAGTCATGGAACTTACCGTCCATCGGCTGGGTGGTGCTTCGGATCCACCACGCTTTCAGCGTCTTTTTGCGCTGGGCCAGATGGGCATCCTCATCAAAATATATGGAGGATTCCGGCCGGCTCAACAGGTAGGTGTAGGCGAGGGCGATAACCCCTCCTGCCGCCGGCTCAAGCAGCGGACCGGTCTTCTTGAGGATCGTGCCCTCGGCTGCCCCGAACCCGGCAAAGTCGGCGAATGGGTGGAACTCGGCGGCGCCCGAATGGTTCATGGGACCGGTCGGCTCAACCAGGTAGGGCTCGACGAAGATGCACAGTTGCAACATCATCAGGTTCATCCACGCCCCGCCGACGGCGGTCAGCGTGCTTTCGTCGCTCACCTCGACCAGGGCTTCAAGGATCTTGCCCTCCACCCATCCGACGAGCGCAATCAACATCTGCGGCGGCAGAGCCATGGCCAGACCGGGGAACGTGGCCCCCCCACCCGGCAGGTGGGACGCATCCCGCAGGTAGGACGACATCGCCCCGTCGTAGGGGCCCTGGCAGGTCACCGTAAGCCATTCCCGGATCTTGCCGACATCGACCGGCGCCTCCACCGTACGCATCAGTTCGGCCATTTCGGGACGATCCGTCAGGTAGTCGGCGATCCCCTTGGCGATTGAATCGGCCATGTAGGCGATGTCCTCGCCCGTGTCCATTACCGCCATTGCTTCGTACTCCCCGAAGGCTGCGAAATCCGCCAGCGGGTGAAAATCTGCGGTTACGTGGGATCCCACCGGTAAAAGCAGTGGGGTGAGGTTCAAGGTAAGACCTTCAAGTTCTTCGTCTTCACGTCGCATTGCCATTTCAAACTCCCCTTTCAGGCCCGAGAGGGCGTCACCCGCCACGGGGGCTCCAGCTTCGCCACCGGCTACGGCGGCATGGGATGAAAGCGGCGGTGCCGGGATCCAGAAATTCCTCCTTCCGGGGCGCAAGCCCTTTTGTCGGATGCCGGCACCGGGATAGGCTGCGAGACGGATAGGTCCTCCGCCACCTCGGACTGGCCTTCCACAGAAGGGCCTGCTCTAGCCAGCAGGCCCTTCTACCGTTTCTTATGTTTTGAGGCTACTCAGCCACAGTTACGTTCCCGTAAGGTCGGCGTGAACGGCCGGGAACACTACAGTTAGCGCCGCGTTAACCCGCTACCGGGCCTGCGGCCTGATCCAACCGTCTGGCGAGTTGTTCGTGGCCTTGGGAGTCGGCCAGGAGTGCGGCGGTCCGCCCGTCGTCGGTGCGGAGCCCCGGGTTGGCGCCTGCCGTCAACAGCAGTTCCACAAGTTCGTCCAGGCCCCGCTTTGCAGCCGCGTGCAGGGCGGTGAATCCACCCTCCTGGGTCGCGTCGACCGACGCCCCCATTGCCAGCAGGACCTCCGCCATCATCGGGTCGGGGCCGGCCACGGCACTGTGCAGGGGGGCGACCCGGCTTGGGTTGTGCGCCCTTGCGTTTACATCGAAGCCGGCCAGTACCAGGATGTTCGCCGCCAGCCTCCGGCCGAAGAATGCCGCGAAGTGAAGGGCAGTGAACCCGTCGGCCGAGAAGCTGCGGACCGCGTCCGGCTCCTCCTTGAGTGCAAGCTCAAGGTGGCCGGGGTCTCCTAAGGCCGCGGCCTCGAAGACATCCAGCCACCCCTTTGCATCAGCGATGTGCGCTGCGTTGTTCTGTTGTCCCCGGTAGAGCGCTTGCATCAGGACGGAGACTCCATCCTCTCCTCGCTCGTCGGCGACCCTGCGGTCCGACTCGACGAGTTGCACGACAGTCGCCTCGTCGTTGTTTTCGATCGCATCCATCAACCGGCCCATCGTCTCTCCCCGTCTCGACATAGGTAGGTAGCCTACCTATACTTTCGGAGGTGAGCAACGAGGAGATCGAACTGGCCGATGCACTTCACAGCACGGCAATCCGGCTGCTCCGTGCGGTCCGTCACGTCGATCGGAGCACGGGCCTGTCGCCTGCGAGGCTGTCGGCCCTTTCGGTCCTGGTCTACGCCGGACCTTTGACCGTCGGCCGGCTCGCCGCGGCCGAAGGCGTCAGGTCCCCCACCATGTCGGGAATAGTCAACGGCCTGGTTGCGGACGGAATGGCGGAGCGCCGTGCTGGGCCGGGTGATCAGCGTTCGGTTGAGGTCCACGCCACCACGAAGGGGAAGATCTTGTTCAACCGGGCCCGCGAACAAAGGGTGCAAGCGGTTGCCCGGCTTCTGGACGGCCAAACCGGGCCCGACTTGGATCGGCTCCGGGGGGCGGTGGGGGTGCTGGAGCAGTTGCTAGAGCGGGCCGACTAGCCGCGGGTCCCGGCACAGGTAGCCCAACGGCGGTTCGGGCCGGGATGCCGGCCCACCGACACCGGTCGTAGCGCCGGCCGGTGGACCACCATACTTAGCTTTTCTGTTCATACCAATGATAAAGTCCGCGTTGTTGGTACCAAATATCCCAAAGGCGCACAGAAGGGTGACCCCATGACCACCACCAAGATTGCGATTAACGGTTTCGGGCGCATCGGGCGTCAGGTTTTGCGCCAGATCGTCCAGGGTCACCCGGAACTCGAGGTTGTGGCGATCAACTCTTCACGGACCACCGGCAAAGCCGCTGCCCACATGTTCAAGTACGACTCGGTTCACGGCCGGTACCCGGGCAAGGTCGACTCCGACGCCCACAACCTGATTGTCGACGGCAGGATGATCCGGGTTACCGACCAGCGTGACCCGCTGTTGTGCCCCTGGCACGCGTTCGGTATCGACATCGTGGTGGAGGCGACCGGGCACTTCAACCATCGGGAAGCCGCGGCCAAACACCTCAAAGCCGGCGCCGGGAGGGTGGTCATCACCGCGCCGGGCCAGTACGAGGACGTCACCCTGGTCATGGGCGTCAACGACCATATCTACGACCACGATCGCCACTGGGTGATCTCGGCCGCCTCCTGTACGACCAACTGCCTGGCACCGATGCTCAAGGTTTTGCATGAAAACTTCGGCGTTGAAGGGGCCCTCATGACCACAATTCATGCCTTTACCCGTGACCAGCAACTTCTGGACGGCACCCACAGCGACCCCCGGCGGGCCCGGGCTGCCACCCTGAACATGACCCCGACTAAAACCGGCGCCGCCAAGGCCATCGACAAGGTGATGCCGGAGCTTGCCGGCCGGGTGGTGGGTATCGCGGTCCGGGTTCCCGTTCCCGATGTGTCGTTGGTGGATCTCAGCGTCACCCTGGCCACCGCCACAAAGACCGAAGAGGTCAACGACGCCTACCAGACGGCCGCCCTGAGCTCTCAGATGTTCGGGGTGCTGGACGTAACGGTCGAACCTCTGGTTTCCAGTGACTTCGCCGGAGACACCCACTCAACCGTCATGGACCTGGCTTCAACCCGGCGCGGGCCGGGCACCCAACTCAAGGTGCTGGCCTGGTACGACAACGAGTCGGGCTACTCCGCCAGAGTGGTCGACATCTGCGCCATGATCCACGCCAAAGAGCAGGAAAAGCGCGGCGGGACCCTGGTCGAGACGTCCACCAACGGCAAGGCGGCAGTCACCTCAGACAAGGAGCTCCACTCCGTCTGACAACGCGCCCTCGAAGTCCTTTAGCCGCCTAGAGGCTCCGGGCCAGGTTGGCGAACTTGGTGTAGTGGGCCAGGAACGCCAGATCGATCTTGCCGATCGGCCCGGAGCGGTGTTTGGCCACGATGACTTCGGCTATCCCCTTCTGGGGGGAGTCGGGGTTGTACACCTCGTCC
>JAJCYE010000120.1 GCA_029263075.1 Actinomycetes bacterium
GTTCAGCATCGGCCGGGTCTTGAAAATCTCCGGCGGCACCTCGTCGCCCACCGTTAGTTGGGCCAGGGCCATGGTCATGTCGGAACCGAAGGTGGCCCGCCGCATCTCTATGTAGTCCACCGGGTCGGGGATCCGGTTCTCGATCTGGTTGGCCAGCTCCCACAGCCAGCTCTCCGTCATGTCCACCACCGCTTGGCGGAACACCTTCTTCGAATGCAACGGCATATTGGCGGTGGTTCGCAGCCACAGATCTGCCAAACCGCGTTCGGTGGCGTTGATGGGATCGGGGGCCGGCTCCCCCTCCACCGGCATGAACAACTTGAGCCGGTGGATGTAGACCTTGGCCCCGTTCATGTCGCGGGCGTTGCCGAACACTGCCGGCAGGTAGTCATCCCCGTAGGTTCCCCACGCCAGCCACGCGGAGCTTACGTCCAACTCCTCGAGCGACACATCGGGGTTGAGTGCAGCCGCACAAAGAGGCAGGTCAAAGGCAGCGATTCGCCGTTCGTCCCAAACCCAAGGGCCCATGGGTGGAGGGTCCGGGCTCAACAGGCCCATGCGCGCCGCCCACTCGATGACGTTGCGCCGCGACTGCTCCAGGTGGGGGTTCATCCGGACCGGGTAGGGCAGGTAGAACTCCGGGAGCCTGGTCGGACCCACCGCCCGGTAGGGCTGGTGCGTGAAGCTACGGGCCCGCAGGCCCAGACTTCGAGGCGTCAGACCCAGTCGGGCGGCTGCGGTTCCCATGCCGGTTGGGCCTCCCAGCAACATCCGCTCCTGAGTGTCGTTCGACCCCTTGTTCATGTAGCGGCTGGACCGCATGTGCCACTCGTGGCCGCCGGACTGCCAGTCCTGAAGCCCTTTGGCGTATCGCACCACGTTCTCCCGCTCCGAGGGATCCAGTCCGTGTTCGTCGAACAGCGGCTCGAGTTCGGTGAAGAAGGTGTTCTCGAACTGGTAGAGGCGGGAGGTGAGGATGTCGTTGGTGAGGTTGGCTCCTTCCTGCGGGCTGACCCCGAGGAACCTCTCCAGAACCAGGACCATGTTGGCCAGCTCACCTTCGTTCTGGGTCTCCCTCTCGTAGGAGAACAGGTCGTTGCGCAGGTGAACCCCATCGGCGAACGTGTCCTTCAGTACCCGCATGGGCCGGCTGTGAGCAATCACATCCGGGACTTCCACGAACACCGCGTGCTCCACCAGGTTCGCCGACCACGGGGCGCCTCCCACCTTCCGGCGCATCTCGATGTATTCGATGGGGTTGGAGACCCGCTCGGAGCTGATGTTGTTCAACTCCCAGGTCGATTCGTCCAAAAGGAACTTGGTGTTGTCGAAGAACCGCTGCCGCCACTCCACGCTCTTGCTCGGGCAGGTCCGGAACCATAGGTCTATTAGCCCGCGTTCGATCGGGTTCGTCGGCTCCGGCGTGGGCGACAGATCCACCGGCATGAACATCGGGAGCCGGTCCAGGTAGGCCTTGCCGCCCTCCCGGTCCCGGGGGCGTTTGTAGACCTCCAGGAAGTGGTCGTCGAAATAGAAGACCCAGACATACCAGTCGGTGATGAGGTCCAGTTCGTCGGCCGGACACTCGGGGTGGGTATAGGCGCACAACAAGGCGTAGTCATGGGCATCCAGGTCCGCCTCGGTCCAGACGATGGGGGCCTCGGAGGGGTCGGTGCCCAAGATGCCCATCTCGTAGGACCACACCTTGGTGTGGGTCCGTGCCTGCTCCAAATTTGCGTTTAGGCGCGCCGGCCACGGCAGGTAGAACGGCGGCAGTTCAAAGGGTTGCATCTTTACGGCTGGCCTTTCGGGGTCGCCCGGCTTGATGGGGGTGCGTTCCGGCCCGTGGAGTACAACCCCACGGGCCGGTTGGCTGAGGCGGCCTAGCGGCCCAGCTCTACGTCCTCAAGGATCGCCAGCGCATCCGGAACCAGGACGGCGGCCGAGTAGTAGGCGGTGACGAGGTAGGAGATGATCGCCTTCTCGCTGATCCCCATGAAACGAACCGAAAGGCTCGGCTGGTACTCGTCGGGAATGCCGGTTTGGTGCAACCCGATCACACCCTGCTTCTCCAACCCGGTACGCATCAACATGATCGAACTGGTGCGGGTATCGGTGATCGGGATCTTGTTGCAGGGCAGGAGCGGTATCCCCCTCCAGGACGGGACCATGTTGCCGTTCATCTCAATGTTGCCGGGGTAGATGCCCCGCTTCGAACACTCGGCTCCGAACGCAGCGATGGTGCGGGGGTGAGCCAAGAAGACCGACGGGTCCTTCCAGACCATGGAGAGCAACTCGTCCATGTCGTCGGGGGTCGGAGGACCGCTGCGGGTGGGGATGCGCTGCTGAAGGTCCGCGTTGTGGAGCAGGCCGAACTCCGGGTTGTTGACCAGGTCGTGCTCCTCGCGTTCCCGCAGGGCCTCGACGGTCAAGCGCAGCTGTTCTTCCGTCTGGTTCATGGGTTCGTTGTAGAGATCTGAAACCCGGCTGTGCACCCGGAGCACGGTCTGGGCAACGCTGAGGTGAAACTCCCGGGGGCTGGCCTCGTAGTCAACGTAGGTGCCCGGCAGGTCAACTTCGCCTTCGTGCCCCGACGACATCGCGATAGCCGCTTCACCCAGGGCGTTCTGTGGGAGTTGTGCCTGCGCCCTGAAGCGGGCGATGTGGGCCCCCAGGGAATCGGACTGGGAGACCAGCTTTTCAAAGTCATCCTGCGACAAGGTCAACACGGTGCACCTGGTCACGGTCTTTACCGTGAACTCCCAAAAGTCCTGCGACTCCAGGATCGCTTGATAGCTGAAGTGGTCCCCATCGACCAGCACACCCAGCACCGTCTCGTCGCCGTACTTGCCAGGGCCGCGCTTTTCGACCTTGCCGTGGGCGATCAACACAATCTGGTCTGCGGGCTGGCCCCATTCCACAATGACTTCCCCGGGTTCGAACTCCTTTTGGACGAACCGGTCGGCCAGCGCGGTGAGCGCCTCGACATCGTCGAAGTCCCGGAGCAGCGGCAGTTCGCACAACTCCTGCGGGATCACCCGGATCTGCGATCCGGTGTTCACGAAGGTCACCCGACCATCCCCCACCGAGTAGGTGAGCCGGCGGTTCAACCGGAAGACGCCGCCTTGGACCTGATTCCAGGGGAGCACCTTCAACAGCCATCGGGAGGAGATCTCCTGCATCTGCGGCGCCGACTTGGTAGTTGTCGCCAAGTTGCGTGCAGCATCTTTGCCCAGGCTGAGCTGCGGTTTTTCGAGTGGTTCAACGGTAGTTGCGTCTGCCATCTAAGTCCCCCTTGGTGAACGGGTTTTGGTCAAAAGGTTGGTGATCACTGCGCCCGAGCCAGGCCCCGGCCTCCTCGGACGAGCGCGCTACGTCTTCCGTAAGGCCAGGTACCGGGCCAGGCCGGCCAGTTCGGCCCTGGTCTGGGCGGGCATCTCTATCCGGTCGATGGAGTCCAGGGCCATGTTCAGCCGGGAGTCCACCTCCCGGCGAGCACGGTCACGGCCCCCGGCGGCCTCAACCAGACCGGCCGCGTACCCGACCTCGTCTTCATCCAGGTCGGCTCTGGAGAGGGTGCGAGCCAATTCACGGCTCTCAGCCGTCCCGGCGTTGATCGCCGCCACCACGGGAAGGGTCTTCTTTCTTCTCCGCAGATCACTGAATACCGACTTGCCGGTCAGATCTTCGGACCCCCAGATGCCGAGCAGGTCATCCACCGCCTGGAAGGCCATTCCCAGGTGCCTTCCCATCGTCGCCAACTCCTCGACGGCGGCGGGAGGTGCCCCGGCCAAAACAGCCCCGATCGAAGCGGAGCAGGAGAGCAGGGCGGCCGTCTTGTGGCTGGACATCGCCAGGTACTCGCCTATCGACACGTCGCTCCGCTGCTCGAAGCTGAGGTCTTCGGCCTGGCCCAGGATCAGCTCGGACACCGCGCAGGTCAGCCGGTCGGCGGCGACCGAGGATCGTGAACCCAGGCCCCGAGGCAGGATTTGCCCGCTGAGCGTCAGGAGTGCATCTCCGGCCAGGACCGCAAGTCCGGTGCCGAAAACGGTCCAAGCAGTCGGGCGGTGACGCCGCATCCGGTCACCGTCCATTACGTCGTCGTGGAGGATGGAGAAGTTATGCACCAACTCCACCGCCACCGCCCCGGGCAGGGCAACTGTCGTATCCGTCCCGGCCACCTCGGCCGACAGAAGAGCCAGAGTCGGCCTCACCGCTTTGCCGCCGTTGGCGTTTACCTCCGAGCCGTCGGCGTTGCACCAGCCCTGGTGGTAGGCGCCGATAAGCGCAAGTTGGGGGTGCAGTTCGGCGATTGCCCGCTGGAGGGCCGGCTTGGTGGCCCGCTGACAACGATCCAAGGTGGCGGCAACGTCCGCTGCGACGAAGCCGACGTCGGCGCTCGTCCTCATCGTCCACCCCCGGTAACTGAGTGCTGCTGCGCTGATTCCCGCATAGGTGCTTACAACCCCTTGGCCGCGGCTGCTGCGGGAATCGGACAACCCGCAATTTATGGATGAATGATCAATCCAGATAGAGTCGGGAGCAACGCCTGCGAGACCCCTAACAGACCCCGAAACCGGCGGGTTCGTGGTCTGGCCCAGGCTAAGAACTGATGGTCTTCCGTGTAGTGCCGTTTGGGATCATGGCCCCCTGTAGAGTTTCGACAGCTTCCGGCCAATACATTCGGACCGGCGGTCGACCGGTCATCGGGGGGTACATCGGACATCAATCTCTCGCCGCATCCGCGGGCCCCGAACCAGCGCTTCCCCCCGGTTCATCCGGGGTCTCTGGGGGGTCGCTCAACCGCCTCCCGGGAGAAAATCGATCAATTTCGCCGAGGCGCACTACCTAGACTCCAGGAGGTCACCAATTGACCAAGTCTGGAATTGTGCCCAACAAACAGCTAAGAAGGCACCGACTGTTGCGGGGGTGGTCCCTCGATGACCTGGCGTCCGCCGTGGTCGAGTTGGGCAAACAATTCGGAGAAACGAATCTGGCCCTTACCGCTAAGACGGTAGGTCGTTGGGAACGGGGGGAGAGCAACCCACGTTCGCCGTATCCGAAGTTGTTATGCGCCCTATTCGGCAGGTCCGCGGAAGAACTCGGTTTGGGCCGGAACCGAGACGATCTGTCTTCGGCCATTACCACCACCGGGGTCCTCGACGCCCGGTCCGACCCCCGGACCATCCTGGGCGCTCTGGGCAGCGGTCTGGTAGACGTCCTGTCCGGCCCCGGATCCGACACCGCATTGAGGCCGGGCGCCAACATCGCCCCGAGAGGGATCGACCCGGCCGCGGCGGCGTTGGTCTCCGACACGCTGGCGCTGTTCCGAAGGCTGGACGACCGCCTCGGGGCACAACCATTGGTCCGGCCGACACTGGCGCTCCGGAATTTGCTGGAAGACCTAAACCTGTTCCCGGTGGACGTTCAGACCCGGGAAAAGCTTCGTGCGGTCGGCGCACAGGTCAGCCAGTTCCTGGGGTGGCTGGCATTCGATGCTTCGGATCACTCCACCGCGCGGGCCTACTACCAGGAGGGACTGTTCGCCGCCCGTGCTTCCAAGGATCAGAACCTGACTCTGTTCATCCTGGGGCACATCGCAATCTTGGCCCTCACCGAGGGCAAGTTGATTGAGGCGGTCACGGTGGTGGAGTCGCAAATCGAGCAGGTTCTACAAACCGAGTGTCAGCTGACCAGGTCGTGGTTTTCGGCAGTCGAAGCAACGGTGCGGTCGATATCGGGTGATCGCACCTCATGCCAGGCCGCCCTCGATCGTTCCCGGAAAGCATTCTTCAAAGCCGGCGCGGCACCTTCACCCCCTTGGCTCTATTCGTTCGACCAATCCCGTCTCACAGCCTACGAAGGCGGGTGCCTCGAACGGATTGGGGAACTGGATAGGGCCCGCACCACTTGGGGAAGGGCTTTGGAGCTTTTGCCGAACGACAGGGTACGGGACCGGGCCGTCTATCTGATTCACCTCGCAACCGTCTACGCCCGCCTGGGGGAGGTGGAACAATCCTGCGACCTCGGAGAGGAGGCGATTGTAATCGCGCTGGAGACCTCCTCAGTTCAAATCATCGAACAGCTGGGCAACCTGCGCCTACAACTCAATCCATGGAACGAAACCGGGCCGGTGCGCAGCCTGGACCGCCACCTCGCCCGGGTCAGGTAGAGACGGCACCCGGGGCAGGCGACCCCGTGGCCCCGCCTTGCCCACCCGGATCGGAGAGCAGGTGGGCGCATCCCGTCAGAACGAAGATCCGGCGCACAGAGGGTCGAGGGTTGACGATGACGAGCTTTCGGTCGTCCCTGAGCGCCCTATTAAAAGCCCCCAACAACACGGCAAGTCCGGAGCAGTCCAGGAAAGACACGTCGGCCAGGTCCATAAGGGTCGGGCCGGACCAATCGGCCTCCACGCCGGCGACCGCTTCCGCCAGAACGGCGGCGGAACCCAGATCCAGTTCGCCCACACAACTCAGTCGGGCCAACTCGTCGGTCCGCTGAACAGCGACAGCAAAGTATCCGCAGGTGGAGAGCTTTCCCATCATGGACTCCAAGCGCACGGCCCTCTTGAAATCCCAGTGTGACCGGAGTCCCTCAAGACTGGGTGACAACCGCGGGGGTGGTCACCCCGCTTGCTCACAAGCATATGCACCACCGGCGGATCCGGGCAAGATATTTGACAATTTCCCGGCCGGGGCCCGGAGCCCGTTTGTTATCCGGCCTCCGCTGCAATTAAGCCGGCAAGATCGGCGGCCACGGCGTCCGCGGTCCCGGAGTCCGGCGCCTCCACCATGACCCGTACCAGCGGTTCCGTCCCGGACGGGCGGACCAGGATACGACCCCGGTCGCCCATGTCCCGTTGTGCCTTTTCCACCGCCGCCGCAAGCGCCTGGGAAGCGCCCGCCCGACGGGCGTCCGCAACCGGAACATTGACAAGCACCTGAGGGAACTTCTCAACCACGGCCGCCAGTTCGGACAACTTGCGTCCGGAGGACGCCAGGAGCCCGCCCAGCCTCAGCCCGGTGATCAACCCGTCTCCGGTCGTGGAGAAGTCGGAGAAGATGACGTGCCCGGACTGCTCCCCCCCTATCGAAGCCCCCGACTCCCGCATCTTCTCCAGTACGTAGCGGTCTCCCACCGGCGTCTCGGCCAGCGCTATGCCGGCGGCAGCCATCGCCCGGCGGAACCCGAGATTGGCCATGACCGTCGACACCACCAGGTTCCCGGGGAGTTTGCCGGCATCCTTGAGTTCAATTGCCAGGGCCGCTATCAAGCAATCCCCGTCCACCACCTGGCCCTGCTCGTCCACCGCGATCACCCGGTCGGCGTCGCCGTCGTGAGCCAGACCCAAGTGGGCGCCGGTGGCCCGGACCCGCTCGACCACCTGGCTCAGATGCTGGGACCCGCAAAGAGCGTTGATGTTCACCCCGTCGGGATCGGCGTTGATCACAAACACCTGCGCGCCCGCGGCCTCCATCGCCATTGGAGTAGTCCGGAATGCGGCACCGTTGGAGCAGTCCACCACAATCCTCAATCCCTCAAGCGATCTTCCCTCGAGCGACTCCAGCGCGTGCTTAACGTAGAGATCCGCTGCATCGTTGAGCGTGCCGCTGTTGCCCGGAACATTTCCGGCGGACTCGGCGCCGACCAGGGCTTCGATCCGGGATTCCTGATCATCGGACAGCTTGAAGCCGTCACTCCCAAAAAACTTGATGCCGTTGTCGGAGTAGACATTGTGGGAAGCGGAAATTACCGCACCGGCAGAGGCGCCCAAGGTCTTGACCCAAAAAGCCACCGCCGGCGTCGGGAGGATACCGGCGTCTACCACGTCCGCCCCCGCCGACATGATTCCCGCGGCGAGCGCCGCCTGAAGCATGGGCCCGGAGATTCTGGTGTCCCGGGCTATTACCACCCGGGGACGCTTGTGCTCCGATGCCAACTCGGTGGCCGCCGCCCTTCCCAGGCGAAGCGCCAGGTCGGGGGTTAGTTGCAGATTGGCGACGCCGCGCACGCCGTCGGTGCCGAAAAGTTTGTCCATGCTCCCGATCTTAGTCCCGGCGGGCGCCGGGCTTGGACCGTTTCTCCAAATACATGGCCCGGTCGGCTTCGGCCATCAACGCCTCCAGTTCGCAGGGAGCGGCAGGATCGAATCGGGCACAGCCGATGCTTAAGCTCAGCTTGAACGGCCGCCCGGCGGAGTCGTTGAACCCGTCTATCTCCCGCCGGAAGCGCTCCAAGGCCTGAGCGAAGGTGGCCGACGCTTCTCCGGTCAACAACACGCAGAATTCATCGCCGCCCACCCGGGCCGAAACGTCCGACACCCGAAAACTACCGAGAATCAGGCTCGCCACATCTTTGAGGGCCCGGTCCCCCTCTTCGTGTCCCAACCGGTCGTTGATCGGTTTCATGTTGTCCAGGTCGGCGAACACCACCGTCGCAGCCATCCCCCGCCTCCCGCAGACGGCGAGAATCTTCCGTCCAAGGAATACAAAACCACGCCGGTTACTGAGACCTGTCAGTTCGTCGGTGGTGACCAGATGGAACGCGGAGATCTCCTTTTGCACCATCTCGGTCAGATCGGCAAAGGACTCCAGGTCCTCGGCGCTCATCTTGCGGGGACGCCGGTCGATCAGGCAGAGCGACCCGACGGCCGCTCCGTCCGGCGCATGAATAGGCATCCCGGCGTAAAACCGAATGTTGGGGTTGCCGGTGACCAGGGGACTGGCGGCAAAACGAGGGTCCTCGAAGGCGTCGGGGACTTCCATGAGTCCGCTGCCCAGGATCGTATGAGAACAAAAGGCGGTGTCACGGCTGCTGGAGGTCGCATCGAGACCTTGAACCGACTTGAACCACTGCCGGTCCTCATCGATGAGGGTGACCATGGCTATAGGAACGTTGAACAGCCGTTGCGCCAGGCGGGTGATCCGGTCGAAACGCTCCTCGGGCGGCGTATCCAGCAGTTCCAAAGAGCGCAGCGAAGACAGTCTGCTCTGTTCGTCCGGAGGGATCGGCGCATGTTCCATCCGCTCCACTATAAGAGCGAAAGTCCCTCGCTATTTGGGTCCCCGAGAGCCGGTGGCCCAGGCCAGCAGAGCCGGGCTTCGTTTGCGGACCAACCAGACGCCGGCGCCGGCCATCGCCAGTGGAAGCGCTATCAGCGAAGCGGCCCACGGGACACCTCCGGTCGGCAGATCCGGTGCGGGGCGCACCTCGGGGGCGTCGTCCAACCTTGGCCGGGCGAACGCCGGCGCCGGGACAACCGGGTTCTGGGGAGCGGCCTCTATCGGTTCCGGGACGGGGGCATCAATCGCCTCAATCGGCGCCGGCGCGGGCGGCGGGGGAACGACGATTCGAGGCGGTACCACGCGCCTCGTAGCCCCGAGCGTTGCCGGGTCGGCCAGCAGACCGGACACGTAAGCCGCACGATCGGAGTTGCATGAAGAGGGTTCGCTCAGGGTTCGCAGGGTGGATCCGGTCCAAACCCGGGACACGCAGTCGGCCCAACTCTCCCTGATATCTGAGTAGCCCGAGGCCACCGAGTAGAAGCCGTCCGGCGGCAAACCGAGGATCGGGCTGACCAAAAAGAACGCCACCTGATGGCCCATCTCGTGCGCCACCGTCGCCAGGACTTCTTCGCCCGAACGCTGCATGACCCGCGCCGAGAGGATCGACCTGCCGTCGGGGTAGGAGAGCGCCAGGTGTCCCCGCCCGGCGTTTCCGACGGTCCAGACAGCGGGAACCGACTCCCGCCACTCAACGGGGACCGCGGTTTCTACGGCCCATTTGAGCCGGGCCTGCGGGCTCGCCGTGCCCGGATCCGGACCGGTGCCCGCCTCGGCGGTCAGCCGCTCAAGGTCGAAGCCCCCGGTCTGATAGCGCGCTAAGGCCGGCCGGGCGAGGATTGAGGCGGCGAACAACACCACGAACAACACCACACACCGGCATACCTGAGGGGCTGGGGCAAGTTTGATCAGGGGCCCGAATCCACCACTAACGGTGACAATTCGTCACATAGTACGCCAAAAAGCGAGGGCCGGGGATTCCCCGGCCCTCGCTCGAAAACGGTGTTAGCGCTTGGAGTACTGCGGCGCCTTGCGGGCCTTTTTCAGTCCGTACTTCTTGCGCTCGATGATCCGGGAGTCCCGGGTCAAAAAGCCAGCCTTCTTAAGGGCGGGCCTGAGTTCGGGGTCCAGCTCCACCAGCGCTCGGGAGATGCCGTGGCGAAGCGCCCCGGCCTGGCCGGCGGTGCCGCCGCCCTCGATGGTCGCGAGCACGTCGTAGTTCTTCGACAACTCCAGGATCTCGAAAGGCTCCAGGATCACCCGGCGTACCGCCAGGTTTGGGAAATAGTCCGGCAACGACCGGCTCCCGTTGATCACGAAGTTACCTTCGCCCGGGATCAAACGAACCCGTGCAACGGCTTCTTTGCGGCGTCCGGTTGCCCGTGACAGTTCTTTGGTCGGCATTATTCGCCACCTCCTACACCCAGGGTGTTTTTGAGCACCAGAGGTTGCGGCTTCTGGGCTTGGTGCGGGTGTTCCGCACCTGCGTAAACATTCAGCTTGCCGGCCATCGCACGACCGAGGCGGTTGCTCGGCAGCATTCCTTTGATCGCCTTTTCGACGACGAGGGCAGGGCGCTGCGCCATCAGCTTGTCGTACTTGAGTTCCCGTAGGCCGCCCGGAAAGCCGGAGTGGCGGTACCAGATCTTTTGGTTGATCTTGTTGCCGGTGAGCCTTACCTTGTCCGCGTTGACGATCACAACGTGATCCCCGGTGTCCAGGTGCGGGGTGAAGGTGGCCTTGTGTTTGCCCCGCAGGACGTGGGCCACCTGGGCGGCGAGTCGCCCGAGCACCAGGCCCTCGGCGTCAACCACCCACCAGGCGCGCTCTATCTCAGATTGTTTTACCGAATGGGTCTTTTGCATGTCAGTTATCCTAACCAGTAAGGCACTGGGGCGCCTTCGGCGCCACCTTCTTATGACAACACTGGCTTTCGGCGAGTGCTGTGTCGCCTTCGGCGACGTGATCTAAACAAGGCATTGGGAAGTTCATCCCTCCGCCGGGCGGCCGTCGGACGGCGTTTCCACCCGACTGAGCTCTTCCGGGTATTCCACCGAAACTAAAAACAGGCCGTGCGGCGGCGCCACCGGTCCAGCCTGAGCCCTGTCGCGGGCGTGAAGGATCCCGTCCATATCATCAGGGTGAATCTTTCCGGTCCCCACCTGCACCAGAGTCCCGACTACCGATCGGACCATCTGCTGAATGAAGGAATTGGCGGTGATGCGGATGGTGGTGAGATCGCCGTCGTGCTCGATATCGATGGCCTCCACCCGGCGAACCGGGCTTTTGCCCTCCTCCACCCTTCCGAACGAGTCGAACGCGTGCTCCCCCAACAACGCCCCGGCGGCCTTACCCATCAGCTCCCGGTCCAGCGGGTGCGGGAAGTGCCAGGTGGTGTGACGGGCAAAGGGGTCCGGCGTGATGCGGGTAAACAATCCGTACTCGTAGGTCCGGGCCGACGCCGAAAACCGCGCATCGAAGCCAGCCGGAGCCTCCCCCGCATCCAAGATGGCGATGGCCGGACCGCACATGGAATTCAAGCGACCCATCAGGTTAGCCGGGTCCACAGCGGCATCGGCCTTGAAGGACATGACCTGCCCCAGAGCATGAACGCCCGCATCCGTACGGCCCGCGGCCGAAGTGACGATGGGCGAGCCCAGCACCTTGGCCATAGCGGCCTCGATGGTGCCCTGGACCGTGTCGACGTCCGGCTGCCTGGCGAAGCCGTGGAACGGCGCGCCGTCGTAGGCAACAACCATTCGATAGGTAGCCATCGTTCGCTTAGGCCGTAAGGCCTACTCGCTCTCCTTCTTCGATTCGCCGGCGTTGTCCTCGACTGCAGGATCCACCGGGGTGGATTCGGCTGCCGGTTCTTCCACTTCAGAAGGCGCAGCTTCATCCTCTTTGGCGGCGGACTTGCGGGATCGAGACTTCGGCTTTTGGGCTTGTTCTGCCGTCTCGGTCTTGCGGCGGCCCAGGCGGCGCTTGCGCGCTGCCTCGGTCTCCTTGGCCGGTGCGGTTTCGGTTTCTTCCACGAACTCCAGGATGGCCATGGGCGCGGCGTCTCCCTTGCGGGGTCCGAGCTTGAGGATCCGGGTGTACCCGCCGTTGCGGTCGTGGAACCGGGGTGCCACTTCTGCAAACAGCTTGTGGACGATGTCGTCGTCTTCAATCAGCTTGAGAGCCTGACGGCGGGAGTGCAGGGTGTCGGTTTTGCCGAGGGTGATCATCTTGTCCGCCCACGGCGCCACCAGTTTGGCCTTAGCCTCGGTGGTCCGGATACGGTCATCGATGATCAGCGACGCAACCATGCCCCGGATCAGGTGCTTCTGGTGGGTCGGCCCGGAGGCCAGACGTGGTCCCTTGCTTGGTTTGGGCATTACCCGATGCTCCGCTGCTTGAGTCCCAGGCCGAGTTCGGCAAGCTTTTGCTTGACCTCGTCGATGGATTTCTGGCCGAAGTTTCGAATGTCGAGCAGATCCTGCTCGCTCTTCTCCACCAGCTGGCCGATATTGGTAACACCTTCACGCTTCAGGCAGTTGTAGGACCTGACGCTGAAGTCCATCTCCTCGATGGGCAGGGTCAGGTCGGTGCCGTCGGTCTCGGTGCCCGGCTCGGGTCCGAGCAGTAGGCCCGGGCCTTCGGCGAGCTCTGCAAACAGAGTGAACAACTCAACCAGGGTGCGTCCGGCCGCCGACAGGGCTTCCTTGGAGGTCAACCCGCCGTTGGTCTCGATGTCCACAATGAGGCGGTCGTAGTCAGTCTTCTGCTCGACACGGGTGGGCTCCACCGTGTAGGTCACCCTACGTACCGGCGAAAAGATCGAGTCAATAGGAATGAGGCCGATAGGCGCACCTTCGGGCTTGTTCCGCTCGCTCGACACGTATCCGCGGCCCATCTCGACGGTAAGTTCCATCTCGAGGCGAGCCCGCTTGTTGATCGTGCAGATGTGCAGGTCCGGGTTCAGGACCTCTATCCCGGCCGGAAGCTCGATGTCGCCGGCGGTTACGTCCTGCGGCCCGTTCACGTTCAGGCGGATGAAAGCGCCCTCCTGTGACTCGGAACGAAGCACAAGCTGCTTGATGTTCAAGATGATGTCGGTGACATCCTCTTTTACGCCCGGGATGGTGCTGAACTCGTGCTGGACGCCCTGGATCTTGATGGCCGTCACCGCAGCGCCGGGGATCGAGGAGATCAACGTACGCCGAAGCGAGTTGCCGAGGGTGTATCCAAAGCCCGGCTCCAGAGGCTCGATGCTCACTCGGGCGAGGTTTTCGTCCTCCTGATCATCGAAACTAATCTGTGGGCGATGGACCACAAGCATGTTTGATTCCATGTAGATGTATGTCCTTCCTGGGCTACTTCGAGTAGAGCTCGACGATCATCTGCTCCTGGACAGGAACGTCGATCATCTCGCGGGCCGGCTCGGCCAAAACTGTGATTCGAAGCTCACCGGCTTCGAGGTTCAGCCAGTCGGGGATGTTGCGGCCTGCGGCGTACGCGGCAGCTTCGACAATCCTGTCGACGCCCTGCGAGCGCTGCCTGACCTCCACCTTGGAGCCCGGCTTAACGTGGTAAGAGGGGATATCGACCTTTTTACCGTCGATCTGGAAGTGTCCGTGGCTGACGAACTGGCGGGCCTGGGCCCGGCTCATGGCCAGACCACCGCGGTAGACAACGTTGTCCAGGCGGTGCTCCAGCAGCTGCAGGAGTTTGGCGCCGGTAACACCCTTGGCCCTGGTGGCCTTGTCGTAGTACAGGCGGAACTGCTTCTCGCGGACGCCGTAGATCCTGCGCGCCTTCTGCTTCTCGCGGAGCTGCAACAGGTACTCGCTCTCCTTGATGCGGCCGCGGCCGTGGTCACCAGGGGGGTACGGACGACGCTCCATGGCGCACTTGCCCGACTCGCACCGGGTGCCCTTGAGGTATAGCTTTACGCGCTCCCGGCGACATAGCCGGCAGACGGGGGATGGTTGATTAGGCACGGCCTACGCTCCCTTCGGTCGCTGCGGACCGGAAAAGGCAAGGTTTGGATTCGCTTTGCTCAATTTAAACCCTTCTTCTCTTCACGGGACGACAACCGTTGTGGGGTACCGGCGTTGCGTCCATGATCCCCAGGATCTCCAGGCCCGACGCCTGCAGAGAACGGATGGCGGTCTCCCGGCCGGAACCGGGACCCTTTACGAATACATCGACCTTGCGCACACCGTGGTCCTGGGCCCGCTTGCTGGCTGCCTCGGCGGCCAACTGGGCAGCAAAGGGAGTCGACTTGCGAGATCCCTTGAACCCGACGTTGCCCGCTGACGCCCAGGAAAGGGCGTTGCCTTCGAGGTCGGTGATGCAAACAATTGTGTTGTTGAAGGAAGACTTGATGTGAGCCTGCCCGTGAGGAACGTTCTTCTTTTCCTTGCGCTTCGGCTTCTTAGGTTTGGCCACGCCTTACTTCCCCTTCTTCCGCTTCATGCCCACGGTCTTTTTAGGTCCCTTACGGGTACGAGCGTTGGTGTGGGTCCGCTGCCCGTGCACCGGCAGACCCCGGCGGTGACGAATCCCCTGGTAACAGCCGATCTCGACCTTGCGCTTGATGTTCTGGGCAACCTCACGGCGCAGGTCACCCTCCACCTGAAAGTTGCCTTCGATATAGCCCCTGAGGCGCATGACCTCGTCTTCGGAGAGGTCTTTGACCCGCTTGTCCCCGTCGACCATGGTGCCTTTGATGATGGCCTGCGCCCTAGTGGCGCCTACGCCAAAGATGTAAGTAAGACCGGTTTCCAGTCGCTTGTCCCGAGGGAGGTCGACTCCTGCGATTCTCGCCACTGCCTACGCTCCCTTCGATCGATGCGGACGGGGGAAGGCAAGGACCGAATTCGCTCGCTGACGCTCGCTCAACCTCATCCTTGTACCTGCTTGTGGCGTGGGTTGGTGCAGATGACCCTGACACGCCCATGGCGGCGGATGATCTTGCACTTCTCGCACATCTTCTTCACGCTAGGTCTTACCTTCATTCGCTAAAAGTCCTATCTGTTCCGGAAGAGCCAGACGATGCGGCCCCTGGTCAAGTCATAGGGGGACATCTCCACCTCTACCCTGTCTCCAGGCAGCACCCGGATGTAGTTCATTCTCATTTTGCCGCCGATATGGGCCAGGACGCGGTGGCCACCGGGGATCTCCACCCGGAACATGGCGTTGGGAAGCGGCTCGACGACCGTTCCCTCCACCCTGATGGGTGCTTCTTTGCCAGACTTGTCCTTAGTGGCCATATCCTCACTTAATTCCGGCTTTCCCAGGTACCGCCCGCTAATATTCAGCGGATCAGGCTCCTTGCAGACCCATGCTCTTGATCTTCAAGCGTGGATCTTGGGAACAACGCCGGAGGATTAGTTTCTCCGCCCAACTACATCTGGGCACGCGTCAAACGTGCAGCCACTGGCCGGAACAAAGAACTATACCAGCGATCGGCTAGGTCTGCTACGTCTCGCAACTAGCTTGCCCCCCATTATGTCCCCTTACGGCGGATCTTTCCTCCATAAGGGCCCAGAGCGGGAAAATACCATTGTCCGGGTTCCCTTTTTGTTGACTCAATGGCACACTCGTTGCGGATGCGACCCCTAAAAAGCCCAACCAGGACGCGCCGGCGGGTACCCGCTCTGGTCGGCGTCCTCGTCCTTTTAACCCTCATTCCCATCGAGAGTGCTTTCGGCGCGGCCAGCGACTCCTTGCAGGCCGAACTGGACAAGGTGGCAGCGGAGTACGGCAAGGTCGAGACCCAGCTTGCCAACACCGAAGCCCAGCAGGTCGCGTTAAACAAGCAGCAGGAAGAGGCCCAGTCGATCATCGGCGCCAAGTCGGCGGAGCTAAAGGCCCGGGCGGGGGTCATGTACAAGTCCGGCGGGGCTACCTCAATGCTCGGCCAGTTGTTGACCTCGGCCGACTTCGGGGAGTTCATCAAGCGGGTCCATTACATGGGAGTGCTGGGCGGGGACGATGCGGCCTTGATGGAGGACCTGACAATCGCCCAGACCCGCCACGATCAGTTGGCGGCCGAACTGAAGGACACCGAGTCCCGGCAGAACAAACTGGCCCAAGATCTGAGCGCCCGTCGCAAGACGGTGGAGGGACGCCTGGCGGAGGCGAAACAGCAAGAGGCCGCCGAACGCAAGGCTGCGGAAGCGGCGCTCAAATCCAAGCAGCTCACCACACAACGCCGGACCCAGCTTCAAGCCACTGCGGCAGGCGCGCCCAAACTTTCGTCGGCCGGACGGTTCTCCAAGTTCACCCTCCCGGTAACCCCTGCAGGTTTCGCGAACACCTGGGGCGCTCCCCGCTCGGGGGGCCGCAAACACCAGGGCACCGACGTCATGTCGCCCTGCGGGTCCCCGGTCATTGCGGTGACAGACGGTTCCATTCAGCGGCTGGCTTCAAGCGGGGCCGGGGGTACCTCTTTGTATCTGCGGGCCTCCAACGGCGACGTCTTCTTCTACGCCCACCTGCGCAGCTACGCCTCGGGGATTTCCGCCGGCAAGCCGGTTTCGGCCGGCCAGGTCATCGGCGTGAACGGCAACTCCGGCAACGCCCGGGGCGGGCCCTGTCACGTCCACTTCGAGTGGCATCCCAGCGGCGGGCGGCCGGTGAACCCTTATCCCTTGCTCAACTCGGCGCGGTAGCTCTGCAAACACGGCCGGCACCCCTTAGGCTGTTACGCATGGAACCCCTTGAGATATCTACCGACATGTCCACCAAACCCGAGGTGCCGCCCGTTTCCGGGACCGCCCCACGGGATCTCTATTCCACCGACGTCGTAAAGGGGGACGGCCCAACCGCCGTTTCCGGGGATCGGGTATCGGTCCACTACGTCGGCGTTTCCTACTCCACCGGGGAGCAGTTCGACGCCTCCTGGGACCGGGGGGAACCCTTCGGCTTTCCGCTCGGCGGAGGACGGGTCATACCGGGCTGGGATTTCGGCGTCAGCGGCATGAAGGTCGGCGGGCGCCGCCTGCTGGTCATCCCGCCGAACATGGGGTACGGCCCCCGCGCCGTCGGGTCCATCAAACCCAACGAGACCCTGATCTTCGTAGTGGACCTGCTGAAAGTCGGCTAAAGAGCGGTCAGGATCCTCGGCCCATCGGCCGTAACCGCTACGGTGTGCTCGAAGTGGGCCGACAGACTCCCGTCGGCCGTCACAACACCCCACTGATCGTCCAGGAGCCGGGTTTGCCATCCGCCGATATTCACCATCGGTTCGATGGCCATTACCCACCCCTCCTCCAAAACCGGTCCCCGACCGGCTTTGCCATAGTTGGGTACCTGCGGGTCCTCGTGGAGCGAGCGACCGATGCCGTGCCCGACGAATTCCCGTACAACGCTCATCCCGGCCGACTCGATCACTTCCTGAACGGCATGGCCGATGTCGCCGAGGCGATTGCCGGGGCGGCAGCAGGCGATGCCGGCCGCCAGCGCTGACTCGGTCACGTCCATTAGTTTGCGGGCTTCGGCGGAGATCTCGCCCACCGCAAAGGTGTGGGCGCTGTCGGCGTGCCAGCCGTCCAGGATCAGCCCAAAGTCGGCGGAGAAGATGTCTCCCTCCTTGAGCTCTCGCCCGTCGGGGATGCCGTGGACCACCATGTCGTTCGGAGAGGCACAGATGCTGGCGGGAAAGCCGTTGTAGCCCAGGAAAGAGGGAACCCCGCCCCGCAAGCGCATAGATCTCTCCGCCATCTCATCGAGCTCTTTGAGGGAAACGCCCGGCCGGATGGCCTCGCCCATCTCCTTGATGACCTCGGCCAGCACCTTGCCGGCCCGCGCCATCATCTCGAGTTGCTCGGGGGTCTTTTTGACTATCATCGGCGGCCGGCGGCCTTCCTCTGTTCGGGTCCGGCGCCGGCCGGATGTTGGCGGCGCCTTGACCGTCTGAGGTTAACCCAAGCCTGAGGTCACGGGCGCCGCATTGGACCGGGAAAATGGGGCTGGTACATACTTCAGATCCGAGATCGCTACTGGTCGCAACCCAGAAGCCGGCAGCTCCGGAGGGTGGGAGAGTTGATTGGCAGCTACTGAAGATGCAGATCCACCCCTGGGCGACGACTTCGAACCAGACTTCCCACCCCAGGGCGCCACGCAGCAGGCGCCGGCCGGAGCCCCGGACGGTTCGCCGGACGACAGCCTGGTGGCCGCGTTCGAAGACTGGGATACCACCAGCCGCGCCGAACCTTCGATGCAGATGGTGAACCTGCTCACCGAACTGCTGAATCTTGTTGAAGCCTGGAGAAGCGAAGGGGCCAAATCCAACAAGCGGCTCGAAGCCCGGGTCCTGGGTGAGCTGAAGGGCGTCCAGAGCGGCCTTGAAACCATCCGAACCACGGAGACCGACGCCCAGCAGAGCTACAAGCAGGCGCTTCGCAGCCTCTGGCAGCAGACACAGGAGCTGAGCACGGGGGTCCAGGGCCTGGCCGCAGGGTCGAACCAGGATGACGGGTCCCAGCTCATCCTGAGCGAACTGACGCTGGTCAAGGACCGGATCCTAGAAGTCGCCGTCGGCATCCACAAGCAGGATCAACTGGTAGCCGGGCGGCTATCGGAGTTGGAGGCCAAGGCCCAGGCAGCCGAGGCCCGCGCCGAGGAACTTGCCCGGCAGACCGAACAGATCCACACCCGGCTCAACGAAGGCGTGGAGTCCCTTGAACAAAAGGCCTCAACGGCTTTTGAGGCCCAGGAGTCGCTGCAGAACCGGTTGGTGCGGGTGCTGGAGGAAGTTGACCGGCGGATGTCTCAGCAGCACGAACAGTTGGTCGAACGCGCCGACCGCCTCCAGGAGGGGGTGCTGGCCATCGGCAAATCGGTGACCGGTGACCGGGAGGCGCTCGCTCGGGGACTGAAGGATCTCACGGCGGTTCAATCCAAGTTCGAGGCCAAGGTCGCCGGGGGCCTTGAGGCCCTTGAAGGGCAGATCTCCGAAAAAGACCGCCATGCGGCCGGCCGGGCCGAACAACTGACCACCGACCTCAAGCAAGGGTTGACCTCCCTGCGGCCCGCCGGTTCGGAGGTCAAGACCGGGTTCGAAACTCTCGCCCGGGCGGTCGGGGCCCTCCGCGAAGACCTGGCAGGCGCCGGCGAGCGCCACCAGTCGAACCTGTTGGAGCGCATCGGCGCACTGGAGGCCGAGGTCGCCGGGCGGAAGTCCGAGGGGACCGAACAGCGCGAACAACTTTCGTCGGCGGTCTCCACGTTTACCGACGCCCTCAAACAGTTGAGGGCGGAGATCAAACAGGAAGCCGACCACAGCGAGACCCGGATCCGCCGTCAACTCGAATCGGTCGAATCCCAGACGCTTCAAGCGATAGCCGAGGTGGGCGCCTCACTGCGCAGCGAGCAGCGCGCCTCCAAATTGGATATCGAGACCCGGATAGACCGGGGGGTGCGGGAACCGCTCAAAGCCACGGTCACCCTGCTCAATCGTCAGTTGAGCGAGATCGAAGCCACCGTGGACCGCACCTTCGACACGCTGCGCAACGCCGATCTCTCCATCAGGATCGACAACATGGATGCGCTTATCGAATCACGCCTGCGAAGCCGCAAGCCAGATGAGGTGGTGGTGCTTCCCGCCGGGGCCAAGACACCGCCGGCCGACCAGGAGGACAAGAAGACGGACTAGCGGCCTACTACCGCCAGCAATCGCCCGAAAACCTCTTCGGTGGTGCCCAAGGCGTCCATCTCCGTCAGCAGTCCCCTCTCCCCGTAAAACTCGTACAGCGGGCGGGTCTGCTGGCCGTAAACCTCCAACCGGCGAAGCGTCGTTTCCTCTAGGTCGTCGTCCCGGCGGATAAGGGGAACGCCATCGTTGTCGCAGACTTCGTCGTCTTTGGGTGGGTGGGTGTCCATGTGGTAGACGGTGCGGCACACCGGGCACACCCTCCGGCCCGCCAGACGGGCGACGATGTCGCTGCCCCGGACCATGAACTTGATTGCCAGATCGATCTTGGTACCCAGATCGTCCAGGATTCCGTCCAGAGTGTCAGCCTGTTCAACGTTGCGGGGGTATCCGTCCAGGATGAATCCGTCCTGGGCGTCGGGGCGAGCCAGTCGCCAGCGGACCAGGTCGTTGGTCAGGGCGTCGGGAACCAGTTCTCCGCACTCCATAACCTTGCGGATCCGGCGACCCGCCTCGTTCTCCTCGGCGGCGGCCTCACGGAACATGTCCCCGGTCGCAATATGCGGGATCTCAAGCCGTTCGGCCAGTCGCGATGCCTGCGTGCCCTTACCGGCCCCCGGGGGGCCCAGCAGCACGATGCGCATTACTCCCACACCCCGGGCGCCACACTTGGGGCGTGGCCGCCTACGTGGTACGTACCGGAGGTGCCGGACACTAGCTCAGGAAGCCCTCGTAGTGGCGCATCAGAAGTTGAGATTCAACCTGCTTCGCCGTCTCCAGGGCCACACCAACAGTGATCAGGATCGAGGTGCCGCCGAAGGGCAGCGCCGTTACGTTCAACGTCGCCAGGGCGATGGAGGGAAGAATTGCGATCGCCGCAATGAACAGGGCTCCGGGCAGCGTAATGCGGGCCAGGATGAATTGCAGATGTTCTGCGGTCGCCCGCCCGGGCCGGATGCCGGGGATAAAGCCGCCGTACTTCTTCATGTTGTCCGCTACATCAACCGGGTTGAATGCAATAGCGGTGTAGAAGTACGCGAACCCGACCACCAACAAACCGTAGAAGACGATGTGTACCGGAGAGGTCTGGTTGATCACCTGGTTCTCGATGAAGCTGCGCAACCAGTCCCAGTGGATCACGGTAACCACCAAAGCCGGGAAGTACAAAACACTCGAGGCAAAGATGATCGGGATAACGCCGGACTGGTTGATCTTCAGAGGGATATAGGTTGACCCCCCGCCGTACATCTTTCTTCCGACCATCCGTTTGGCGTACTGAACGGGGACCCGCCGCTGCCCCTGCTCGATGATCACAATGCCCACGATGATGAAGATGGCCAGCAGCAGGATGAAACCGAACCACACCCAGCCGAGCTGCGCTTTGATGTTTGAGCCCTGAACCGGCAGCGCCGAAACAACGCTGGCGAAGATCAGCACAGACATGCCGTTGCCGATTCCCCGCTGGGTGATCTGCTCGCCCAACCACATGATGAGGGCGGTGCCCGCAGTCAGGGTCATCACAATCAGGATCACGCGGAACGGCGTGAACTGCGGAATCAGGTCTACCGGGTTGTTGTTGGAGTCACGGAACCCGCCGCGGTCCGCCAGGACCACGATGCCGGTGGACTGCATGACCGCCAGGACCACGGTGAGGTAGCGGGTCCATTGGGTAATCTTTTTGGTCCCCGACTCGCCTTCCTTCTGCCACTCCTCGAGCTTGGGAATGACCACCGTTAACAGCTGCATCATGATGCTGGCCGTGATGTAGGGCATGATTCCCAGCGCAAAAACCGCAAGCTGGGTCAAAGCACCACCGGAGAAAAGGTTGAGGAGCCGGGTCAGGTTGTCGCTGGACTCGGTCAAACGCCGAGCCGCGGCGTAGTCGATCCCCGGGGCGGGGATAAACGCGCCCAATCGGTAGACGGCGACTATGGCCAGGGTGAAGAAAATCTTCTTCCTGAGGTCGGGGACCTTAAATGCGTTCAGTAGTGCTTTGAGCACATTAATTCCTTATCAATCGGCCGCTACAGGTGTCTCGGGGCGTTGCATTGAAGCCGGTTTGGACCTACTTGCCGTTAGCTGAAAGAACCTCGGTGGTCCCCCCGGCAGCTTCAATCTTACCTATAGCCGATTGGCTGAATGCATGGGCCTTGATGGTGACCGCTTTGGTGAGGTCGCCCTGACCCAGAACCTTAACCGGACCCTTCTTGCGAATCAGACCGTGGGAGCGCAGGCCGTCCGGGTCGATTGCTGTTCCGTCGTAGGCCTCGAGAATGTCGAGGTTGACCACGTTGTAAACAACCTTGTTCGGGTTACGGAACCCGGGGAGTTTAGGCAGACGCATGTGCAGCGGCATCTGACCACCTTCGTAAGTGGCGGGAACTTGTCCACGAGCCTTGTCGCCCTTGGTGCCTCGACCGGCGGTCTTGCCGCGACGGCCGGCGCGTCCACGTCCTACGCGGATGCGGTCCTTCTTTGACCCGGGGGCCGGCTGTAGATCGTGAAGTTTCACTTACTTTCCTTCCAACTTTACGACGGTAACGAGGTGACGGACCTTGTGGACCATCCCCATGACCGACGGACTGTCGTTGTGTTCCACAGTGTCACGCATGCGGTGAAGGCCCAGCGCCTTCAACGTGCGGCCCTGGTCCTTGGGGAGCGACACCGGGCTCTTGGTCTGAGTAACGGATATACGTCCCATCTAAACCACGGGTCCAGTGCTGTGGGTACCCGCCGGAGCGGGAGTGGCCACCTCGTACAGATAACGCGGCGAGACCTGGTCGATGGTTTTGCCGCGACGGATGGCTACATCCTCCGGGCGTTCCAGCTTGCGCAGGCCGTCCATCGTTGCGTTAACGATATTGATCTTGTTGGCCGATCCCAGCGATTTCGACAGGATGTCCTTGATGCCGGCAGCCTCAACGACTGCCCGGACCGGTCCCCCGGCGATTACTCCGGTACCGGGCGATGCCGGTTTGAGGAGCACGCGGGCTCCCGAGGACTCGCCGATCACCATGTGCGGGATGGTCCCGCCGACCATGGGAACGCTGAACATCGTCCGGCGTGCCAGTTCGGATGCCTTTTGAATCGATGCGGGAACCTCTCGGGCCTTGCCCTTGCCGGCGCCTACCCGGCCGTTGCCGTCGCCGACAACAACCAAAGCGCTGAACGAGAACCTACGGCCACCCTTGACCACCTTCGCCACGCGGCGAGGCCGCCCAACGATGCGCTCGATGAACCCACTGTTGCGGTCATCCTGCCTGGGGCCGGAATCACGACGCCCGCCGGGCCTGCCGGGTCCGCCGGGTCCGCGCCCTTGGCCGCCGGGTCCACGACCCGCGCCGCCGGGGCCACCCGGGCCGCGTCCGCCGGGACCTCCCGGTCCGCCGGGACCTCTGCCTCGGGCTCCTCCGGGTCCACCCCGGGCTCCTCCTGGTGCGTTTGGTCCTGGCATCAGAATTGCAGTCCTTTCTCTCTGGCACCGTCCGCCAGCGCCTTGACCTTCCCATGGAACTTGAATCCGCCCCGGTCGAAGACAACGGCACTGACTCCGGCCGCCGCAGCGCGCTCGGCCACCGCCGCTCCTACCTTGGCGGCGCCCTCCACCGTGTTGGCGGCGCCAAGATCGGCGTCACCGGTGGATGCCGATGCGATGGTCTTGCCCGCCAGGTCGTCGATCACCTGGACGTAAATGTGTTTGTTGCTCCGGAACACAGCCAGACGCGGCCGGGCTGCAGTACCCGAAATCTTTTTCCGGATCCTGGTGTGCCTCTTACGACGTTGTGCGCTAGAAGTTTTCACTTGGACGTCTTCCCTGCCTTCTTCCGGATGACCTCGCCCTGGTAGCGGACGCCCTTTTGTTTGTAGGGGTCCGGCTTGCGCTTGGCGCGGATGTTTGCTGCAACCTGACCGACCAGTTCTTTGTCGGCTCCCCTCACCGTGATGCGGGTGGGGCTGGCGACATCAAAGCTGATTCCGGCCGGCGTCGGCACGATCACTGGGTGGGAGTAACCGAGCGACAACTCCAGATGGTCCGCCTTGAGCGCGCACCGGTAACCGACCCCGTGGATCTCCAGGTTCCTGGTGAACTCCTCGGTAACTCCCTGAACCAGGTTCGCCACCAGCGTACGGGTCAGACCGTGCAGCGAGCGGTGCTCGCCGGAGTCGGACGGACGGGTAACGGTGATGGTGCTACCTTCCTGGGCCACCACAATGTCCTTGGGGAGGGCACGCTCAAGCGTACCCTTGGGTCCCTTAACCCGGACGAACTGGGGCTTTAGGGTGACAACCACCCCGGCAGGAACCGTGATCGGCTCTTTTCCGATTCTGCTCATCTCAAGAAATCCTTTTACCAGATGTGTGCGACGACTTCGCCGCCGATTTTGCGTTGCGCCGCCTTGCGCCCGGTCATCAGACCGGCCGAGGTGGACACGATTGCTACCCCCAGGCCACCGAGCACCTTGGGGAGCTTGCCGGCCTTGGTGTAAACCCGCAGCCCCGGCTTGGAAACCCGCTTGATGCCATGAATGGTCTTGGAGCGATCCTGCTGGTACTTGAGGGTAACCCGGATGGTCTCGCCCGGTGGATCAGCGATAACTTCGAAGTCCTCGATGTACCCCTCGTCCTTGAGGATGGCCACAATAGCCAGCTTCTGTTTGGAGGCCGGGATGTCCACGTTGTCGTGGGATGCCGTGTTGGCGTTGCGAATCCTCGACAGCATGTCTGCAATTGGATCGGTCATTGTCATATCTAGATCACCAACTCGATTTCGTGATGCCCGGAAGCTCGCCCCGGTGAGCCAGGTCGCGGACGCAGATCCGGCACATTCCGAACTTGCGAATGTACGCCCGGGGACGACCGCATCTACGGCAGCGGTAGTAATTCCGCACCTTGAACTTAGCCGGCCGGGAGGCCTTGACCACCAGAGATTTTTTAGCCATTTACCTGTTTCCTCTTAGTTCTTCCGGAACGGGAAACCAAAGGCGTCCAGAAGGGCCCTGCCTCCCTCGTTGTCCGTGGCGGTGGTGACGATGGAAATGTCCATGCCACGAATCTTCATGATCTTGTCGAAGTCGATCTCGGGAAAAATCGTCTGGTCGGTAACCCCGAAGGTGTAGTTGCCCCGTCCGTCAAATCCCTTGGTGGGCAGACCCCGGAAGTCCCGAATTCGTGGGATTGCCAGGGAGATGAGCCGGTCCAGGAATTCCCACGCCTTGGCGCCGCGCAGGGTCACTTTGGCCCCGATGTTGACCCCTTCACGAAGCTTGAAGTTCGAGATGGCCTTGCGGGCTTTGATGGTGATGGGCTTCTGACCGGTGATTATCATCAGGTCCGCCACCGCGCCATCCATGGCCTTGGGCTCACGAAGCACATCGCCCACGCCCATGTTGATGACGATCTTTTCCAGGCGCGGCGCGGCCATGATGTTCAGGCCGAACTTTTCGGCCAGCGCAGGACGAATTTCGTCGTCGTACTGCACCTTCAGGCGGGGGATGTACCCGTTGTTATCAGCCATTACTATCCCAGCTCCGTCTCACACTTGACGCACACGCGTACCTTGGTCCCGTCGGGATCTACCTTGATGCGGCTGCGGACCGGACCGTCGGTGGGGCAGATGAGCGCCACGTTCGACAGGTTCACGGGCAACTCCTTGATCACGATGCCACCCTCCTGGCCCTGACGGCCGCGGGCGGGACGCACCTTCTCGTGACGCTTGACCTTGTTGATGCCTTGCACCAGGACGCGGTTGGCCGCGGGGTAGACGGCAATCACGTTGCCGGTCTTGCCTGCGTCCTTACCAGTCGTGACGTGCACCTGGTCTCCCTTGCGAATCCTGGCCATTTACAGCACCTCCGGTGCGAGCGAGATGATCTTCATGAACTTGCGGTCCCTCAACTCACGGGCCACCGGTCCGAAAACACGAGTACCGCGGGGGTTCTTCTGCTCGTTGATGATCACCACCGCGTTCTGGTCGAACTTGATGTAGCTGCCATCCGGACGCCGGCACTCCTTGGCGGTCCGCACAACAACACACTTGACCACGTCTCCACGCTTGACCTGCTGGTTGGGCAGAGCATCCTTCACCGTGGCAACCACGATGTCGCCCACAGACGCGTAACGCCTACGGGAGCCACCGAGGACCTTGATGATCAGAACCTCACGTGCGCCGGTGTTGTCGGCCACTTTGCATCGGGTCTCGGCCTGAATCACTTGGCGCGCTCCACAACTTCAACAATTCTCCAGCGCTTCGTCTTGGAGAGCGGCCGAGTTTCGCAGATGAGGACCTTGTCGCCGACATTGGCGTCGTTTGCCTCATCGTGGGCGTACAGTTTGACGTTGCGCTTGTAGATCTTCGAGTACAGAGGGTGACGCACCGTTTGAATGGTGTTCACCACTACCGTCTTGTCCATCTTCGTGCTCACGACAAAACCGCTTCGGGTTTTGCGTTGCGGCCGTTCTTCAGCCATCACTCTTCTCCATCTTCGTCGCCCGCGTCTTTTCCAGCGGGCTCGGGCTTAGCCTTGGACTTCTTCTCTTTTTCTTTCTTCGGCTTCGCCTTCGCTACCTTCTGGGGCTTGGGCTCGATCTCGATCCCCAGCTCACGCTCGTGCACCAAGGTGTTGATTCGGGCGATTTCCCGCTTTATCTGCTTGATCTGGGCGAAGTTCTCCAGCTGGCCGGTGGCGTTTTGGAAGCGAAGGTTAAAGAACTCCTCCTTCACCTCGTCCAGACGCTCGACCAGATCCTCGGAAGTCATCTCCCGCAAACCGTCAACGTTCATACTGTCTGCCCCTGGCTCTCACGGGTTACAAACTTGCACTTGATCGGAAGTTTGTGGCCGGCAAGCCGCATGGCTTCCTTCGCCACGTCTTCTGGAACACCGGTCAACTCAAACATCACACGACCCGGCTTGACCACGGCAACCCAACCCTCCGGGTTTCCCTTACCGGAACCCATGCGGGTTTCGGCGGGCTTTTTGGTGTAAGGCTTGTCCGGGAAAATGTTGATCCACACCCGGCCACCGCGCTTAACGTGGCGGGTGATGGCAACACGTGCCGACTCAATCTGGCGGTTGGTGATCCATGCCGCCTCCAAAGCCTGAAGTCCGTAGTCCCCGAAGTTGAGCGTGGTGCCGCCCTTCGAGAGTCCACGACGCCGGCCGCGGTGAACCTTGCGGTGTTTTACCCTGCGTGGCGACAACATTAGGAGGCACCTCCGGAAGGAGTTTCGGGCGCAGCGGCCGGAGGAGCGTCGACAACCGGAGCCGGAGCTACCGGTGCAGCCGGCGGTGCCGGAGCTGCAGCGGGCGCTGCCGGAGCAGGAGCCGAAGCACCCGGTACCGGAGCGTCGGGAGCGAACGACTGAGGCTGCGACGGGGTCAACATGCCGCTGGGCTGAGGTGACCGAGCCAGGTTCGGCTGACGCTGATTGCCGCCGCCCCCGCCTCCTCCACCACGGTTGCCGCCGCGGTTGCCGCCACGTCCACCCTGCCGACCCGAAGGCGGAGTTGCCGGCACCGATGCCGGAGCCGGAACCCGGATCCCGCCGCGCTGCACAACGACCTCACCTTTGTAGATCCAAACTTTGACGCCGATCTGTCCGGCGGCGGTAGGCGCCTCCGAGAAGCCGTAGTCGATGTCCGCTCGCAGCGTGTGCAGCGGCACCTTGCCCTCGTGGTAACCCTCTCGCCGGCTCATTTCGGTTCCGCCGAGGCGGCCCGAGGTCTGAACCTTCACGCCCAGGGCGCCCGCCTTCATGGCGGTGTTGACCGCCTTGCGCATGGCCCTGCGGAATGAAACCCGGGAGCTGAGCTGCTCGGCGATCGCCTGGCTCAACAACTGAGCGTCGGCGTCCGGAGACTTGACCTCGACGATGTCCAGGTTGACCTGAACATTGACGTCTTTGCCGGTCTGAGCCCGTGCGGCCTTGGACTCGATCTTCTCCAGGTAACCCCGGATCTCGTCCGCCTGGGCGCCGCGGCGCCCGATGACAATGCCCGGACGGGCGGTGTGAACCGTAACCCGGACACGCTCACGGGTCCGCTCGATTTCCAGACGCCCGATAGCTGCGTGCGGAAGCAAATTCTTCAGGTAGTGCCGGATCTTCGCGTCCTGCTCTACGTAGTCCCGGTACTGGGCACCATCGGCAAACCAGCGCGACTTCCAGTCGGTGGTGATTCCGAGCCGGAGCCCGTATGGATGTACCTTCTGACCCATCAGTTACCTTCTTTTTTGGTAGTGGTGGAGGCCTTTTCAGGCTCCTTGTTTGCGGTACCGGCCGGCTTGGCCGCCTTGCTCTCGCTCTTGGGGGCCGCCGAGGTCTTCTTTGCCGAAGGCTTCTTGGCTGCGCCCTTTTTGCCGGAGGAGACCTTGGCGCCGGTCGTTGCAGGGTCCGCCGCCTTGGCTGCCTTGGTCGAGCGGCGGGGCTTGTCGACTACTTCGCCGACCCTGCGCTCCAACTCCAACTGGATGTGCGAGGTCCGCTTGCGGATCCTGAACCCGCGGCCCTGGGCCCGGGGGCGGAACCGCTTGATGGTCACGCCCTCGTCCGCAGAGACAAACCTTACGTAAAGCTCTTCTTGCGGCACCTGGAAGTTGTGCTCGGCGTTCGCAATGGCGCTTTCGAGAATTTTGCTCATCTCAAAACTGGCAGCCTTGGGCGTAAAGGCCAGGATGCGGCGCGCTTCGTCGACGTGCTTGCCCTTGATGATGGCCGCGACCTCGCGCACCTTGTAGGGGCTGATGCGAATGAACTTCGCCCCGGCCTTATATGTCTGAACAGCTGCCTTTGCCATTACTTGAGCCTCGTGCTCTTCTCGGTGTGGTGGCCGTGCGTCCGGAAGGTCCGGGTGAGTGCGAACTCGCCCAGCTTGTGCCCAACCATCGACTCGGTGACGTACACAGGTACGTGCTTGCGCCCATCGTGGACGGCCAGGGTGTGGCCGACCATGTCGGGGATCAGCGTGGAGCGCCGCGACCAGGTCTTGATCACACGCTTCTCTCCGCGCTTGTTCTGCTCATCAACCTTTTTCAGGAGATGGTCGTCCACAAAGGGACCCTTCTTCATAGAACGGGGCACTGCCTACGCTCCTTCTTCGGTGCGGACAGGAAACGGCAAAGATTGGATATTCGCTCTCATGCTAATTAACCTCTCTTGCTTCCACGCCGCCGAATGATCCGATCGTCCGAGTACTTGCCTTCTTTGCGGGTGCGGCCTTCCTTCTTGCCCCAGGGCGACGTGGGGTGACGTCCACCTGAAGACTTGCCCTCGCCTCCACCCAACGGGTGGTCGACCGGGTTCATGGCCACGCCTCGGACACTGGGGCGTTTGTTCTTCCAGCGGTTGCGTCCTGCCTTGCCGATGGAAATCAACTCAAACTCTGCGTTCCCAACCTCGCCGATGGTGGCCTTGCAGTCAACCGGCACCCGGCGGACTTCCGTGGAAGGAAGACGCAGGGTAGCCATCTTGCCTTCCTTTGCCACAAGCTGCACCGACGTCCCTGCGGAACGGGCCATCTTGCCCCCGCCTCCGGGCGTCAGTTCCACATTGTGGACCACCGTACCCAGCGGGATTCCGGCCAGCGCCAGCGCATTGCCGGGGCGGATCTCAGATCCGGGACCGCTCTGCAGCTTGTCGCCCACCTCAACCTTGTTCGGGCACAGGATGTAGCGCTTTTCGCCGTCCACGTAGTTCAGCAGCGCAATCCGGGCGTTGCGGTTCGGGTCGTACTCAATCTGAGCGACCTTCGCCGGGATCCCGTCCTTGTTGCGACGGAAATCGATAACCCGGTACTTACGCTTGTGACCGCCACCCTGGTGTCGGGTGGTGATACGGCCGTGGACGTTGCGCCCAGCCTTTTTAGGGTTGGGCCTGACCAGGCTCTTTTCGGGGTGGTCGCGGGTGACCTCGGAGAAGGTCGAGTGCGACATACCGCGCCGACCAGGAGTGGTCGGCCTTGACTTACGTACTCCCATTACCTATCCCCTACCTGGTCTCGAACAGCTCTATCTTGTCGCCTTCGGCAAGCTTGACGATTGCCCGGCGGGTGTTCTTGCGCTTCCCCTTACCCATGCGGGTGGCCTTGACCTTGCCGCTGCGGTTTTGGGTGTTGACCTTTACAACGCTGACGTCCCAGATCTCCTCGACTGCCTGGCGGATCTGAATCTTGTTGGCGTCCGGGTGAACCAGAAACGTGTAGTAGCCCTCGTCGATCAGCGCATAAGACTTCTCGCTGACGATCGGCTTGATGATCACGTCACGGGCGCTCATTTGGACTCCTCTCTTGCGGACTCGCGGGACGCCGCCTCAGTGGAGGCGGTCTCGAGTGCCGAGCGAGAAATCACGATGGTGTCCGCCGCCAATACCCGGTAAGCCGTGGGTGACGAAACCGCCAGCACGTGGCCAAGATTGCGCAGCGACAGGAACATGTTGTCCGAAAGACGCTCGGACCCGACTACCAACAGTACCTTGCCCTGGCATCCCCACTGATCCAAAAGTGCCAGAGCACGTTTGGTCTCGGGCCTGTCAAAGGTCGGGAACTCCACAACCTTGACCGCTCCCTCACGGAGGCGGACGGTCAATGCACCGTTCAGCGCCAGCGCCTTCTCCTTTTTGGAGATTCGCTGCGAGTAGTCGCGGGGCTTGGGTCCGTGGGCGATACCGCCGCCGACCCACTGGGGCTCACGGATCGAGCCGTGACGTGCCCGGCCGGTCCCCTTCTGCCTCCAGGGCCGTACGCCACCGCCACGCACTTCGCCACGAGTTTTCGTGGAGTGGGTGCCGGAGCGGGCCGCCGCCAACTGCGCCGTTACAACTGCGTGCATCACCGGGACGTTGGGATTGATGTCGTAGGTCTCGGGAAGATCGAACTCACCGTTCTGCTTGCCGTCGGCACCGAAAAGCGGCGCTTTGGGGGCCGAAGTCTTCGTGTCAGCCATTAGGACCCCCTATTGGTCGAGCGAACGAGGACCAGACCGCCGTTGGGCCCGGGTACTGCGCCGCGGATGAGGAGCAGATCCTTTGAGGCATCGGACTCCACAACTTCAAGGTTCAACATCGTGACCCGCTCGTGGCCCATGTGACCGGCCATCTTCAGGCCCTTGAAGACCCTGGACGGCGTGGCACAGGCGCCGATCGAGCCTGGGGAACGGTGCTTGCGCTGCGTTCCGTGCGATGCCGACTTGCCGTGGAAGTTGTGACGCTTCATGACACCGGCAAAACCCTTGCCCTTGGAGACGCCCACAACATCTGCGTGCTCGCCTTTGGCGAAGATGTCGGCCTTGATCTCCTGGCCCACGGTGAAGCCGCTGACGTCTTTGAGACGCAACTCCATCAGGTGGCGAGCCAAAGGGACGCCGGCCGTCTTGAGGTGGCCCACTTCCGGCTTGGAAAGGCTCTTCTCCTTGACGTCGCCAAAGCTCATCTGAATGGCGGTGTACCCGTCCTTCTCCTGAGTGCGAACGCCGGAGACCCGGCAATTCTCAACCTGGATAACGGTCACAGGAACAACGCGCGACTTGTCATCAAAAATCTGGGTCATCCCCACCTTGCGGCCGAGGATTCCCTTAGTAATTTCAGCCATCTCTAACAGGCCCTCCACAGGGTGAGATCGGCATCCATCAGGATGCCCGGCTCACTCGCCGGGCGGCGGATCACCCGGGCGACATAGATCGGCTGCGCCGAAGGCGCATCAACGCTTCTCATAGTTTGATCTCGATGTCCACGCCGGCCGGAAGGTCCAGACGCATCAGTGAGTCCACGGTCTTGGGCGTGGGGTCCACGATGTCGATGATCCGCTTGTGTGTCCGCATCTCGAAGTGCTCACGAGAGTCCTTGTCCTTGAACGGCGACCGGATCACCGCGAACTTCTCAATGCGGGTAGGCAGCGGCACCGGACCGTGCACCGAAGCACCGGTGCGTTGAACCGTGTCCACTATCTTGCGAGCGCTCTGATCTATCACCTCGTGGTGATAAGCCTTGAGCTTGATTCGTATCTTCTGTCCCGCTGCCATTTACAAGTGTCCTTACTCGCCGCGAACTTTTTTGACGATCTCCTCGGCCTGAGCCTTGGGAACCGCCTGGTAGGAGTGGAACTGCATCGTGTAGTTGGCCCGGCCCTGCGTGTTGGAGCGCAGGTCGGTTGCGTACCCGAACATCTGGGACAGGGGAACCTGTGCCCGGATGATCTGCAGCTGACCCCGGCTGTCCATCTTCTCGATGCGGCCACGCCTGGAGCTGAGGTCACCCATTACGTCGCCCATGAACTGCTCGGGCGTGGAAACCTCCACCTCCATAACCGGCTCCAGCAGCTGGGCGTCCGCCTTGCGAGCGGCCTCCTTCAGCGCCATGGATCCGGCGATCTTGAAAGCCATTTCGGACGAGTCCACGTCGTGGAAACTTCCGTCGGTCAAGGTGGCCCTTACGTCGACCAGCGGGTAGCCGGCCAAAACACCCGAGGCCAGTGACTCCTGGATCCCCTCGTCCACCGAACCGATGTACTCGGTAGGGATGGCGCCACCCTTGATCTTGTTTACAAACTCGTATCCGCCGCCGGGGCCCATGGGCTCCAGCGCAATCTCCACGTGGGCAAACTGACCCTTACCACCCGTCTGCTTGATGTAGCGGGTGATGTGGCGGGGAACCGTCTTGGTAATGGTCTCCCGATAGGCAACCTGGGGCCGACCGACATTGGCGTCGACGTTGAATTCCCGGGTCAACCGGTCCACCAGGACCTCCAGGTGAAGCTCACCCATGCCGGCGATGATGGTCTGGCCCGTCTCCTCGTCCGTGTGGATCTTGAAGGTCGGGTCCTCTTCGCTCAACCGGTGCAGGGCGTTACCCAGCTTGTCCTGGTCGATCTTGGTCTTGGGTTCGATGGCCAACTGGATAACCGGCGCAGCAAAAATCGGCGACTCCAGCATGATCGGGTACTCGGGGTCGCACAGCGTGTCGCCGGTCAGGGTGTGGCGCAGGCCGACGACGGCGACAATGTCACCGGTCATACAGGCGGCCAGGTCCTCACGGTGGTTGGCGTGCATCTGCAGCAGACGTCCGGCCCGTTCTTTGCGTTCACGGGTGGTGTTGAGCAGCGCACCACCCGAACGCATGACGCCCGAGTAGACCCGCATGTAGGTGATCCGGCCCACGTGGGGGTCGGACATGATCTTGAACGCCAAAGCGGAGAAGGGCTCTTCGTCGTTGGGGGCCCGCTCAACCGTGTCGCCCGTCCGGGGTACCTCTCCGGTCACCGGCAGAACGTCCACCGGGGAGGGAAGGTAGGCCACAACCGCGTCCAACAGGGGCTGCACACCCTTGTTCTTGAAGGCGGAACCGCACAACACCGGCTGGCACTCGTTGGCCAGGGTGGCGTTGCGGAGGGCGTTGCGAAGGTGGTCGTTGGACGCCTCGTGCCCGTGGACGAAGGCCTCCATGACCTCGTCGTCGAACTCGGCCAGCGCCTCGTACAGTTCGTGGCGCCAGTGGGCGGCGTCCGCCTTCAGCTCTTCGGGAATATCCACAATTTGGTACTCTTCGCCGGCCTCGGTGAGGTACTCGTAGCCCTTCATCTCCACCAGGTCGATAACACCCTTGAGGTCCGACTCGGCGCCCCAGGGGATCTGGATGGGAAGGGGGTGAGCGTCCAGGCGGTCACGCATGCTCTGGACGGCGGCGTAAAAGTCGGCGCCGATGCGGTCCATCTTGTTGACGAAACAAATTCGCGGCACCCGGAACTTGTCGGCCTGACGCCAGACGGTTTCGGTCTGGGGCTCAACTCCGGATACGGCATCGAACACAGCAACGGCCCCGTCCAGGACTCGGAGGGACCGTTCGACCTCGACTGTGAAGTCGACGTGGCCGGGGGTGTCGATGATGTTGATTACATGGTCTTTCCACTTGGCAGTGGTGGAAGCAGACGTGATGGTGATGCCACGTTCCTGCTCCTGAACCATCCAGTCCATAACGGCGGCGCCGTCGTGAACCTCTCCCAGTTTGTAGGTGCGACCCGTGTAATAAAGGATCCGCTCGGTGGTGGTGGTCTTGCCCGCGTCGATGTGCGCCATGATCCCGATGTTCCGGGTACGGCTCAGCGGGACCTCCCGGATTGCGGAGACCTTTTGTTTGGTCTGAATCGCTTCTTTTTTGTCCATAACTTTGTTAGTCATTTCTTTGTCACGATCTTGTCGAAAAAGCCGGTCCTACATCTCCCCCGATAAGAACCCGGTGCTGCGATTCCTGTCGTTGAAGCAACTCCTGCGTCCCGCTGCACTCTGAAGTTCTCAAAATGAAACCGGCCGGGACAAGTCCCGGCCGGATGGTCATGACACCGCCGTTAGGCGTGCAAGAACATCCGGTCCGCTTCCTTCAAATCTTCTAGCTCTTTACCATCTGTAGTGCGCAAACGCCTTGTTCGCTTCTGCCATCTTGTGCAGGTCTTCACGCCTCTTTACCGAAGCACCTGCGCCGTTAGCTGCGTCCATAAGCTCGCCCGCCAAGCGAAGAGCCATGGTCCGTTCTTTGCGAGCCCGGGAGAAGTTGACCATCCACCGCACTGCCAGAGTGCTGGAACGCCGAGGGATTACCTCGATCGGAACCTGGTAGGTGGCACCGCCGACCCGGCGAGATTTGACCTCGATGAGCGGACGGACGTTCTCGATAGCTTTGCGCAAAGTCTGGGTGGGGTCTCCGCCGGTCTTCTCAGACACGACCTTGAGCGCCCCATAAACAATCTTTTCTGCAACCGACTTCTTGCCGTGAAGCATGAGTCGGTTGATCATCTGCGTGACCATGGCGTTGTGGTAAACGGGATCGCCTACCGGCTCACGCCTATCTGCGGGACCTTTACGAGGCATCTACTTGGCCTTCGCGCCGTAGCGGCTACGGGCCTGCTTGCGGCCTCGCACACCGGCGGTGTCCAACGCACCACGAATGATCTTGTAACGGAAACCAGGGAGGTCTCTCACGCGGCCACCACGCACCAGCACAATGGAGTGCTCCTGCAGGTTGTGACCGATGCCCGGGATGTAGGCCGAGACTTCAACCTGCGAAGTCAGCCGAACCCTAGCCACCTTACGGAGAGCCGAGTTGGGCTTCTTAGGGGTCTGGGTCTTAACGACCGTACAAACGCCGCGCCGCTGGGGGCAGCCCTTGAGGGCCGGCGTCTTCATCTTCGACCGTGGGGGCTTGCGGCCCTTCCGGACAAGCTGCTGAATCGTGGGCATACCTTTGGTGTCCTTCTATATGTGTTGCTCTCACAAAGTTGCGGCTGCGGCTCCCACCGGGAGCTCACTGTTGCCACATCCCCTGTCGCGGTGAACCCTCGACCTCCGCGCATAACGCGGTCATCGAGGCTTCCGCTAGTCGGTGCACCAGCTCCGGGTGGTCCAGCCGGTGGGCTGTTCACTGCTTTTCCGGAACCAGATGCGTTCGGGGTGCATGAGACTCCCGAAGGGCTCCAGCACAGATCGTCAACGGTAACATTTCA
>JAJCYE010000121.1 GCA_029263075.1 Actinomycetes bacterium
GGTTCCGCGGCCTCGGGCTCCTGCGAACTGGCCCGGCACTCACTTATCGCCGCTTGGAGTGGTGCCGCGCTCAGCGTAACCAGGTTGCGGCGAAGCAATTGATCCACCCTGGTGTAGGCCTCGGCACCGGCGTCCTCGTCACCTGTGGCCCACGCCAGATCGGCTTGCAGCAACGCGGTCCGGGCACCGGCCAGACTGTCTATGACCTCGGTTACCTCCCCGAGCGAGGTGATGCAGGAGGCTGGGGTGATGGGCCGGTCGACGATGACTTCCCTTATTTCGGGCGCGACGGCGGGTCCGGTGACCTCCGCAGGCTGAAGCATGCCGCCGAGGTCGGTCTGCCGGGCGATGAATCCTGCAACCAGGCCGATCAACAGACCGAACAGGAGCATCCCGAAGGCCAGTCCGGCGCGACCCTTGCGCGGTGGAGGCGGAGCAATGGGAGTGGTGACGGTTTCACGCCGTTCGACCCCGGTACCGGCAGCACGCTTGGCCTTACGGCGGGGTGCCTTCTTCTCGCCTGTGTTCTCGGGCTCGGGTGGAGCCGGGTCCTGGGGAACATCGGGTTCGGCGGCTGACGTGTCTTCGCTGTCGGAGTCTGACATGACTTCTCCTCTTCCCGGGGAAGTGCGGTTTTAGTGCGGCCCCGGGAAGTTTACGCCGAACGCGGTGTGCCTAACTGCCTGGTAGGTCCGTTCTCGACCTATCAGCCGCGGACCGAGGCCTCGTAGTCGATCGGCTTGGACTCGAAGAAGTTGATCAACTCCGGCATGTCGTTCTGGGTGATCAGCCACTTGGCGGGGTTCTTGTCTCCGTAGATCTTCTCGAAGCCGATCTTCTGCAGGCGCCGGTCGGCGATGTAGCGGCAGTACTGGCCGTACACATTCTTGTTCAGCCCCAGGATCCCGTCCGGCATGGCTACCTCGGCGTAGGCCGTCTCCAACTCCACCGCAGTGCGGATCAGACCCGTGACCTCTTCCCGGAAGGACGGCGTCATGACCTGGGGGTTCTCGGCGATGATGGCCGAGATCAGGTCTACCCCGAACGCCAGGTGGATCGACTCGTCCTTCAAGACGTAGCGGATCAGCGTGCCGAGGCCCTTGAGCAGCCGGCGTCGCTCGAACGACAGGCCGACCATAAATCCGGTGTAGAAGAAGATGCCTTCCATGATCACGTAGTAGCCGACCAGGTTGCGGATCAAGTGGCGCAGCCGGTCGTCCTCGTCGGTGAAGTCGCCCTCGATCAGCGCCCGGGTCAACTCGGTTTCGAACTTCTCCTTGGCCGCCATCTCCGGACAGGTGGCGTGCATCTTGAAGATGGCCTCCCGGTCCAGGTTCAGGGTCTTGATCACGTAGTCGAAGGTGACGGTGTGGTTCATCTCTTCGTACGCCTGGCGGCCGAGGTACAGCCGGGCCTCCGGGATCGGAAGCTGCGGGTACAGCGCCATGACCAGGTTGTTGGCGACCAAGGACTCGGAGGTGCAGAAGAACCCCAGCATCCAGGTTACGTAGTGGCGTTCGACGTCGGTCAGTGCCGTGTTCCACTGCTCGACGTCCTCGCCGAGGGGGATCTCCTTGGGGAACCAGGTGTTGGCGCAGCCCTGATCGAAGTACTCAAGGGCGAACGGGTACTTGATGTCGCCCAGTTCGACGGCGTCGTAGGTAGAGGTCCAGCTTGCGGCGGGTCGGCGTTCGGTCAGGGAAGTAACCGGCCTAAGGTCGTCCATGTCCTCGCTTTTGGTGGCCATTTCTTGCTCCTTCTCCCGACGTTGCCGGGAATTGCTTAGTTCTAGTTTACCCCAACCAGTAGGGGGATGGGGGCTCTGCCACACCATATGTTGGGGGCGAGGGGCTAATTACACACGGGTACTTACAGGGGTGTCAAGTGTGGGAACAATTTGGACGAAAAAAGTGCGAAGTCCCGTGAGGGGCTTCGCACCGGTGCTGCCTGGATTGCTCTAGAACGAACATACGTTCGATGGTACCACCTGGGCTAGGGCCTGAACTCCTTGCAGGAGTACTCGGCCTTGATCGATCCGCGGACCAGCTTGCATGTGCCGACCGCAAGCTTGGGGAACATGTACCTGCAGTTGCGGCACCGGGTGTCTTCGGAAGGCGCCGGACCGTAGTCGGCATCGGATTTGGAAAGGCCCCAGACTCGTTCGCTCATCGCACGCTCCTTTGGGAGGGACGGGTACCCCGGCGTCCGCTAGGACGGGCCGCCGGATGGTACCTGCCACATTAAGCCAGGACGGGCACCCCGCCGCCTGCTCGATGACTGGGGTGGATGCCGTCGTCGTCCGTGAAGGGGGGACGGGTGCCCCGCCCCATGCGGGGCGGGGCACCCTCCTCGCGGGCCCGTTAGGAGGCCAGCGAGTACTTGTCGGTACCGGGGACCGCGATGCCGGGCTTGGACACCATGACCACCGCGACCACGGTCAGGCCGACGACGGTGTGGGGAAGCCAGACATTGAGGCCCTGGTTGGCGAAGCCGAACACGAAGGGGGAGATGGCCAGGAAAGCGGAAGCCAGATAGTCGACCATCAGGTGGTAACCCATGGGGACCTTGCGGACGATGCCCCATTCGTAGTCGGTGAACACGCTGTAGGCGATGAGCACGATGCCGATGACGGTGGGGATCGCAACCGCCGGGCCGCCGACCTCGCGGAAGCCGAAGATGGTGGGCGCAGCAATGAGGGCGATACCGACCAGGTAGTCCAGGATGCCGTGGATCTTGGTGGGCAGAAACTTCATGACTAGTTTTCCTTTCGTTTGGCCGGGGTTATCCGCGGCTCCTCAGAACGTTTAGCTTGTGTCCTAAGAGAAAGGGCCCTTTCTCTTGCTGTTGAACTTTGTTCGCAGCCGGCGCACCCAAGGATTGGGTTTGCCCGAAGTTTTTTGAGTGGGGTTGCCGGCCACGGCGCGGGGACCGGGGCGTGCAGGATAGAGGCGGATGTCATGCCGCAAATTGCGCCGGTCCCGGAGGATGGCGCGAATTCAGGCGACGGGCCGGGTTGCCTCCAGGCAAACGACCCCGCGGGGTCCGACGTCGGCCGAGTGGACGGTCTCGGCCCCGATCTCCAGGCGGTCTCCGGGGGTCATCCGCACGCGGTTGCCGGCCAGATTGAACACGATATCGCCGGCCAGGCAGTAGATAACCTTGGCGTCGGGGTGCGAGTGGGAGCGGTACCGGTGGCCCGGGCTGTTGGTCCAGCAGTGACCCTTCAGGCCCTCGCGCCTGAGAATCGTCTTGAGTTCTCGTTCGCCGGGAACCGCCATCCCCGTCCAGTGGGTAAGCCGAAAGTCCATCCTGTGCTCAACCATAGCCGTTCGTGATGTGGGTTAGGGAAAACGCTGTGTTAAATGAACGTTTCCCATTCTCGGCGTCACCGGGGACAATCGGGGTCGTGAACAGACGCTGGCAACCTTCCCTGTGGGCTTCGCCCAAACCATTCGGCATCGGTGAAGGCAGGCCGAACAACTACCTGGAAATCCTCAAGGCCATAAAGGACAACCGTAAACAGCTTCCTTATGCCTGGAGGATCCTCAACCAGGGCGTCTGTGACGGGTGCGCCCTGGGGACCAAGGGCCTGCGCGACTGGACGGTGGACGAGGTCCACCTCTGCAACGTGCGCCTGAGGCTGCTCAGCCTGAACACCATGGCTGCGCTCGACACCGATTTGCTGGAAGACGCCCGGCGGCTGACCGGCCGGCGCAGTGCCGAACTGCGCGAACTGGGGCGGCTGGCGTACCCGATGCTGCGCCGGCGGGGGGACCTGGGATTTACCCGCATCTCGTGGGACGACGCCCTGGATCGAATTGCCGGCCGCATCCGGGCGACCGATCCGCAACGCAACGCCTTCTACCTGACCTCCAGGGGAATGCCCAACGAGAGCTACTACGCCGCCGCCAAGGCGGTTCGGGCGATGGGAACCAACTCGATAGACAACGCCGCCCGCGTCTGCCATGCGCCCTCTACCTTCGCCTTGAAGGAGGGATTGGGGGTGGCCGCCACGACCTGTTCCTACTCCGACTGGATCGGTTCCGATCTGGTGGTCTTTATCGGCTCCAACCCGGCCAACAACCAACCGGTGGCGATGAAGTACCTCTACCACGCCCGCAAGCAGGGGACCAAGGTGGTTTGTGTCAACCCGTACCGGGAGCCGGGCATGGAGCGCTACTGGGTGCCCAGCAACCCCGAGTCGGCGCTGTTCGGGACGAAGATCACCGATCGTTTTTTCCAGATCAACACCGGGGGGGACGTCGGATTTCTCAATGGAACGCTCAAGTACATGATCGGGGCCGGGCTGGTCGACCGGGACTTCGTGGACCGCCACACCGCCGGGTTCGGCGCACTTGAATCCGGCCTTGCCGGGCAGAGCTGGGAGGAGTTGGAGCGGGGGGCCGGGCTTCCCCGGGCCGAGATGGCCGCCTTCGGCGAGATGCTCGGCGCTGCGCGTACCTGCGTCCTGGTGTGGAGCATGGGTGCAACCCAGCACGCCTACGGCGAGAACAACGTCCGGGCGATCGTAAACCTGGGCCTGGCGAAGGGGTTCGTCGGGCGGACCGGGTGCGGCCTCATGCCCATCCGGGGCCACTCCGGGGTCCAGGGTGGAGCGGAGATGGGTGCCTACTCGACGGTGTTTCCCGGAGGGGTGCCGGTGGGGGAAGGGTCGGCGGCGGAGTTGAGCCAGAGTTGGGGGTTTGAAGTCCCGTCGTCGCCTGGGCTGGTGGCGCCGGCGATGATCGATGCCGCCCACCGCGGGGACCTCGAGGTGCTGTTCAGTGCCGGAGGCAACTTCCTGGAGGTTATGCCCGAGCCCGAGTTCGTTGAGGAGGCCCTGGGGAGGGTCCCGCTGCGGGTACACATGGACATAGTGGTGTCGTCGCAGATGTTGGTTGAGCCCGCGGACGAGGTCATCCTGCTGCCGGCGGCCACCCGGTACGAAACCCCCGGCGGCGTGACCGAGACCTCGACCGAGCGGAGGATCATCTTCTCTCCGGAGGTCGAGGGCCGGCGCATCGGCGAGGCCCGGCCCGAGTGGGACGTACTTCTGGATCTCGCCCGCCGCGCGGTGCCCGAACTGGCCGGGGTCCTGACCTACACCGGTACCGCCGACCTGCGGCGGGAGATAGCCCGGGTGGTGCCGCTGTACGAAGGGATCCAGGACCTGACGCAAGCCGGCGACTCGGTCCAGTACGGCGGCCCGCACCTGTGCGCCGGTTGGGAGTTCCCCACCCCCGACGGCAAAGCGCATTTTTCCCCGGTCCCGCTGCCGGTCCACGACGTGCCCGAAGGCTCGTTCGTCTGCACCACCCGCAGGGGCAAGCAGTTCAACAGCATGGTTCACGAAAAGCGCGACCCGCTCACCGGCGCCCGGCGCGAAGCTGTCTACATGAACGTTGACGATGCAAAACAAGCGTTGGTCGACGAGGGCGACGCGGTGATCCTGCGCAGCCGGGTGGGGGAGTTCACCGGCAAGGTGTTCATCGCCCGGGTCGCCCGGGGCAACCTCCAGGTGCACTGGCCGGAGGGGTCGGTTCTCATCGACCGGGCCTGCCGGTCGGCGGAGTCTCAGATCCCCGACTACAACGCCGTGGTGACCGTGACAAAGGCGACTCCGTGACCGACGATGCCCGGCCGGCGGCCGCTCAAAAAATTGTGGTCCGGCGCGTCCTCCGCGAGGGGCAGGCCCGGCCGAGGACCGAGGTACTGGCTACCGAGGAGCCCTTCGAGGTCCGGCTGAACGCCGGGGGCCAGGAGTTCAAGGCGACAATCACCATGCGCACCCCGGGCAACGACTTCGAGTTGGCGGTCGGGTTTTTGTACGCCGAGTCGGTTCTTTCGGGTAAAGCCGACCTCAGCGCAGTGCGCTACTGCCAGCCCCAAAAAGAGCAGCAGTACAACGTGGTCACCGTGGACCTGCGGGGGCCGATGCCGGACACCGCAACCCTGGACCGCAACTTCTACTCGAACAGCGGCTGCGGGGTGTGCGGCAAAGCGTCGCTGGACCAACTGGCGATCACCGGCGTCCCGCCCCTGGGGGAGGGTCCGAAGGCCGCCTCCGAGCTGATCTTGTCCCTGCCCGAACGTTTGCAGAAGGGCCAGAGGCTTTTTGCCAAGACCGGCGGGGTGCACGCGGCGGGCCTGTTCGACGCCGGCGGCAATCTGTTGTGTGTGCGTGAGGACGTCGGACGGCACAACGCGCTGGACAAACTGGTCGGCTGGGCGCTGCTTGCCGACCGGCTTCCACTCACCGATCACCTGATCCTGGTGAGTGGGCGGGCCAGCTTCGAGTTGGTGCAGAAAGCATTGCGGGCCGGTGTCGGTATGTTGTGTGCAGTCTCCGCCCCGTCGACGCTGGCGGTTGACCTGGCCGCACGGTTCGGCATGACCCTTGTCGGTTTTTTGCGGGACGACTCGTTCAACGTCTACGCAGGGGAGGGCCGGGTCCTCCCCTGAGGCGTCGGGCATCACCGCCCGGCGCGTGGTCCCCGAACGCACCGGCGCCTTGGGGTGTAGGCACGCCGGTGCGATTGAAACGGGACCGCTTAAGTCGCGGGCTGCGGCTCGAGTTCTCGGGCCACCCCGGCCGGAGTCGCCCCGGCCGGCTCCTCCAGGGCCGCAGTGGAGGCGGTGTCCCGGATCAGGTCGCCGGAGAAGCTGGACTCGGGTTCGGGCAACCAGCGGCAGGCCAGGTTGGCCAGCAGGGAGGCGGCGCCGATGATGAGGAAAAACGTCTGTGCCGGGACGAACAGCAGGGCCGTCAAGAAGACGATGGCGCCCACGTTGCCCGACGCTCCCACGATTCCCGAAATCTGCCCGCTTACCCGCTTTTTGACCATCGGCACGATGGCGAACACCGCCCCTTCGCTGGACTGGACGAACAGCGAACACAACATGGTCACCGCCATCGCCGCAGGCACCGGCCAACTCGGGCCCAGCAGCGCCATGCCGGTGTACCCGACTCCCAGGCCGAGCAACAAAAACTGCAGGGTCCGGCGGCGGCTCCCCAGCAGGTCGGACATGAGACCTCCGGCGGGCCGGGCCACCAGGTTCATGAACGCGAATCCACTGGCGGTCAGGCCGGCGACGGTGGGGCTGAGATTCCAGGTCTCGGCGAAAAAGATGGGCAGCATGGAGACGATCGCAAGTTCGGAACCGAAGTTGCAGAAGTAGGCGAGAGACAAGATGGACACCGAGCGGAACTGGTATCGATCATTGGCAGGGTACGTGCCCTTTAGCGCCTGGGCGTTGACCTTAAAGACCAGCCTTAGCTGGAACGTCAGCAGGGCGGCAACCGTGGCCAGCAGGATCCACATCACCTCTACCGAGATCACCTCGACGATCCGGATCCGCCAGACGATTAGGCCCAGGACGCCGGTCAGCGGCACCGTGAGCCCCGCCAGCCCGAAAACGGCAGCCTTGTTGGTGACCTCCAGCGCTCCCGCCCGCCGGGATTTGGCGTACGGGCTGCCGTCGGGAGTGTCGCTGACGGTGTTGAGGTAGAACAGGCCGTAGGCGGCGGCGATAAGTCCCGTGGAGGCGATGGCCCAACGCCATCCCTGCGGCCCCCCGATTACGCCGGCCACCGTGGGCAGCAGCGCCGCAGCCGCGGCCGATCCGAAGTTGCCCCAACCCCCGTAAATCCCCTCCGCGGTGCCCAGTTCTTTCGGGGGGAACCACTCGGAAACCATGCGGATGCCCACCACGAAGCCGGCGCCGACGACGCTGAGGGCCAGGCGACTGGCGACCATCAGCGGGAACGAGTCGGCGAAGGCAAAAACCGTGCAGGGGATTGCGCTGAACATCAGGATCCCTGCGTAAACCCGCCGGGGGCCGAGGCGGTCCAGGAGCATGCCTATGAGCACCCGAGCCGGCACGGTCAGTGCCACGTTGCACAGCGCCAGCGTGGTCAATTGGGCTTTGGTAAGCCCCATCTGATCGCCGATCGCCCTGGCGAATGGTGCGAAGTTGAACCACACGACGAAGCTCAGGAAGAACGCAAACCAGGTCAGGTGCAGCGTGCGGTAGCGCCCCTTGAAGCTCAACAGGTTGCGTACTTTGGGGCCGCCCCCGGGACTGACTCCCGCTTGCGCGCGGCTGGGTGTGCTCATGGAACCTCCTAGAACTTCTCGCCTATCGGAGATCCCACACTCTTGGCAATTTGTTGCGCCCCGGTTGCAGAGCAATTCACATCACGTGAATTCCGGGGGTCGGAAAGGTTACCGAAGGTTTATCGGCAGGTCAGATTTGTGTTGCCGGTCCCTTAGCCGCCGGGAGCCCCGGGGCCCCCTAGCTGGAAGATGCGGTTGCCTGGCCGGGCGCCGGCGCAGGCTGGGCTTTGCGCCACCGCAAGAAGGCGATAATGCCCGCGCCGAGCGTCAGCACGGCGGATATGAACCCTACGAGCCCGCCGAGGAACGGGATCAAGGAAGCAAATACCAGGATGGTGACGCCCACCCCCAGGGTCTGGGCCGCCGTCGAAAATCCGAATTCGGCGGTGGCGTCGCCCTTGCGGAGAACGAGTACCCCGATCAAAAAGCCCACTGCGACTTTCGCCAGCATTAGCAATACGCCGTAGGCGGCCAACAGCATCACCGGCAGTGCGCCGAATGCCCCGGCTACGAAGGCGATGACGAAGCCGATGACTGCGACAATGGGGACCGCAAAAAAGGCGCCAAGCCCGGCGCCGAGGCTGGGCCCCCACGCGCCGGTCATGGTCCGGGCCAGGGTGGGCAGCAGTTGGGGTATCAACCAGAAAATCAACAGTCCGAGCGCCATCGCCCCGGCGACGCCCTGGACGAAGTCGATAACGGCCTGGAGCATGGCGGGCCGCTCCCGGGGTTGGGCGCTGGGCTCCTTGCGTTCGACCTTTCCGGTAACCACGGCTCCGGGATCAATGTCGGCCTCGTTGGCCGCGGTGTAGATCAGGTCACCCTCCACCCTTGCGCCGTCCGCCAGGGTGATGTCCTCGCTCTCCAGCTTGACGTCGCCCCCGACGGTCCCGGAGATCAATATCGAGGTGGCCGCACCCAGAACGTCCCGGCCGACCGATCCTTCGATCCGGATGTCCTGCCCTCCGGCCACCAGGTCCCGGCCGACGCTGCCGTCCGGGGTGATTGTCAACGCCTGCCCGGCGCCGAGCAGGTCTTTGGTGACCGTGCCGCTCACCTCAAGTTCCTGGGCGCCGACCCGGGCCGTCTGTCCGACGATGCCGCTGATGTCGACGTTCTGGGCGCCGGCAAAAAGAGATTGTCCGGTGGATCCGGTCAGCTTGACCGATCGGCCGGCGGCCAGAACGTCGCCCGTTACGTCCCCGGAGACCAGGATGGCGTCGCCGACGACATAAACGTCGTCGTCAACCGTGCCCCTGACGTTGGGGTTGTCTTCGCCCGCACGGAAATCTCCGGCCAAAGCGGTTGCGGGGAGGGCGATGACGAGAAGTAGGGAGAGGAGGAATGCTCGAACCGGTATGGAGCCCATGGCGATCACCTTTGGTTGATTGTCCCGCCACTATATTGAGCGGCAGAGGGGCAACGCCAGGGGAAGTACTTAGATCTGGTAGCCGAGCCCCAACATCTTCACCTGGAAGCGGCGGTTGCAGGACTGGCAGTAGAACTGGCCGGGATCGTCGATCGGGACGAAGTCCTGTTCGCCGCAGTAGGGGCAGTAGAAGGGCTGCGCCCTGCCCCCGGCCGGTTCGGCGCCGGCGTTATCCGGCAGCGGGAGGCTCCGGCTGGTCGGCCACCGCGGGGTGCATCTGGTGGATGCCACACTCGACCCTCAAAGAGCCGGCCCAGCGACCTTCCCTTCCGTTCCCCGGGATGGTGCATGGGACGCACCCGATGGAGTCGTAGCCCTGGAGTTTCAGCGGGTTGACGATCAGGTCGTGGTGCTTGATGTAGTGCTCAACCTTCTTGTTGGACCACTCGACGATGGGGTTGATCTTGACCAGGCCCCGGGCGGCGTCCCACTCGACGGCCTTGGCGTGGGCCCGGGTCTCGGACTCCGCCCGGCGCAGACCCGACATCCAGGCCTTTTTGTCTTTGAGGTAGTTGTTCATAGGCACAACCTTGCGGCCGGCACAGCACGCTTTGTAGCCCTCTTCGGACCAGACGGCGGGGTCGTCGACCGGGTCCAGCATCACCAGGTTCAGGTTGTAGCGCTGGCGGACCGACCTGGCGGTGGCGATGGTTTCGTAGAAGTGAAAGCCGGTATCCAGAAAGAACACCTCGACCCGGGGCTCGACCTTCCACGCCAGGTCGATAAGGACCGAGTCCTGCATGGAACTGGCCAGGACGACATCCAGGCCGAACTCGGCGAACGCCCACTCCAGGATTTCTTCCGCAGGCACCCCCTCGAAGTCGGGCAGGTCCGGGGCGTCGGAACCGGCGGGGGCCGAAATGATGGGCAGGTGCCGGTGCCGGTGCTTTTCCAGGATCGCCTCGGAGGGGGTCATCGTAGCCACGCCTCCGGTGCTCGCGCCGACCACTCGTGGAACCTCTCGTCCTCGGTGCGGGTGGAGAGGTAGGTCCTGAGCAGCTTCTCGACGTAGTCGGCAAGCGTGTGGGCCGGGACTTTCAGCCCCTTGACCCGGCGCCCGAAGCGGTAGCCGTCGCCCAGGTGGCCCCCCAGGTGAACCTGGAACCCGTCGTACTTGGTGCCGTCGGCTTTGGTCATGAGCGACCCCACCAGCCCGATGTCCGCGATCTGTACCCGGGCGCAGGAGTTGGGGCAGCCGTTGAGGTTGATCCGGATGGGCTCGTCGAACTCGGGAAGGCGGTCCTCCAGTTCCCGGTAGAGCCAGTCGGCCCGGCTTTTGGTCTCCACGATGGCCAACTTGCAGAACTCGATGCCGGTGCAGGCCATGGTCCCCCGCCGAAAGACGCTCGGGTTGACCTTGAGGTCGTGGCGCTCGAGTTTGTCGATCAGGGCCGCCGTGTCCTTGCGGTCCACGTCGAGAATGACCATTTTCTGCTGGGTGGTGGCCCGCAGCCGCCCGGATCCGTACTCCTCCGCCAGGTCGGCGGCGTAGCGCAACTGCTGGGCGTTGGTGCGGCCGGCGCGGGGAGCAAACCCTACGTAGTATTTGCCGTCCTGCTGTGGGAACAACCCCACGTGGTCGCGCTGGGTGGTGGTTGAAGGCGACGGTGCCGGACCATCCGGCAGGGCATAACCCAGGTACTCCTTCTCCATGACCTCCCGGTACTTCTCCGGTCCCCAGTCGGCCATCAAGAACTTCACCCGTGCCCGGTTGCGGGCCCGGCGGAAACCGTAGTCCCGGAAGGTCCCGGCGGCGGCGGCCCAGACGTCGATGATCTGCTCCCGCTCGACGAACACCCCAAGCCGTTTGCCGAAGTGTGGGTTGGGGCCTAGGCCTCCGCCGACCCAGACGTCGTAGCCCACCCGGTCGCCGTTTTGGACGCCGACGAAGGCCAGGTCGTGGGTCTCGTGTTGGGCGCAATGCTGGTCGCAGGCAGTGATCGCGGTTTTGAACTTTCGGGGAAAGTTAGAGAACGCCGGGTCGGACAAGAACCGGTCGCTGACCTTGAACAGGTCTTCGCTGGCGTCGAACAGTTCGTGTTCGTCCACCCCGGCCACTGGGCAGCCCAGCATGTTGCGCGGGGTGTCGCCGCAGGCTTCGCAGGTGGTCAGACCCACACCTTCGATGATGTTCCAGATGTCGGGAACGTCCTGGATGCGGATCCAGTGCAACTGGATGTTCTGGCGGTCGGTGATGTCGGCGACACTGCGGCCGTAGCGCTCGGAAACGTGGGCGATGGCCCGCAACTGCTCGCTGTTCATCTGCCCACCGGCGATGCGGACCCGCAGCATGAAGAACTCGTCCTCCAACTCCCACGGCTCACAACGGGCGGTCAGTCCTCCGGGCACGCCCTGGCGACGTTGGGTGTACAAACCCCACCAGCGCATCCGGCTCCTCAGGTCGTCCGGCCAGATGGATGAAAAGCCCTGTTTGGAGTAGGTGTTGATGATGCGATCGCGGACGTTGAGCCCGTCGTCATCCTTTTTGATCGCCTCAGCTTTGTTGAGGGGTTCGCTGTAACCGAGAGCCCACTGACCTTCTCCGAAACGTGCCATTAATAACCTTTCTCCGTTCAGCACTATTAATACAGTGCAAAGTGCTTAATGTCAAAGGTGGGGAATTCCGACGTTAACCGCTGGTTTGTGGGAACCTCGGATCCTGTGAACGAGATCGATGTCCTGCTGGTCATAGGCCTGCTCGTGGTGGTGCCGATGGGCCTTTCGGTGATTTCCTGGGCAGATCCCCAGGCGGAGAAGTTGCGCCGGCTTGCGGCCAAGGTGGTGCCGTTCGCCGCCGGGGCGGGTGCCCTGGCCGTGCTTTCCCGAGATGCCGCTTACCAGCAGCAGTTCGGCGGGGTGCTTGCCGGCCTGTGGCTGGCGGTCTGCGTGCTCATTGCGATGTCGGCCCTGGCCGAGTTCCTAAAGGCGCGGCCCTCGCGGCCGGAGGGGTACTTGCCGATCGCGTCGTGCCTGTTCCTGGTCGTTGGGGCGGTGTGGCTGGTGATGTTCCAGGCCGGGATCCGGCCGCAGGATCTGCCGGAGGAGATAGTCGAGTTGACCGCGGTCCATTTCCACTATGCCGGGTTCGGCGGGCCCATCCTAGCGTTCCTCGCCGCCAGATGGCTCCGGGTGCTTCCCGGGCGCTGGGACAATCTCGCCGCCTTTGCCGGCGTTGGGCTGGTCCTGGCCATGGTCCTGATGGCCGTAGGTATCTTCGGGTCGCCTCTGCTCGAGGTCGAGGGGAGCGTCTTGATGGCCCTGTCGCTGATCGCCATTGCCGCGGGGACCACGCTGGTCGCCTGGCGGCTCCCGCTCTGGCCCCGGACGTTGTTGATCGCCTCCTCCGCCTGCGTCTGGATATCCATGGTGCTTGCGATTCAATATGCAGTAGGTCAGTTCCTGGTGATCGGTGGCCTGTCCGTGGAGGACATGGCCAGGACCCACGGCGTCCTTAACGTGTTCTTTGTTGTGTTCGGTTTGGCGGGTTGGAAGCTGGCGGCCAAGCGGGTTGAACTGAGGCAGCCGGCGCAGGCCGAACCGGTCCTGGACGAAACCGGCGGGGACCCGGCGGCAACCGAGCGAGATGTCTAGCCAGCGGCGGGAATAGGGCGCGCCGGCCGGAGCAACGTCACGCCCATGACTACCACCATGGTGGCAACCAGGCTGGAAAGAGTGCGGTAGGAGGTTGCCCCCATGACCGCCCCGGCGATGAGCGCCCCCGAAGCGCCGCAAACGTTCATCGCCAGGTCGGACAGGCCCTGGACGGAAGGGCGCATGTCGAGCGGGACCGACTGGGACAACATCGCCGAGCCGGCGATCAGCCCGCATGACCACCCCACACCCAGCAGGAACAGGCCTCCGGTCACCATCGGGACGTTGTGGCCCGCCATACCGGCGGTGACTGCGGCGGCCAGCAGCAGGGCCATGCCCGCCAGGAGTACCGGTGTGGTTCCCGCCCGGTCGGCCAGCCAGCCGATGACCGGCGACAGCATGTACATCCCGGCCACGTGCAAGCTGATGACGACCCCGATGACGGTGAGTGAGGCGTGGCCCTGGTCAAGGTGCACCGGGGTCATGGACATGATCGCCACCATTGAGGTGTGGCTGACCACAATGGCCAGTAGGCCCCGGAAGGCCAGCGGTACCCGGCGAAGGGCTGCCAGGGCGGCTCGGGCCGTGGTGCGGCCGGGAGCGTCGATCCCCGCCGGACGGGCGCCGGCGGCAATTCTTCGTGCCAGGACCAGAGGATCCGGCCGCAGGCCCAGGTTGAGGATGACCGCGGCCAGCCCGAAGGCGACTCCGGCAACCGCAAACGGCCCTGCCTCGGCGGATAACCCTAGGCGGGCCCCGAACTCGGCCGCCGGCTGGGCCAGGTTGGGTCCGGCCACGGCCCCGATGGTGGCGGCCCACACCACCAAGGACAGGTGCCTGGCGGCGTGGCCCTCGGGCGCCAGGTCAGTAGCGGCGTACCGGGCCGAGAGGTTTCCGGCGGTGCCGGCGCCCAGCAACAGCAGTCCGGCCAGGAACAACGGCCAGAGTCCCAGCCCAATTGCCGCGACCGCAACGGTGGAGCCGATCAGGGCGGTGCCGTAGGCGAAGGAGAGCCCGGCCCGGCGGCCGCCTTTGCCCGCAGCCCGGGCGGTGGGCAAAGCAAAAATCGCCGCCCCCAGGACCACGGCCGTCCCGGCCAGGCCGCTGAGTGCGGTGGAGCCGGAGAGTTCGTGGACCACCAGGGCGCTGAAGGCAAAACCGATGGAGATCCCCATCCCGCTGACGATCTGGGCCCCCGCCAGGACTCCGATGGTGCGGCGCTGGATCCGGGCGGTTCCGGCCTTCAGATCAGTTGCTCCGGTCATAAACCGAGTGTGCCACGCCCGACCCTCGGGGCGAGCCTCCGCTCGGGGAATTGGGGCGATTGCCCGGCGCCGCGGCGGCGTTGGAGAGGGGCTGCTCGGTCGACCGGCCTCAGGCCCGGGGCGCTAGAGCGCCTGCCAGGCGTTGGAATCCAGGTAGCGCAGCACCGCGGCCGCGGAGGCCTCAGGGGCCTCTTCGTCGGTCCTGATGCGCAGTTCAGGGTTCTCCGGAGCCTCATAGGGGTCGGAAACGCCGGTGAATTGCGGTATCTGCCCGGCGATCGCTCTGGCGTACAGGCCCTTGGTGTCCCGCTTGATGCAGGCCTCGATCGGGGCGTCTATGAAGACTTCGATGAACGGCAGCCCGGCCGCGGTGTGGATGTCCCGGGCCCACTGCCTGCCCGCCCGGTAGGGGCTGATCACCGGGACCAGGACCACAAGGCCCGCATCGGCCATCAACTGGGCCACGTGGGAGATCCGGCGCACGTTTTCGGTCCGGTCCTCGGCGGTAAAGCCCAGGTCGCCGTTGAGCCCGTGGCGGACGTTGTCGCCGTCCAGCAGGTAGGCGGGCCTGCCGGCAGCGACCAGGGCCGCTTCAACGGCGGCGGCTACGGTCGACTTGCCGGACCCGGAAAATCCGGTGAACCAGACGGTGCCGCCCCGGGAGGGCCGCTGGTCGCGGCCTACCTGCCCGGGCTGCCAGACGATGTCCGGGGAACCGGTCGCCCGGGTTTTTGTCGGGTCAGGCAACCTACTGCCCGACGCTCAACGGACCGCGGGGGCTCTGCGAGGGCCGGGTGGCTCCGGGGACCGGTGGTGCCTGAGGGCGTTGCCGGTCCGGCGCGGTCACGGTGCTCCGAGGATCATCCCGGCGCCGACGGTGGTGTTGGTGGCTTCGTCGATCAGGATGAAACTGCCGGTGAGGCGGTTGCGGCGGTATTCGTCGAAGAACAGCGGCACAGTGGTTCTCAGCGTCACCCGGCCCATCTCGTTCAACTTGAGTTCGGGTACGCCTTCGTGGCGGTGGAGGGTGTTTACGTCCAACCGGTAGGTCAGGTCCTTGACCACCGTGCGGGCCACCTGGGTTGTGTGTTTGATAGTGAACCGGTCGCCCGCTTTCAGGGACCGCAGTTCGCTCATCCAGCAGATCATGGCGTCGATGTCCTGCCCGACCTGGGGCTGGTTGCGGGGACGGCAAATCATTGAACCCCGGCTGACGTCTATGTCGTCGTCCAGGCGGATGGTCACCGACATGGGGGGGAACGCCTCGTCCACCGGACCGTCGGCGGTGTCGATGGAGGTGATGTGTGAGGTGAAACCGCTGGGCAGAACCACCACCGGGTCGCCCTTTTTGAAGACCCCGCCGGCCACGGTTCCCGCGTACCCGCGGTAGTCGTGGTAATCGTCGCTCATCGGCCGGATTACGTACTGGACCGGGAAGCGGGCATCGATCAGGTTGCGGTCGGAGGCGATGTAGACGTCTTCCAGCAGGTGAAGCAGTGAAGCGCCTTCGTACCAGGGCATGTTGACGGAGCGGGTGACCACGTTGTCGCCGTTCAGGGCCGAGATGGGGACGAACGACAGGTCGCCGGTCTCCAGCTTGGCTGCGAATTCGGCGAACTCCTCTTTGATCGACTCGAAGACGTCTTCGCTGTAGTCGACAAGGTCCATTTTGTTCACGCACAAAACGATGTGGGGTACCCGCAGCAGCGTGGTGAGGATGGCGTGCCGGCGACTCTGCTCCTGGATGCCCATGCGGGCATCGACCAGGATCAGCGCCAGGTCGGCCATCGAAGCGCCGGTAACCATGTTGCGGGTGTACTGAACGTGGCCCGGGGTGTCGGCGATGATGAATTTGCGTTTGGGGGTGGCGAAGTAGCGGTAGGCGACGTCGATGGTGATCCCCTGCTCCCGCTCCGCCCGCAGGCCGTCGGTCAGCAGCGCCAGATTGGTGTATCCCTCGCCCCGATCCCGGGAGACCCGCTCCACCGCGTCCCACTGGTCTTCAAAAATCTGCTTGGAGTCGTAGAGCAGGCGCCCGATGAGCGTGCTCTTACCGTCGTCGACCGATCCTGCGGTGGCAAATCGTAGAAGTTCCATCAGTGCTCCGTCCGGGAGTTGGCTCGATCAGCGGGCGCGCCCGGGCGCTTTAGTTCCGGGAAAACTTGCAGGCGGCGCATCAAAAGTACCCGAGCTTTTTGCGGTCTTCCATCGCAGCTTCGCTGACCCGGTCGTCCGCCCGGGTGGCGCCCCGTTCGGTGATGCGGGTGGCCGCCACCTCGGCTATGACCTTTTCCACCGTGTCGGCGGTGCTCTCGATGGCTGCAGTGCATGAAGCGTCGCCCACGGTCCGGTAGCGGACCAGGGCCTCGAAGACCTCGGTATTTTCGGGGGCCGGCGCGACCTTGTGAACCGCCATCAGCATGCCCCGGGACAGGTAGACCGGGCGGCGGTGGGCGAAATAGATGGGGGGCAGCGGGATGTTCTCCTCGGCGATGTACTGCCAAATGTCCAGTTCGGTCCAGTTGGAGAGCGGGAACACCCGGATGTGTTCGCCCGGGCGGTGCCGTCCGTTGTACAGGCTCCACAACTCGGGGCGCTGGTTTTTGGGGTCCCACTGGCCGAAGTCGTCACGAAAACTGTAGACCCGCTCCTTGGCCCGGGCCTTTTCTTCGTCCCGGCGGGCGCCGCCGAAGACCGCGTCGAAGCCGTTCTCCTCAATCGCATCGAGAAGGGTGGTGGTCTGAAGCTGGTTGCGGGAGGCGCCGGGACGTGGATCCTCGACCACGCGCCCCTTGTCGATGGACTCCTGCACCGAGGCCACCACCAACCGGCAGCCGAGTTGTTCGACCCGGCGGTCCCGGTACTCGATTACCTCTTCGAAGTTGTGGCCGGTGTCGATATGCATAAGCGGGAAGGGGATCTTCGCCGGATGGAAGGCCTTGCGGGCGACCTGCAACATCACGATGGAGTCCTTGCCGCCACTGAACAGCAGCACCGGCTTTTCGAACTCGGCAGCCACCTCGCGGAATATGTGGATGGCCTCGGCCTCCAGCGCACGCAGATGGGTCAGGGTGTAATGCATGGTCTCCTTTTGAGCGGGATGAACGCTGAGAGGCCGGCGCCTGGCGCTTGTCCACCGATTTAATCGAGTTAGTTTAGCGCGGAACCCTCGAACCCAGGACCCGGGCCCCCGTCATCCTTGCGCCGGACAAAAGCCAGGCCCCCCGCTCCCAGCAACAAAAGCAGGCCCACGCTCCCGATCACGGTGCTTACCCAGGGGAACGACTCGGTGCTGATTTGCTCCGGCGGCCGGGTTCCGGTACCGGCGGCCACGTAGGTCCCGTTGGCAGAGGTGTCGGCGCTCACTTGCAGATCGGCATCGGTCATAAGCGGGTCGGCCACTGGGGTCCAGGCGCCGTCCTCCAGGGCCAGGATCTGGGGCCCGTGAACCGAAAATCGCATGATGCTTGTGAAGCTGCCTTCCACGGCGGCGCCGAACAGGTCTTCGGTTGCCTCCAGCCGGTAGGCGTTGCTGTCGAAGTAGTAGCCCTCGGGCGGTGGGGCCAGGGTTTCGGGGTCGAGTGGGGTGATGCTCAAGGTGAAGTCGTACTCCTCGGCGACCGGCGGCAGGTAGTTGAAGGTGAGGGTCATCTGCCCGTCTGAGGTCGAAATGGAACCGGGGTCCGCCTGGCCCGAGGTGGACACTTTGACGATGAACTCCTCGTCCTGCGGCTTTTCGTTGTTGTCCTTGCGCTCCTCCGGTGGGTTGACCCAACGGTACGGTGGGATGCCCGCCAGCCCGTCGTAAAGGGGACTCCGCGAGACCAGGCCCGCGGCCACCGATGCCCACGCCACAATCAGGTAGGCGAGTACCAGTGCCGCGCCTTGGGCTGCAATCTTTTTACGGGGCGAGAAGAAAATGTGCACGACTATATCGACGCTAACAGGTTGGCGAAGACGTGGGTGGCGGCCGGGGCGGTCCACCCGCCGGTGGCCCGCCGTTGCCAGGCAAAAATCAGGCCCGCGGCGAAGTCCAAAGGCAGGACCCCCACGCCGTAAACGGGTACGTGAATCAGGGCAAAAAGGCCAGCGGAGCCGGCTATCGCAAGAGCGGCCCCCCATTTTTCGAGCCAGCCGTAAACCAGGCGCCGGAAGAAGATCTCCTCGGCCACCGCGGCAACCACGCTGGAGAGGATGGCCACCAGGGCGGCACGCGGGAGAGGGTTGCTCATGATCAGGGCCGAGGCTGCGACGAACGGCATGGTGCCCAGTGCCACCACCACCAGCCAGCGGAGGCGGGCGACCGATTCGGAGCCTGTGGACCTCACTGAGACCAGGCCACCCACTGCGCCCACCGTAGCGGTGACGAAGACGGCGAGAGTCGAAGGGGCCCTGGCCACCAATGCCAGGGTGCCCCCGGCCACGGCGAGAGGGGCCTCCCAGGAGCGGTCGACCAGCCGCCGGGTCACTCGACCGTAATCTGGCGAGCCGCTATGACTCTGGGGTTGAACGGCGCATGGTCCCCGGCAACGAACTCGACCTGAAGGATGTGCCGGCCGGGTGTGACCTCTATCTCCTGGTCCAGGCCGTAGGTCATAGTGGCCAACTCGCCGTCCAGGCTCAGGTGCATGTGACCCTCGTCGGCTTTGATGTCCTTGGTCGCCTGCGGGATGATCTTTCCTCCCTCCAGGGAGATGGCGACGCGCATCCTGTTGCCGGTAATCCGGGCGCCCTGGGCCGGTTCGATGATCGACATCTTCGCCGTGGAGGCGATGCGCTTCGCCGTCGGCGTGTCGTCGCCCGAGCCCGAGCAGGCCGACAGGAGGGTGGTCAAAAGGCCGATACAAAGCGCGGCCCGCAACTTTCGGCTTATAGGGATGATCATGAACCTCCGGGATCCTACATCGTTCGCTGCATAGATCTTAAAGGCTTCCCCGAATCAACCGGTCATGGGGTACCGTGCCCGGCCTGGATCTTGCGGCCGTCGTGCAACTTGTGGCGGGGGAGAGGGGACCGTGGCGGGTCTGACCTGGCAGAACGTCCGGGCATGGCGAACGGCAAGGCAGGGGCCTACTCGTCGTCGAGAAACACTTCTTCGATCTTTAAGTTGACCAGCCTGGCTAGACGGAAGGCGAGCGGGAGGCTTGGGTCAAACTTGCCTTTTTCGATAGCGTTGATGGTCTGTCTTGACACATTGACGCGTTGAGCCAGGTCTGCCTGGGTCCAATTGCGTTCAGTCCGGAGGTCCTTGAGACGATTTTTCAACCGTACCTCAGGCTGCCAACGCCGATGGCGACAATATAGACGACCGCCAAGAGCGCGGGAAAGACTCCGATGTTTGCTCTGTAGGCGATGAGGTCGGCCGCGTCGGCGACGAAATAGGCGAAACCACCGACCCACCCCACTCCAAGGGTGACCGCCAGCGCATCCTGCGTGATCTTTCGCTGCAACTCATCGATTCCTCGGAGATAGCGGGCGTGGGCGACGATCCATCCGATGCCAGCGGCAAGATTGCCGGCAACTGCGGCCCAACTCGCCACCGGCTGCGAATCCCACAGGGATTTGGGGCCGAATCTGGCCAAGGCGAGGGTTGACGTCCAGGCGAGCGTCCAGAGGGCAAGTCGAACGACAGCCTGCATCGAGTCCCGATGGATGTCGGTCTGGTCTTGTGCTTGCACGAGGGATCCTTTCAATTACCAGAAGTCAACCAAGGGAACACCAGCCCTCCTCGCCTGCGCCACTCGCGCTGCCGACCCGCCGAGGGATCGGGGCAAGCGTGACGCACGCGAGAGGCCCAAGACTCTCAGGTGTCAACCAGGCACTTGCCAGATGAGCACGATATTGGTGCCTTTCGCCGCGGCAGTGGCTTGGATCGAGTGAAGAGTCCAGCCGTTCTCAGTCCCACCGTCTAGGACTGGTTGAAGAGCCTCCTCAATTCTGTCTTCGGCGTCGGCAATGAACCCGTGCTTGATGTACTTGTCCTGCACCTTGTATCGGGCCATGATTTCCCCTTCTGAGCCGTGCGGGCCATTCTCTATGGTGTCAAGGTAACCTGACTTACGATATACGTCAAGTGCACTTGACATTCGACGGCCGGGCCAAGGCCGCTGGCGCTGCAGCCACCTCTGTCCGGTGGCGCTCCGTAGCTATCGAGGCCATCTCGGCAATTGAGTCAGGCTCTAGCGGGACAAGATCACCCGGACGGCCCATTTCCCGTCGAGTGAGTGTCTTCGCCCGAGCCCGGCGGGCCTTCAAGACTTTGGTCAAAATACGGAAGCAGGATTCAACCGACCAGTGGGATACCCTGCCCGGCCTGGATCTTGTCGTTGTCGCGCAACTCGTGTCGGGGGAAGGGGAACCTTGGCGGATCTGACCTGGCAGAACGTCCGGGCCTGGCGAACGGCAAGGCAGGGCTTGGATCACCGGGTTCCGGCATCAAAGATGCTGGAGGTGACCGGCAGGATCTGTGGCCTGCATGCCCAGCTCATGTCGTCGGCCGAGTTGTCCTTGTGGGCGCGGATCGATGGGATCTCGGCCGGCGTGGCGGCCCGGGCTCTTTGGGAGGACCGGTCCCTGGTCAAGCTCTGGGCGATGCGGGGGACCCTGCACCTGCTACCCGCCGCCGAATATTGGGCCTGGCAGGCCGCCCTGTCGACCTACGACCACTACCTCAAGCCCTCCTGGTTCAAGTACTTCGGGATGACGATGGAGCAGTTGGAGCAGATGATTGAGGTGGTGGGGGAGGTGCTGGACGGGCAGGTCCTGACCCGCGAGGAGTTGGCGGAGGCCGTGGCGGGCCGCACCGGGGCGGCCGAACTCGGGGAAAAGCTGCTGCAGAGTTGGGGGGCGTTTTTGAAGCCGCCGTCGTTTAACGGGAAGCTCTGTTTTGGCCCGGGGGCGGGGACCAGGGTGTGCTTCACCGGACCGGCCTCGTGGCTGGGCGCACAGGAGGCGGTCGACCCCCAAGCGGCCCTGGTCGAGATGACCCGGCGGTACCTCGGTTCCAACGGGCCGGCTACCAAAGAGGACTACGGCCGCTGGGCAGCGGTCTCCCCGGCAAAGGCCCGGGCCCGGTTCCACCGGCTCGGCGACGAAGCGGTGGAGGTGGATGTCGAGGGGGTCCGGTGTTGGTTGCGGGCGAAGGATGTCGACGAGGCGGCGTCGGCCTCTCTGGCCGGGAGGGTGAACCTGCTCCCGGCCTTCGACCCGTACGTCATCGCCGCCACCCGCCAGTGCGAATACTTCACCCCGGGGCCGTACAAGGAGAGGATCTACCGGCCGCAGGGCTGGATATCTCCGGTGGTGCTGGTGGACGGCCGGATGGACGGGGTCTGGTCTCACCGGGTAAAAGGGGGCCGGCTGCAGGTAACGGTGGAACCCTTCGTTGTGATCCCGGCCTGGGCAAAAACCGGTATCGAAGAACAGGCGCACCACCTGGCCAGATTTTTGGGTCGGGAGGGCGTGGAGGTCAGTTTTGTCGAGCCAACGCCGTCCGGCTAAGTATCGGGTCCGGTGTGGGCGATCAATACATAGAACCCGAGGTTGCGAACACCACAAGGCAGATGCCGAAGGCCAGGATCAACAGCCCCGCGATAACCGTGCCGATCATCCCCAGGACGTAGCCCGCCTGGGCGATCCCCGTCCCCTCAAGGGATCCTCCGCTGGCGGCGATCCGTTTTTTCGCCCGGATGCCAGTCACCAGCGCAACCGGGCTGATGATGATTGACACCGGCAGGAAGGCGAGGCCGATGATGCCGCAGATAAGCGCCACCACCGCCATCGAGTCGGTCTTGGCTTGGGGGTCTGGAACGGGGGGAACGGTCAAAATGCCGACCGGAAGATCTTCAAACGGGGCTCCTTGACCGTCGGTATCAGGCCCAGGCTATCAAGCCCATCTCCGCAAAGGAAGTCAGGTTCTGGTGGGACGGGATCACCCGGACGGCGAAGCCGTACCTGCCCGCCAGCTCGCAGACAAAAGTGCCCTCGTAGCGGTACCGGCCGGGGTCGTCCTTACTCTTCTTCAGGGTCATTTTGACCGCCCGCGTATCCTGCAACTCGTCGCCGTGCCCCACGGGGCCGTGCATCAGTTCCAACGCCACATCGTCAGGGCTCAAGCCCCCCAATTCGACCACCGCTTCCACGGTCCGGGAGTCGCCCCGGCTGGCCGCCTGAGGGTCCACCTCCTCTACGTCAATGACCTTGACCGCCTGCCACCCGGCGTCCACCCGGCTCTTCCATTGCGCCAGTTTTTTGGCCAGCTTGTAGTTGCCGGCGTACAGGGTCTGGACGTTCTCCGCCAGCGGCTCGTACATGACTTCCAGGTAATCCCGCAGCATGCGGGCCGCGGTTACCCGTGGCCCCAGGGTGGAGAGCGAGTTCTTGATCATCCGTACCCACTCCCGGGGAACCGGGCCTTCGCTGCGGTCGTAGAACTTGGGGACCACCTGGCGTTCGATGATCTCGAACAGACTCATCGCCTCCAGCTCGTCGCGTTTGTGCATATCTTCGTAGGTTTCGGCCGAGGAGATGGCCCACCCGTTTTCGCCGTCGAACATCTCGTCCCACCAGCCATCCCGGATCGACAGATTCAGCGCGCCGTTCAGAGCAGCTTTTTCGCCGCTGGTGCCGCACGCCTCCAGGGGCCGCCGGGGGTTGTTGAGCCATACGTCGGCTCCTTGGTAAAGCATGCGGGCGATGTGCATGTCGTAGTCGGGGATAAAGACCACCCGGTGGCGGACCAGGGGGTCCTTTGCGAACTGGACGATCTCCCGGATGATGCCTTTGCCGATTTCGTCCTTGGGGTGGGATTTACCGGCGAGCACGATCTGGACCGGGCGTTCGCTGTTGAGCAGCAGAGCTTTCAGCCGCTCCGGGTAGTGGAAAAGAAGGGTCGCTCGTTTGTACTCGGCGAACCGTCGGGCGAACCCGATTGTCAAAAAGCGGGAGTCGAGGACCCGGTCGGCCCACTCCACGTCGACGCCGCCGGCACCGCTGTTGATGAGACCGGCCTTAAGTAAGGTGCGGGCCCTCAGTACCAGTTGCTCCCGGTTGTTTTCTTTGACCCGCCATACCTCGTCGTCCCGGGCGGAGCGGATCTGTGACCAGCGTTCTGCATTGGCCTGGTCCCAGTCCGGCATGACGTAGCGGTCGAAAAGGCCGCCCATGCTCGACGAAACCCAACTCCGGGCGTGGACCCCGTTTGTGACGTGCTTAATGGGGACTTCGTCGATCGGGATGTCCGGCCACAGACCTTGGAAGATCTGGCGGCTCACCTGGCCGTGGAGGGCAGAAACTGAGTTGGCACGGGAAGCCAGGCGGAGCGACATGACCGCCATGTTGAAGTGCGACGACGGGTCGGCCCCCGGCTCCTGGCCGATCGCCATAAACCGGTCGAAGGAGATGCCGCACTCATCGGCCCAGGTTTTGAAGTAGCGCTCCATGAGGGCCCTGGGGAACCTGTCGATTCCGGCCGCCACCGGGGTGTGGGTGGTGAACCCGGTCGCCGCCCGGCTGGTCTCCACCGCTTCATCGAAGGTGAGTCCCTCCTCGACCATCAATTTGCGGATGCGCTCAAGACTGAGGAAACCGGCGTGGCCCTCGTTCATATGAAAAATCTGCGGGTTTTCGCCGACGGCCTCCAGCGCCCGGATGCCGCCCACGCCGAGCAGGATCTCCTGAGCCATCCGGTGTTCTTCGTCGCCCCCGTAGAGGCGGTCGGTGACCATGCGCATCTCGGGATCGTTGCCTTCTACATCGGCATCCAGCAGATACAACTTCACTCGCCCGACGCACGCCATCCAAATCTGGGCCCGGAGGGGAACCCCGGCCAGGTTGACCTCGATCTCCTGATCCATCCTGGTGAGGGCCATGCCGTGCGGGTCGAGTTGCAGGTAGCGCTCCTGCTGCTGGCCGTCGGCGTTCAGTTCCTGGCGGAAGTAGCCCTCGCGGTAGAACAGCCCGACCCCGATGATCGGAATGCCCAAGCTGCTGGCCGCCTTGAGATGGTCCCCGGCCAGGACTCCCAGGCCACCCGAGTATTGGGGAAGGGTTTCGGTAAGACCGAACTCGGGCGAAAAATACGCAACCGATTTGAGGGGGCTGTTGCGGTTCTGAAACCACCGGTCCGCATCCATGTATTTGCGGAACTCGGCGTGGACCTCCCGGAGGAACTCCATAAAGGAGCGGTCCTGGATCAGATCGTCAAAACGTTGCCGGTCGACGGTGCCCAGCACCTTCAACGGGTCGCCACCGGTGGCCGCCCAGGCGACAGGGTCGACCCAGCGGAACACGTCGCGGGCGCGGCTGTCCCAGGACCACCTCAGATTCATGGCGATTTCTTCGAGCGGGGCAAGCGCCTCCGGGAGGCGCGCCCGGACCGTGAAGCTTCGCAGTGCCTTTGGACTCACGCCTTGGACTGTACCTCACGGCACGCCTGGGGAGGCAAGAAAACACTGCGTAACAAAACCGCCCCCCGGCCGGCCCGGATTCCGGGCGTTCCCGGGTTGCCCAGGAAATAGGGGAAACCCATCGGCTCCGGTGCGGCATGTTGCCGATTGCCGGGTGCGATCCGGGACTACCCGATACGGACGTCCCCGGCAGTGGACGGACCTGCGGTGCCTATTGAGGTGTGCCGAGGGCAACGAATAAGGTGCCTGGCTGCTTTTTATCGCAACGTTGATGTATCGCTTTAGCCCTCAGGTGGTAGGAATAGGGGGTGATCAATCCCATCGCGATCGAAAACGTCCGGCCGCGCACGCCGGACGGATTCCCCGCCAAGGCCGTCACCGGCCAGGTTGTGACGGTTTCCGCCGACATTTTTCGCGACGGCCACGATCTGCTGGCGGCCCAGCTTGCCTGGCGGCCCAAGGGGTCCAAGATGTGGCAAACGGCACCGATGTCCGAACTTCCCAACCACCGCTGGGAGGCCGCCTTCTCGGCCGCAGATGTCGGCCTGCACGAGTTTGTGGTCCGGGCGTGGACCGACGCATACGCCACCTGGCGCAAGGGGGCCCTGCTCAAACATCAGGCGGGCCAGGATGTTGCCGTAGAGATGGAGGAGGGCGCTCTTCTGGTTGAGGCGGCATCTGCCAGAGCGAAGGCCAAGGATCGGGCGCCTTTCGAGCAGGCGGCCGAGATGTTGCGGAACAAGTACCTACCCGTGGAGAACCGGCTGGAGGCAGCGGAGGTCCCGGAGGTATTGGCCGTGCTCCGGGCCACGCCCGCCAAGAAGGATCTCAGCATTTCGTCCTCCATGCCCCTGTGGGTAGACCGCCCCCGAGCCCTGTTCAGCTCGTGGTACGAGTTGTTCCCCCGATCTAACGGCGGCTTCGCGGGGACCACCAAACGGCTGGCCGCCCTCGCGGAGATGGGGTTCGACGTGATCTACCTCCCCCCCATCCACCCGATCGGCGTCACCGATCGCAAGGGTAAGAACAACACCACCACCCCGGGCCCGGACGACGTGGGCAGCCCGTGGGCCATCGGCTCGGCCGCCGGGGGCCACACGGCCATCGATCCCGGTCTCGGCACCTTCGAAGAATTTGACGCCCTGGTGGAGGAGGCTCACGCCTTGGGGATGGAGATTTCCCTCGACTACGCCCTGCAGTGTTCCCCAGACCACCCCTGGGTCACCGACCATCCCGAGTGGTTCCACCGCCGCCCCGACGGATCGATCAAGTTCGCCGAGAACCCGCCGAAGAAGTACCAGGACATCTACCCCATCAACTTCTGGCCGGACAAGGACGAAGATCGGGACGCTTTGTGGCGGGAGTGCCGCGATGTGCTGGAGTTCTGGATCGAGCGGGGCGTCAAGTTTTTCCGCGTCGACAACCCTCACACCAAACCGCTGGCCTTCTGGGCGTGGGTCATCCGCAAGATCCAAAGCAAACACCCCGACGTGTTGTTCCTGGCCGAGGCGTTCACCCACCCGAAGATGATGGCTCGCCTGGCGGAGGTCGGGTTCAGCCAGAGCTACACCTACTTCACCTGGCGCACCGCTAAGCAGGAGCTGGCCGAGTACGCGCTGGAGGTGGCCCAAGGCCCGGCCTCCGACTACATGCGCCCGAACTTCTGGCCGAACACC